>NZ_JBEXMD010000037.1:0-101577 GCF_040610315.1 Amycolatopsis sp. NPDC004169
CCCGCCCCGCGGGGGGGGGGGGGGGGGTCCGCCCCCGCCCGCCCCACTACATAGCACCCCCCGGCCGCCGCCCCCCCCCCCCCCCCGGCCGGCCCCCCGCTTCTCCGCGTGACCGGCTACGGCCACCGCCGCCGGGTGAGGAGCACCAGCCCGGTGCCGATCACGACGGTCAGCAGGCCGCCGAGCGCGAGCCACGTCACCTCGACGCCGGTGGTGGCCAGGCCGGCCGGCGGTGCGGGTGCGGTGCCGGGCCGTGGCTTCGCCACGACTGTCCCGGCGCGGGCGGGCCGGCTGCCGGGCGGTGGTGCGGCATCGGGATCCGGCTGGTCAGGGCCGGGGATGACGAACAGGCGATGCTGCCGGTAAGGGTAGGGGTCGAGCCCGTTTTCGCCGTCGCGCACCAGGAACTCCGGATCGGTGTACACCAGCTGCCACGGTCCGACGACGCCGACGTCGTAGATGCCGGCCGGCACCTGGTGGAAGGCGAAGTTGCCCGCGGCGTCGGTCACCGCCCGCGTGACGACTCTTCCGGTGACCTGCTCGCGGAGGTAGACCTTCACCCCGGGCAGCGGGTCGCTCGCGGGCAACCCGAGCTGTGGCTGGTAGCGGAAGAGTCCGAGGTAGCCGACGACTTCCGGAGCGACGCCGCCGGGAACCCGCGCGGTCGCCCCGACGGAGGTCACCGGCCCGTTGACGGACGGCGGCGCCCCGACCGCGCACCAGACGCGCATGTTCCCTTCTTCAGCGGCTTGCTCGGTGATCCGGACGGTGAGCTCGAACATTCGGCTCGAGCCTGCGGGCACGGTCACGCCAGGCCCGCCCACGGCCAGCTTCCCGGTGTCCACTTGACCTGATGCGGTCGCCCGGCACTCGGCGGTCAGGTCTGTCAACGGCATCGGCCCTTTGTCGGTGAGGGTCAGGGTCAAGCGCGCGATGTCGTTCACCCGGTACGACTCGCGGGTGAACGCCGCGGACGTGGACAACCAGAGGGCGACCGACGGCGTGCCGCGAATCAGCACGTCCGGGTCGTCCACCCCGGTCACTTGGACGCTCGATAGTGGCAGGTACCAATCGGTGTCGGCGAACGAGGTCGCGTAGCCGCCCGCCGGCACGTCCGGGAACGCGAAGTGGCCGCCGGCGTCGGTCACCGCGGCCCGCTGGACGAGGGGGTTTCCCCCGAAGATGTCGACCCGGATACCGGCGAGGGCTTCGTCGGGATCCATCGCGTGGTTGCCGTTGCGGTCGCCGTAGACGGTTCCGCGGTAGCTGCCACGGAGGTAGGTGACCGGCACCGACGCGGTGACGGTGTTGTCCGCCGGGTTCGCGTCGGGCGGCCCGCCCGGCGACCCGACCGTGACGGTGAGGACCAGCGGGCCGGATTCGGTGGTGACGTACCCGGTCACGCTGTTTTCGACCGTCTGTCCCGGCGCGATCGGTGGCACCGGTGCCCAGTACACGCTCGACAGGTTCCCCGTGGAGCTGATCCGAACGTCGGTCGCGAGAGCGGTGCCCGCGTTGGTGATTCCGGCGTGCGCGGTGATCAGCTCGTGGGCGAAGTAGGCGGTCTTGTCGAACCACACCGACAGCCGAAGGTCCACCGGCACCGACGTGGGGGCAGCCGGTCCGGGCGCCGTGGAGGCCGGTGTGCTCGGACCCGAGCCGGGTGGGGAGGACTCGGTGGCCGCCAGTGCGGTCGTGGACGGCCGGGAAGCCGCAGCCGATACGGATGTCGTCGGCTTGGTCGGCTCCGGTCTTGACGGCCCGGGCGCTGCCGTCGTCGTGGCACTTGCCCGATCGTGATCGGCAGCGGGCGCTTCGAAATGCGGCGCTTCCAGGCTTTCGGCGGCCACCGGTCCGGGCGGCCCGCTGCTCTCCCCGAACGCGGGCCCAGTCGAGGCGGCGATGCAGAGCGCGATCGCCGCGAACACGGCTGCGGCACACCTTGGCCGTCGTGACATCAGCTCCTCCTTCTCGTTCGCGCACGCACCTCGATGCGGCCGCCGGTGCGCACATCGGCGGCCGCCCGTGGCGTCGCGGTTCAGCTGCGGAACAGCGCGACCTTCAACGCGTTGCTGTCCTGCGGGTGGGCGAAGACGTCGTAGGCCTCGTCCATCTCGTCGAGCCCGAACCGGTGCGTGACGAACCGGCTCGTGTCCAGCCGGCCCGCTGCGAGCATCCGCAGCAGCATCGGCGTGCTGGCCGTGTCGACCAGGCCGGTCGTGATCGTCACGTTCTTGATCCACAGTTCTTCGAGGTGCAGCGTCACCGGCGCGCCGTGCACGCCGACGTTCGCCACGTGCCCGCCCGGGCGGACCAGCCGGGTGCACAGCTCGAACGTCTCCGGGACACCCACCGCCTCGATCGCCACATCGGCGCCGAGCCCGCCACTCGCCTCGGCCACCGCGGCCGCCGCGTCGCCCGGCTGCACCAGTACGTCCGCGCCGAACGACTTCGCCGCGTCGAGGCGGGCCGGTTCCTTGTCGACCACGATGATCGTGCTCGGGGCGAACAGCTGGGCGTTGGTGATCGCGGCCAGCCCGATCGGCCCGGACCCGACGATCACCACCGTGTCGCCCGGCTTCACCCCGCCGCCCGCGACGCCGACTTCGTAGGACGTCGGGACGATGTCGGCGAGCATCAGCGCCGACTCGTCGCTCACCCCGGGCGGCAGCACGTAGGTGGAGGTGTCGGCGAACGGGACGCGGGCGTACTCGGCCTGGACGCCGTCGGTCGTGTGCCCGAGGATCCACCCGCCGCCGCCGAGGCACTGGCCGTAGGCCGCCTTCCGGCAGTATTCACACCGGCCGCAGGCGGAGATGCACGAAACCAGGACCTTGTCGCCGGCCTTGACGCCGGTGACGGCGGACCCGGTCTCGACGATCGTGCCGACCGCCTCGTGGCCGAGGATCCGGCCGCGCTCGACCTCGGGCACGTCGCCCTTGAGGATGTGCAGGTCGGTGCCGCAGATGGTGACCGCGTCGACCCGGACGATCGCGTCCGTCGGCGCGGCGAGCCCGGGGTCGGCGTGGTCGGTCCAGCTGCGCCGGCCCGGTCCGTCGTACACGAGTGCTTTCATCGTTGTTCCTTCCGGGCAGGGGAAAGGGCGCCCGCCGGTTGGCGGGCGCCCAGGGATGAGGTGTTCAGCGCAGCCACTTGCGGTCGCCGGCGAGGTCGGCCCAGCGACGGCCGAGGCCCCACGTGTTCCCGGCCGCCGCGGCGGCCAGCGCGATCAGGACGAGCGCGTAGACGATGTGGTAGTCGACGATCGGGTTGGTCGAGTGGGTGGCCTCGCCGGTGCTCGTGCTCTGCGCGAGCGGCCACTCGGCGGCCCACATCATGAGCATCATCAGCGAGCCCGCGGCGGCGCTCAGCCGGAGCCCGACACCGGCGATCACGGCGATGCCGATGCCGGCCAGGCCGAGCATGAACAGCCAGTCGGCCCACCAGGTGCCGGCCCAGGAGTGGAACATCGACTGGAACGGCCCGGCGTCGACGCCGGACAGGAAGCCCTTGGTCGGCGAGCCGCCGTTGATCCAGGCGCCCTTCGACGGGGTCGCGTAACCCCAGCCGAACAGCTTGTCGAGGAACGCCCACAGGAAGACGAACCCGGTGGCGATGCGCAGGACGGCCAGGGATTTCCCGGCGACGGCGGGACCGGCGACGAAATCGGGGACCGGCGCCGGTTCGGTGACCCGGTGAGCCGGGGGCGGGGTGGGAGCCGTCTTCTGAGCGTCCGGCTTGATGGACATGGCAAACCTCCGTTCCTTCGGTGATGCGGTCAGTTTCTTCCGGTGGCACCAGGGTTTCCGGAGTCGAAAGTCCCCGGCCGGGAGGCCCTTGGGTGCCGGTTGGCGAGGACCGCGCGCGAAGGACCGAAGTCCTCCCGGAACGGGGCGGAAGCCTCACGCGCGCGAGGGCGGAGGCCGGTTGGCTTCCGGGAGGTGAAAGGGGAATCGGATGAGCGGCACGAAACTGGTGGTCGGCGTCGACGGCTCGGCGGGCGCACTCGCGGCGGTGCGGTGGGCCGCGCGCGTTGCCCGGGCTCGGCGGCTCGGCCTGCGCCTGGTGCACGCGCTCCCGGAACTGCCCGTGCCCTACCCGAGAGCGGATCCGACGTACGTGCAGCTGCTGGAGGCGGCCGGGACACAAGGACGGGCCATACTGGCCGAAGCTCGTGACGCGGCTTCGGGCGTCGAAGCCGAAACGGTGTTGCGGCCCGAACGGCCCGCCGACGCCCTGGTCGCCGAATCCGACGGCGCCGCGCTGCTCGTGCTCGGCACACCGGGACTGCGGCCGCTGGGCCGGGTCCTGGTCGGATCGGTCACGGTGGCGCTCGCCGCGCACGCGCGGTGCCCGGTCGCATTGATCCGCCCACACGCCGGCGAGGACGAGCCACCCGCCGAAGGGCCGGTCGTGGTCGGCGTCGACGGCAGCCCGGCGAGCGAGGAAGCCATCGCGGTCGCGTACGAGGAGGCGTCCTGGCGGGGCGCTCGCCTGATCGCGGTGCACTGCCGGCACCGTGACGGCTGGTGGGACACGGGGACGGCCGCCGAGGAGTACGCCCGGGAACTGCTCGCCCAGCGGCTGGCCGGCTGGGGCGAGAAGTACCCGGACGTGGTGGTGGACCGCGAGGTCGTGGCCGGTCGCCCGGCCGAGCGGCTGCTCGACTTCGCCGACCGGGCCCAGCTGCTGGTCGCCGGCAGCCGGGGCCGGGGCGGGCTCGGCGGGCTGGCGCTCGGGTCGACGAGCCAGGCTTTGATGTCCTACGCGCTCTGCCCGGTGGTGGTGGCGCGGCCGCGCGCGAAGTAGGCCACCGGGCCGGCGAAGTTCACCGCGATCACCAGGGCCCACAACCATTTCGGGCCACGAACCTGCGTGGCGGGCCGGTGTGCGAGGTCCCACCACGCGGCGGCGGCGAGCAGCAGCTGGACGCTCGCGGCGAGGCGGATCCGGCCGCGCTGCCGGGGACTCAGGTCGCGCCACCGCTTGTGGCCGGTCATGGGGGTCTCCTTTCGCCGGGTGTTCCAGGCAAGGGCATCGGCGGGCACGGGCAAAGGGGCGAAAGACCCCTCGCCCGGGGACCCTCGCCCGCAGCCCGGCGGCAGTGGGACTTCCTAACGTGAAGAGAACCGTCTGACGGAGGTGTGCGATGCGCGGTCCGCAGGTTTCGGATCTGATGACCTGGCCGGTCGTGACCGCCGGTCCCGGGACGACGTTCAAGGAACTCGTCTCGCTGCTGGCGGAGCGCGGCATCGCCGCGATTCCGGTGCTCGACGAGCACCGGCGTCCGATCGGCGTGGTCGACGAAGCGGACCTGCTGGCCCGCCACCGCGGCGACAGCAAGCCGGAACCGGTCTTCTGGAAGCGCCGGGTGTGGACGAAGGCGCAGGGGCTGACTGCGCGTGAGCTGATGACCCGGCGCGTGCCGACCGTCGCCAAGGACGAGCCCGTGGCCGGCGCCGCCCGGCGGCTGGTGGAGGCGAAGCTGCGCCGCCTGTACGTCGTCGACGGCTCCGGTCGGCTGATCGGTGTCCTCGCCCGCCGGGACGTCCTGCGCGCGTTCCTGCGCCCGGACGAGGAGCTGAAGGAGATCATCGAGCGGGACGTCCTGCGGCGGCAGATCTGGGTGGAGCCGCCGATGGTCACGGTCCGGGTCGATGACGGTGTCGTGACGCTGAGCGGGGTGATCGACCGGCGCAGCGAGGTGGAGCGCGCGGAGTGGCTGACCGAGTCCGTGCCCGGCGTGGTGGCGGTCCGCAACCGCTTGAAGTACACGCAGGACGACGGCGCGGCCGCCGGCCTGCGCTGAGGAGGCGGCGATGAAACGCATCGTCGTCCTCGGCGGGGGAACAGGGGGAACGCTGGCGGCGAACCGCCTGTGCCGCGACTTCGGCGACGGCGCGCGGATCACCGTCGTCGACCGGGACGATCACCATGTCTACCAGCCGGGCCTGCTGTTCGTGCCGTTCGGGACGGCCGACGCGGACGACCTCGTCCGGTCGCGCCCCCGGCAGCTGGCCGACGGGACCGGCTATCACCGCAGCGCGATCGAATGTGTCAACCTCGACGCCGCGCGCGTGCACCTGGCCGACGGGACCGTGCTGCGCTACGACGCGCTCGTGATCGCCACCGGGGCGCGACTCATGCCGGAGAGGACCCCCGGACTCACCGGGCCGGGCTGGCGTTCTCACGTCGACACGTTCTACGACCTCGACGGCGCGGTGGGCCTGGCTTCGGCGCTCGCGGGGTTCGACGGCGGCCGACTGGTGGTCGACGTCCTCGGGTTGCCCGTCAAGTGCCCGGTCGCCCCGCTCGAGTTCTGCCTCCTCGCGGACTGGTTCTTCACCGGGCGCGGCGTCCGGGACCGGGTCGAGCTGACCTTCGTGACGCCGCTGGGCGCTGCGTTCGCCGAGCCAGCGGCCGCCGGGGTGTTCGCCGAACTGCTGGCGGCGAAGAACATCGAGCTGGTGACCGGCTTCGCCACCCGCGAGGTCGACGGCGCCGCCGGGCGGCTGGTGTCCGCCGACGGCCGGAAGGTCGCCTTCGACCAGGCGGTGGTCGTCCCGCTGCACGGCGGCGCGTCCTACGTGGACCGTTCACCCGGCCTGGGGGACGAGCGCGGATTCGTCCGCGCCGACGAGCACACCCTGCAGGCCGAGGTGAAGGACAACGTCTTCGTGATCGGGGACGCCGCGGCGCTCCCGGCGGTCAAGGCGGCCTCGGTCACGTACTTCGAGGGCGAAGTACTGGCCCGCAACGTCGGGCAGCTCCTGGACGGCAGGCCGCTCGACGCGAGCTTCGACGGGCACGCCACCTGTTTCGTGGAAAGCGGGTTCGGCAAGGCGCTGCTGCTGGACTTCAACTACGAAACCGGGCCGCTCCCCGGCCGGTTCCCGGCGGAGACGGGACTGCCGCTGCTCAAGGAGTCCCGGCTCAACCACCTCGGGAAGCTGATTTCCCCGTGGTTCTACTGGCACCACCTGCTGCCCGGCCGCGACCTTCCCGGTCTGTCGAGCGCGATGCCACGCGCGGGCAAGCAGTTCCCGGAACCGGCCGGACGCTGAGCACCCGGTTCCTTCCCGCTCGAGCTCTCCGGACCACGCGCACTGCGGCCGGCGGAGGCCGCGCAACGGGAGGAGTGAGGATGAAACGGATGTCCCGGGTCGCCGCGGCGGCCACGGTGGCGGTGGCGATGTCCCTCGGCGTCTCGGCCGGGCCGGTGTTCGCGGCGGAGACCGAGACGCCGGCTTCCACGGTACCGGCGGTGGGTTCCCCGCCACCGTCCACCGCGGAAACGCCGACCACGAAACCATCGCCGACCTCGAGACCGGCGCCGACGACGAAGCCGACGCCGACCACCAAGCCGTCGCCGGCCCCGACTTCGACGGCCAAAGCGTCGCCCACATCGGTGAAGCCGTCGGAGACGGCGGTGAAGGACCCGCCGTCGTCCGCACCGGCGCCGAGCACGACGCCGGTGTCGACGACTTCGGCCTCCGCGCCACCCGCTGCCGCGGAGGAGCAGCCCGACCTGCGGCTGACCGTGGCGTTCGGCCAACCTTCCTACCGGCCGGGCGACACGGTCGTCGTTCACGCGACGGTGACCAACACGGGCGGCGGCACCGCCACCGGCGTGCGGTTGACCGATTCGGGGACGCTGACGTCCCACACCTGGAGCACCATCAACGGCGGGAACGCCGTTCTGGCGCCGGGGGAGACGGCCGAAGCCTACGCCTTCGCGTACATCGAAGATGTCAGCGAGAACGTGGTGCGGTTGACGGTCGAAGTCACCTCCACCGAGCCCGACGCCGACCTGGCCGACAACTCGGTCACCGTCACGGCCCCGCTCACGGTGGTGCGCGGCGGGTTCACCGGGATCGCCTATGGTGACCACAACCGCAACCACGTGATCGACCCGGGTGAGACCCTGGCCGGTCTGGTCGTCCGCGCCTCGGGGCCGTCGGCCCCCGGCAAGTACTTCGATGCGATGACCGACAGCCAGGGCCGGTTCGCGTTCCACGACATGCTCGCCGGTTCCTGGACGCTCTACGGTGTCTCCGCGGACTGGAAGTTCGCCGGCGTCACGGTGGAGGTGACCGGGGACAGTGAGCCGGAAGTGGTGGTCCGGGGCGAGTACGACATCACCGGCTGGCTCACCGGCTCCGCACGGTTCTCGGCGCCCACCTACGCCGAGGGCGACACCGCCCGGTTGATCGTCACGGTGGCCAACAGCGGACGGGGCCCGGTTCCGGGCCTGACCGCGAACTGCTGGACGAGCGACTACAGGGCACCGGTCGGCTTGGGTGAGCTGAGCCCGGCCGGTTCAGGAGGCACGGTGCCGGCGGCCTCCGCACGGGACTTCGAGATCACCATCCCGGTGCGGCAGGAGTCCGTCACCGCCGGGTACCTGGAGGCCCGCTGCACCGTCTTCTTTCCCGAGTCCCTGGGGTACGTCGAGGTGACGGCGGCCACCCGGATCCCCGGCGCGAGGGCGACCAAGTCCGTCGGGTACGTCGTCACCCCGGTCTACAGCTGTGGGTGTCACCCGCAGTACGAGGGGCCGTCCGGCCTGAAGGTTTACCTGCGCAACCAGGTGACCGGGGCGATCGTGGCGCGTGCGGTGACCGGGCCGGGTGGGTACGTCGCCTTCTTCGACCTGCCCGCCGACCGCTATGACGTCGGCGTCGTCGGCCCGTGGCAAGGGCAGTGGGGCCGGACGCAGATGTGGCTCGTTCGCGGCGGCGATGACGGGTTCTACCCGCCGAATTGGGTGGTGCTCGTGCCCGGACCGGACCAGCCCGATCCGGACGCCGTTCCGCCGGCGGCGAAGCCATCGGCCGGTGCACCCGCTCGGCCCGCACCTGCCCGACAGGTTGTCGCGGGCCGTGAGACCGGCCGTCTCGCCTCGACCGGCGTGGACGTCGGGTGGCTCGCCCTGGGCGGAATGGTGACCTTCGTCGCCGGCGCGTCCTTGGTACTCGTCAGCCGCCGCCGATCGAGTTGACGGATCGGTCCGGCACAGCAAGGTCCCCGGCCACCGGTCACGTCAAGCGTGCCGGTGGCCGGGGGCCTTGGCCTGACGCTCATGCCGGATCCGCGGGAACGCCGATCCGGTCAATCGCCCGGCCTCACTACGCAGCGTGCGGGCAGGGAATCGGTCACCGCGCCGACGACCACTCCGCGGTTGTTGATCTCGAGAGCGGCGGTTTCGGTGTGGCCGGTGGGCAGCGGCGGACATCGGTCTCATCGTCTCCGCCTCGTCCGGCCGGCGACGGGTACCCGCCGGGCCGCATCACCGGCGGGCGCCCGGGGCTTTCAGCCCAGCGATCGCCCGATCAGCTCCACCAGCTCGACCGTGCGGGTCGCGTACCCCCACTCGTTGTCGTACCAGCCGAACACCTTCGCCAGGTGTGCGTCGGCCTTGGTCAGCTGGGCGTCGAACACGCACGAAGCCGGGTCGCCGATGATGTCGCGGGACACGATCGGCGCCTCGGTGTAGCGGAGGATGCCCTTGAGGTCGCCGTCGGCGGCTTCGGCGAACGCGTGGTTGACCTGCTCGGCCGTCACCGGGCGCTCGAGCTCCACCGTCAGGTCCGTCAGCGAGCCGTCCTCGACCGGGACGCGGACCGCCACGCCGTCGAGCTTGCCGGCCAGCTCCGGCAGCACCAACCCGATGGCCTTCGCCGCGCCGGTGCTGGTCGGCACCACGTTGACCGCCGCGGACCGGGCGCGGCGGGGGTCCTTGTGCGGCCGGTCCAGCAATGCCTGGTCGCCGGTGTAGCTGTGGATCGTGGTGAGCAGGCCGCGGCGGATGCCGAACGCGGAGTTCAGCACCTTCACCATCGGTGCGACGCAGTTGGTCGTGCAGGAGGCGTTCGAGACGATGTGGTGGTGGACCGGGTCGTAGTCGCCCTCGTTCACCCCGAGCACGATCGTCGCGTCGACACCCTTGCCGGGCGCGGAGATCACGACCTTCTTCGCACCGGCCGCCAGGTGCACGCCGGCGGCTTCGCGGGTGCGGAACTTGCCGGTCGACTCGACGACGACGTCCACGCCGTACTCACCCCACGGCAGCTGCGCCGGGTCCGCGGTGGACGAGACCTGGATCAGGTGGTCGCCGACACGCAGCGCCTCGCCGTCGACGACCTCGACCGGGATGCGCAGCCGCCCGTAGGTGGAGTCGTGCGCGAGCAGGTGCGCCAGCATCTCCGGGGACGTGATGTCGTTGACCGCGACCACTTCGATCGGGCTGTCCGGGGTCTCCAGCACGCACCGGAGGATGTCGCGGCCGATCCGGCCGAATCCGTTGATGCCGAGCCGTACCGTCATGGGTCTCTCCCTGTCGTCGTCACCTCCCGCCGATGGTTCTCCGGCGGCGCGCACGACCCGTAGGGCCCAAGGTCCTCGCAGCTCGGGCAGAACGACTGCTTCGCCCGGCGCGGGTGAGGAGTTCGCTGAAGGTGCAGGGGACTGCGGAAGGAGCGGTGATGACCGAAGCAACGGCGAGAGGCCGGATCGTGGTCGGTGTCGACGGATCCGACGCCGGCACGGCCGCGCTCGTGTGGGCGGCCGGGCAGGCGGCGATCGGCGGCGCCGAGCTGGACGTCGTGACGGTGTGGCTGCACGACGCGATGCTCGACGACGCGTCCGTGCACCGGACCCTCGAGGAAGCCCGCCGGGTGCACTCCACGAACTGGAGAAGCTCGTCACCGCGGTGACGAAGGACCTCGCGGGCGTGACGGCCCGCTGCTCGGCGCCCGACGGCGATCCCGCCGCGGTGCTGGCTGAACGGGCGAAGGACGCGACCATGCTGGTCGTGGGCAGCCACGGCAAGGGCAAGGTGCGGGCGGCGCTCGCCGGTTCGGTGAGCAGCGCCTGCCTGCGGCACGCGACCTGCCCGGTCGCCGTGATCCCGCCGCCGGCGCGCACGCCGGACAGCCCCCTCGGCAGGCGGCTGGCCGAGGTCGCCCGGGAAACGGCCTGACGTGACGACCATCGCCGGCCCGCCGCTGCTGCGCGTCCGGGGCCTGACCAAGAAGTTCGGGCCGGTGCAGGCGCTGGCCGGCGTCGACCTCGACGTCCCGGCCGGCCAGGTGACCGCGCTGGTCGGTGACAACGGCGCGGGCAAGTCCGTGCTGATCAAGTGCATCGCGGGCATCCACGTCCCGGACGCCGGCGAGATCACCTGGCAGGGCCGCGGAGTGCGCATCCGCACGCCGCGGGACGCCGCCACACTGGGCATCGAGACCGTGTACCAGGACCTGGCACTGTGCGACAACCTCGACATCGTGCAGAACATGTTCCTGGGCCGGGAAAAGGTCCGGCACGTGACGCTCGACGAAGACCGCATGGAGCTGGCCGCAAAGGAGACGCTGCACAGCCTGGGCGTGACGACGGTGACGTCGGTCCGCCAGCCGGTCGGCTCGCTCTCCGGCGGCCAGCGCCAGGCGGTGGCGATCGCGAAGGCTGTTCTGTGGCACTCGAAGCTGGTCATCATGGACGAGCCGACCGCGGCACTGGGCGTGGCGCAGACCGAAGTCGTGCTGGAGCTGGTCGGCCGCCTCGCCGAGCGTGGGCTCGGCGTGGTCGTGGTGTCGCACAACATGAACGACGTCTTCGACGTGGCCGACCGGATCGCCGTGCTGTACCTGGGCCGGATGGCGGGCGTGTTCGCCACCGGCGAGCTGACCAAGGAAACGGTCGTCGACCTGATGACCGCGGGCCGCTCCGACCGCTGGAGCGTCCCGGTCCGAACGAAGGGAGTGGCGTCATGATCGGCTGGTGGATCGCGGGCGCGGTCGTTGTCGTCCTGCTGGCGCTGTCGATCCGGGTCGTCAAGCAGTACGAGAAGGGGGTGCTCTTCCGGCTGGGCCGGGTCATCGGGGTCCGCGAGCCCGGGCTGCGGTTCATCATCCCGGTGATCGACGTGCTGCGCCGGGTGTCCCTGCGGATCGTCACGATGCCGATCCAGTCGCAGGGCATCATCACCCGCGACAACGTCAGCGTCGACGTCTCGGCGGTGGCGTACTTCCGGGTGGTGGACGCGACGAAGTCGGTGGTCGCGATCGAGAACGTCTACGCGGCGATCGACCAGATCGCCCAGACGACGCTGCGGAAGGTCGTCGGCCAGCATACCCTGGACGAGACGCTGGCCGAGACCGACAAGATCAACTCCGACATCCGGCAGATCCTCGACGTGACCACCACCGAGTGGGGCGTCGACGTGACACTGGTGGAGCTGAAGGACATCCAGCTGCCGGAGACGATGAAGCGGGCCATGGCCAAGCAGGCCGAGGCCGAGCGGGAGAAGCGAGCCAAGATCATCAACGCCGAGGGCGAGGCCCAGGCCGCGGCGGCGCTCGGCACCGCCTCGGACACGATGATGGCGCACCCGCTGGCGCTGCAGCTGCGGAACCTCCAGACGCTGATGGAGATCGGGGTGGACCACAACAGCACGGTGGTGTTCCCGGCGCCGCTGATGAGCACGATCGGCGAGCTGGGCACGTTCCTGGCCCGCGAAGCGGCCGCAGCCGCTCCGCCGGCTGTCGCCCCCGCGGCGGTGGGCAACGGTGAAGCGGTGGTCCCAGCGGCTCGCTGAGCTTTGACCCGGATAGCCGGTTCGAGGGCTCAGCTCCTCGAACCGGCTTCACGATTGGTGAACCGCTTCGGGCTCACCGGGCCAGCCAACGGTTGCGCCCCGCAGGCCGAAGGCCATCGAGTCCCAGCCCGCCCCCGCGTGCACCGGCAGCCCGGCACGGAACCGGCCCGGGACGTACGTGCCGAGGGCCTTCTTTCCCAGTCGCCAGAGGGCGGACGTGCCGACGCGGTAGTGCTCGAGCGCGTCCTGGTCGACGACGACCGGGCGGACCGGATCGCCGGTCACCGACAGCGGGACCTGCGCGAACGTCGCCTTGTCGAACATCTCCAGCACACACGTGCTCACCGGCTCGAACCCGGGACCCGGCAGGTGCACGCCGGCGTCGGCGGCGATCTGCCCGGCCACCGCCTGAGCCTGCAGGAGAGCCAGGAACGCCTGCTTGACCGGGAAGTCGCCGGCGTCGCCGGGCGCGTAGACGCCCGGGTGCCCGAGCACTTCGCGCTTGCGTTCCTCGCAGACGAGGAAGCCGCGGTCGTCGGCGGGGAGGCCCTCGAAGCGCTGGGCGGCCACGTACGGCGGGAACGCCACCAGCAGGTCGAACTCCTGCGCCGAGCCGTCGGTGAACGCCACTTCGAGCTCGCTCACCTTGTCGGGTTCCACGCCGGTGCGGCCCTCGATGCCACGGGCGGCGAACTCCGCCGCCACCACGTCGTGGAGCTTGGGCCCGAACGCCTGCACGAAGCTCCTTTCGGAGGTGGCGAAGGCGATCTGGACGTTGTCGCGGACTTCGCGACGGCGCAGCCAGGTGTCCAGCATCAGCGTGATCTCGTACAGCGGGCCGGCGCACTTGTTGCCGGGCGGCACGAGGAACAGGACCTGCTGCAGGCGGCCGTGCCGGGCGTGCTGCGCCACCCACTGCAGCTGCTCGCCCAGTGCGTGCAGCTGCCCCGGCGTCCACACGGTGCGCGCGTACTCCGCCAGGCCGGGCACCTCCTCGGGGCGCATCGCGGCGCCGGTGGCGATGACCAGGTGGTCGTACGGCACCGGTTCGTGGGAGGTGTGCACGACGCCGCGCTGGGTGTCGACGCCTTCGGCGATGGCCACCCTGGCCTCGATCTCCCGGCGCCGCAACGGTTTTGCGAGCGGCACGTGCAGCGGCGCCTCGGCCGCGCCGAAGGGCAGGTAGATGCCGTCGGGGCGGAACAGGAAGTCGTCCCGGTCGGAGACGAGGGTGATCCGGACGCGGTCCGGGTTCGCCAGCGCGCGCAGCGCGAACGCCGTCTCCAGCCCGGCGAACCCGCTGCCCAGGACGACTACGTGGGTGGGGGACATGAGTCTTCTCCGATGCTCCGGTGGGCCGGCCGATGCGTTCACGATGCGCCCGGACGGGGAGCGGCGGGAGGGTCCTCGGCTGCGCGGCCGGAGGACTTCCGGCCCTTTTCGCCGGATCCGCTGCCGCCGCACAGTGGAACGGTGCCGAACACGCGGAAAACCGTCGGGCCGCACCGCCGGATACCGGCGCAGGACAGCCTGTGGCTGCACCTGGACCGGCCCGAGAACCTGATGGTCGTCACCTCGGTGCTCTGGACGCGGACCCCGGTGGACCCCGCACGCCTGCGGTCGCTGGTGTCCGACCGCCTGCTCGCGCGGTACCCGGTGTACTTCCAGCGAGCGGTCCGGCACGGCCGCACCCTGGCCTGGGAGACCGATCCCGGCTTCGACCTCGGCAAGCACCTCGTCGTGCAGGACCTCCCGGCACCCGCCGACCAGACGGCTCTGCAGGCGTTCGTCGCGGCGCGGCGTAGTGAGCCGCTCGACCCGAAGCGTCCACTGTGGAGCATCGACCTGCTGCAGGGTTACCGCGGCGGCAGCGCGCTCGTCTGCCGCACCCACCACGCGATGGCCGACGGCATCCGGTTGACGCAGGTCCTGTTCAGCCTCCTGGATCCGGTCGAGGGCGAGACAGCGCCGCACGCGAAGGTCGGCGGGGCCGCGCCCCACCGAGAACCGGTGGCTCAGCCGGTGGTCCGGCTCGGCGCCACCGTGCTCCGCGCCCTCGACGAGACCAGCGCGCGAGTGCAGCAGCAGGCGGCCCGCGTGCACCCGGTGCTGGAGTCCGCGGTCGCCGTGCCGTTGCTCGGCGCGACGGCGGCGGTGGGGGCCACGGGTGCCGTCGCCGGCTTCCTTTCGGCGGCTCTCGACGGCGGCCCCCGGCGTGCGGTCGACACCGTCGCGAGCGCGGCGACGACGCTCTGGCACAGCGCGACCGGGACCGGCGAGCTGCTCGGCCCGTCCACGGCCACCGGGCTGTGGGACGGTGAACCGGGCGTCGAGAAGACCGCGGCCTGGAGCGACCCGGTCCCGCTGGTCACCCTCGGCCGGATCGGCCACGACACCGGGACGACGATCAACGACGTCTGCACCGCGCTCGTCGCCGGGGCACTCGACCGGTACTTCACGGCTCACGGAACCGCCCGGCCCGGGCCGTCGGACCTGGGCTGGCTGATCCCGGTGAGCCTGTCGTCCTTCGACGGCGAGCTCCCGGCCACCCTCGGCAACCACTTCTCCCTGGTGCTGGCCCGGCTGCCGCTGGGCCGCCGGACGTTCGCCGAGCGCCTCGCCGAGGTCCACCGGCGGGTGGCCCGGATCCGCGATTCCTTCGAGCCCGCGCTGACGTTCGGGGTGCAGTACGTGATCGCGCAGAGCCCGGCGCCGGTCGGCTTGCCCCTGAGCCGGTTCTTCGCCGGCAAGGCGGTCGGGGTGCTGACGAACGTGCCCGGCCCGCGGGCGCGCATGACGCTGGCGGGTGCGGAGGTGTCCGGGATCGTCGGCTGGGCACCCTGCAGCGGCCGCCAGGCGATCACCGTCTGCATCTTCAGCTACGCCGGCGAAGTGCGGTTCGGCTTCGGCACCGATCGGAAGCTGATCCGCGACCCGGAGGCACTGGTCGACGCGCTGGCGGCGGAGTTCGCCGCCGCGGCCGGCCGGTGATCAGCGGACCTCCGCCAGCAGCGCCGGGAACTCCCGCTCGATCGCCTTGGCGAGCACGTCGGTGTCGGGAACCTTGTCCGCATCCGCCGTGATCCCGAACGTCACCTCACCGGCGTAGCTGAGCATGGCCACGCCGATCCGCACCCGCAGCGCGATGGGCACGTACGGGTGGATCCGGACGATCGGGCGGCCCAGTGCGGACAGCGGCTCGGCGGGACCGCGCACGTTGGTCGCCACCGTGACGATGTTGCGCTGCGGCAGGTGCGCCGCCGCCCGGATCGCCCACGCCACCGGGGCGAACGGCTCGTGCGCCGCGGTGGCGGTGAGCAGCGCGCCGGCGTCGGCCTCCTTGGCGGCCTTCAGCGTGCCCAGCCGCCGGTGCACCCGGACCAGCCGCTGCGCCGGGTCGGCCAGGTCGACCGGCAGCAGCGGCAGCAGGAGCGAGACCTCGTTGTCGAGCGTGGTGCCGGTCCGCACGGACACCGGCACCAGCGACCGCACGCTGTCGGCGGCGGGCGTCTCGCCGCGCTGCAGCAGCAGTTCCCGGAACCCGCCGGCGACCGCGGCCAGCAGGACGTCATTCACCGTGACGTCGAACGCCCGCGCGACGGCCTGGACGTCGGCCAGCGGCACGGAGACGGTCGCGTAGCGCCGGTCGCGCCCGAGCGGGCCGGTCAACGGCGTGGGCGACACCGGGAGCAGCGCGGACGTCATCGCCGCGAGACCGCGGGCGGCATCGCCGACGCGGCGGGCCAGCCGGTTCGGGTGCAGCAGCTCCCGGCCGAGCAGGCGGGTCAGTGTCCACGGCGTCCGCAGCAGCGAGCCGGCCGCGTCCAGCAGCAGCATGGCCGTGCCCGGGTCGGCCGCCTCGGCGGCCGGCTGCGGGTCGGCCGGGGCGTCGCCGAACAGGACGGTCTGCAGCCGCGTCGCCGCCAGTCCGTCGGCGAGGGCGTGGTGCACCTTGGTCAGGATCGCCCAGCGCCCGTCCGGCAGGCCCTCGATCACCCAGAACTCCCACAGCGGCCGGTCGCGTTCGAGCCGTTCGCCCATCAGCAGGGCGACCAGTTCGCAGAGCGCGTTCTCGTCGTGCGGCGCCGGAAGCGCGACCCGCCCGAAGTGCGCGGGAGGGTCGAACGCCGGGTCGTCGACCCACACCGGCGGCCCGAGGTCGAACGGCACCGTGCGCACCTTCCGCCGGTACCGCGGGATCCCGGCCAGCCGCGCGAGCACGGCCGCGACGAACTCGTCCTGGTCCGGCACCGGTCCCTCGGCGATCGCGACCGAGGCGATGGCCAGCGACGATCCCGGGTCCTCGTCCTCGATCTCGAGGAACGCGGCGTCGAGCGGGCTGAGCCGGTCCATGACGTCCTCTCAGTACGCGATGTCGATGACGACTCGCCGGACCTGGTCCTGGAGGTCGAACCGGGTGAACATCCGGAACCTCCGCCGATCGGCGGTTTCCCGGCACACCGGTTTTCGCCGTGGTGGCCGTGGCCGCGCAGGGGTCATCGCGTCCTCGTGAGGGCGTCCCGGCGGCGTTCGTACTCGTCCTGGTCGATCTCGCCGCGGGCGAACCGTTCGTCGAGGATCCGCCGGGCCGTGTCGGCAGGCGGTGGCGGCTGCGGTCCCCGCCGGGCGAGGACGACGGCGAGGACGACGAGCGCGGCCAAGACCAGCGCCATCAGCACCAGCATGCCGATGCCGCCGGCCCAGCCCATGGTCCAGGGGTGATTCCAGTACGGCATGACCGGCTCCTTCGCTAGTGGGCTTGGAAGTGCTTCGGGGGAGCTTCGAGCGGCTGCAGCACGTCATCGAGGTCGCGGCGCGGGGTGGCGGGCAGCGGCTCGGCGTTGGCGGGGGCCCAGCCGATGCGCAGCACCATCTGGGGGAACGACCCGCCGGTGACGTGCTCGGTCACGGTGTCGCGGACGTCCGGCAGTTCCAGCGGCTCGGTCAGCGGGCACGACGACAGCCCGAACGCGTTCGCCGTCAGCAGCACCGCACTTGTCGCTTCGCCCGCCCGCAGCCGCGACATGCGGTCGTCGGAGGCGGTGCTCAGCACGAGCAGGACCGTCTCGTCGTCCTCGGCCTTGGCCCCGGCCGGCTGGGCCAGGAGCGGGTCGGCGAAGGGCCGGGTCCGCAGCGCACCCGGCGTGTCGTCCGGTGCCGGGGTGTTGCGGGCCGGGACCCCGTCGGGGGACACGTGGCGCCCGCTCCACGCCGCCAGTTCCGTGCGGTACGCCGGATCACCGGCGTGCCGGTCCGCGGCCTCCTCGATCGCCGTCGCCAGGTAGTAGCGCGCGGAGTTCCCGGCGGCCTGCAGCACGGTGCCTTCCAGCGCGGCCGCCCGGGACATCGCTTCGATGTGCCCGCGCGGGACCACCCAGGAGCTGTGGCGGCGCCGGTCGGTCCGCCGTCGCGGGATGGCGGCAGCCATCGCGATCTCGTCCTGGGACGGGTCGTGCGGGTGCAGCGTGATCGCGGCGAGGTGGTCGGGTTCGCCGGGGTTGGGCAGCCGGTGCACTTCCGCGGCCCAGCCGAGCGCGGCGAAGCCGACCCGGGCGTGGTGCAGCGCGGCACCGCAGCTGAGAACGAGGTCACGGCCGTCCGGGTCGGTCTCCGGCAACCGCCGGTCCGGGTCGGCGTAGAGGTGCAGCGAACTGTGGCCGACCCGCCAGAACCACGGCTGGGAGTTGTGCACCGACGGTGCGCGGACCGCCATCGCGACCGCCGTCTTGACGGTGAAGTCGTCCGGGAATGCTCGGTCCGTCATCGGCTTTCCTCGTCCTCGGGGGTGGTTTCCGGCTCGACCTTCGCACCGCGGTGCCCGCTGCCGGGAGGGCCGGAGTGCCTTCGCTCAGGGGACTTTCGGTGCTCGGGCACCAGGCAGGCCACGGCGCGCGCGAGCGATTCCGCGGGCGTGCCGGCGGTCTGCAGTGGATGCGCTTCGGGCCACGGGTCGGCGTCCGTGGCCATCCGGCGGGCGATGTCCGGGGTCGCGTCCGACAACGCACTGGTCCGCGTCATGATGCGGTGCGCGGCGATCGCTTCCGGTGCCAGGCACCGGATCGCGGCCAGCGGGCTGCTCGTCCGCCCCGCGGCCGCGGCGGCCAGTGCGCGGTGCCGCGCCGCGTTCCACGACGCGTCCAGCACCACGGTCTCGCCGAGCGCCAGCAGTTCGCCGGCACGGCGGGTGAGCTCGGTGTAGGTCGCGTTCGTGTGGTCGGCGTCGTAGAGGCCTTCGCGGTAGCCCTCGGCGGGCCGCCGGACCGGCGTGAGCCCGGCCAGTTCCTTGCGCAGCCGGTCGGACTGCAGCAACGTGGCGCCGAGCCGGTCGGCGAGCCCGCCGGCGACGGTGGACTTGCCGGTGCCCGGCTCGCCGCCGACGAGGATCAGGCGCACCCGGCCGAACCGCAGGTGCTCCAGCGTGAGGTCGGCGTACTCGCGGGCCAGCCCGGCCGCCTGCGGATCGCCCTGTGCGTGCCGGAGACAGGCGACCTTGGCGCGGACGAACGCGCGGTAGGCGAGGTAGTGGTGCACCAGCGCCGGGGGAGCGGGGTCTCCGGCGAACTCGCGGTAGTCGCGCAGGAGTTGTTCGCCGAGCCGGGGAGCGCCGAGCCGCTCGAGGTCCATCGCGAGGAAGGCGACGTCGTCGAGCACGTCGACGTGCCGGAGGTGGTCGTCGAACTCCAGGCAGTCCAGCACGCGCGGACCGTCTTCGAGCCAGAAGATGTCATCGGCCAGCAGGTCCCCGTGCCCGTCGACGACGTGCCCCTCGGCGATCCGGCGGTCGAACAGCGGTTCGCGGCCGGCGAGGAACTCCTCGGTGAGTTCTTCGATCTCGCCGGCGGTGGCCGGGTCGAGCACCTCGCCGTGGAAGGGCCGGACCTGCGCGAAGCTGTCACGCCACCGGTTCCGGACGGCGTCGCGGGTCTCGTCGGCGTCGATTTCCGGCCCGCGTGCCGCCCGGGCGTGGAAGGCGGCCAGGTGCCGGGCCAGCGCCCGGATCGCCGCGGTCAGCGGCGTGCCGCGCCGGACCAGGGTCGAGAGCCGCCGCTCCTCGGGCATCCGGCGCATCACCACCAAGTGGTCGCGGACCTCGCCGCCGGGACCGGTGACGTCGGCAACGCCGTGGTAGACGTCCGGTGCCAGCCGCCGGTTGAGCGCCACCTCCCGGTGGCACGCCCGTTCGCGTGCTTCGCGCGTCGAGAAGTCCAGGAAGCCGAGGTCGACCGGCTTCTTCAGCTTGTACGCGAGGTCCCCGACGAGGAAGACCGCACCGATGTGGGTCTCTCGCACGTCGGCCCATGGTCCGTGCATGAGGCCAGGATCGGCTTGCGGGCGGCCCACGCGCCGGGGACGAAAGTCACCGGGACCGGGGACACCGGCCACCAGTCGCGGGCGTCCGGCCGGGCCGCGGAATGCAAGTGACGAAAGTCCCTGCCCCGAGGGACCGACGACGCCATCCGCAGGCGCACGCGCGAACGTACCGTCGGGTCCCGAACCGAGCCGGTCCGCTGTGGCCGGTGCACGAAACCCGGCGTTGGAGCGTGATTTCCCTGCTCACCGGAATCGACCGTGATCACGGCCTGCGCAGCGGGCTGACCGGCTACCTGGCCGCGGTGAGCGCCGCGGTCGGCGTGGGGGAGGAGTCCTGCACGGTGGACCTCGACACCCCCGCCTCGGCGTACATCGCCCTCGACGTGCGCCTGCCCCGCCACCCCGGCCGGGACATGGCGCTGCTGTGGGACGAACGGCACGGCTGGGCGTTCGCCATGGAAACCCATTCCGGCGAGGACCTGCTGGTGCTGGCCTACCTCGGCGGCGAGCTCGTGCCCAGCCCGGCCCGGGTCCGCGGCTTCGTCGCGGCGATCCGGTCCGCCGGGGGGACGTCCGCGCCACCCGTGCCGCCGGCTCTGCGCGGTGACCGCGGCGAGCTGCTGGACCGCCTGCGCCGGCACCGGCGGATTTTCCCGCACCTGTCCCGGATGGGGTGATCTTGTGTCCACTGTGGAAGCACCGGGCTGGACGCCCGCCGAGACCGACGTGCTGGTCCGGTCGATGATGCGGGCGCCGTCGGTGCACAACACGCAACCCTGGTTGCTCGAGGTGACTTCGATGCAGCTGTCGGTGCGCGAACGCGCCGAACCGGCACTCCCGCACCACGACCCGCACGGCCGGGACCGCGCCGCTTCCTGCGGTGCCGCGGTGGCCAATCTCGAGCTGGCGGTCCGCACGCTGGGCCGCTCCTGCACGGTGGCGTTCCTGCCCGAGGACGGACAGCCGGATCTCCTGGCCCGGATCGACGTCGGCGAACCGGCCGCGCCGGCGATCGAGGAGCTCCGCTGCCACGGGGCGATCGCCCGCCGGGCCAGTCACCGCGCGCCGTTCGAAGGCGTGGCAGTGCCCACGGCCGTGCTGCGGCGGATCGCCGCGGCAGGCGGGGCGCCGGGGGTGGAGGCCCGTCCCGTCCACGAGGTCGCCGCCGTGGCCCGGCTGCTGCACTTCGCCGCGGAAACCTTCCGGCAGGACGGCGCGTACCAGCGGGAGCTGTCCTTGTGGACGATCCGGGACGAACCGGCCCACCGGCACGGCGTCGGCATCCCCGCCAGCCGGATCCCGGCCGGTTCGGTGCCCTGGGCCGGCCTGGTCCGCCGCGCGACCGAAATCCCGCAAATCCCGGAACTCGAGCGTCGCCTGGCCGGCGAGACGCTGCTGCTCTTCGTGACCGCCGACGACTCGCGGCTCGACCACGTCCGGGCCGGCTACGCGATGGAACGCGCCTGGCTCGCGGCGGTTGACCTCGGTCTGGCCGGCGCGGTCCTGACCCAGCCGCTGCACCTGCCGGAGGTGCGCTCGGCGCTGGGCGAAGACCTCGGGCTCGCCGGTTTCCCCCAGGCCCTCCTCCGCATCGGCTACACCGCGGAAGCGGACCCGCCCAGCCCGCGCCGGGCCGTGGCCGAGGTGCTGCACCGCGGACCTTAGGGCCCCGTAGCCGTGATGCCGAGCGCGGGTGCGTCCGGCTGCGGGTGCCAGAGCGAAGACTTCCCGAGAAAACCGGAGGGCAGGAGCGATGGACACCAGGATGCGGTTGACCCGGCTCCGGCGCAGTCTCCTGCCGGGCCGCGGCCCGCTGGTCCGCCCGTCGGACCGGCTGCAGGCCCGGCTCCTGGCGCTGGTCATCCTCCTGTCGCTCGCGGCAGCGGGGGGAGCGGTGCTGCTCGGCATCGGCGAATACTCGGCCACGGCGGCCGAATCCCGTGCGCAGACGGCCACGCGCTACACGGTGACGGCGGTCCTGCTGGCCGACGGTCCCGAGCCGGTCTCCGGGGGACGCGGCGGAACGCCCTTCGACTCCGCTCCGACGCAGGCGACGTGGCGCACGCGCGACGGACAGCAGCGAGTGGGCGAGGTGGCAGGGCCGGCGGGCACGGTCGCGGGCCACGAGGTCGAGATCTGGGTGGACGAAACGGGCGCACCGGCGGAGCGCCCGTTGACGATGACGGCAGCGGTCCTCGGCGCCCCGCTGGGCGCGGCAACCCTCGGTGCGGCGGCGGTGTCGTTGTTCGTGTTCGCCTACCGCGGCGCCGTGCACGTGCTGAACCGCCGCCGCCTGGCCGCCTGGGGGCAGGAATGGGCCGCCCGCCAAGCCGGCAGCACCCGCCGCGACGACCAGAGCCCCACCGGCTCCTGACCGCCGGGCAGTCGTTGCCGCCCGGTCGGAAGACGAGACCCCTGACCCTCCGATGAGCCGGTTCGCGGTGTCGGAAGCTCGGTCACGACGTTTCCCCTACCATGCCGAGGGTGGCGGCCGGCTCGCGTTCGAGGTCGGTGTCCAAGGCCTGGTACACGGCCGGGCGGCGCTTGCGCAGCCAGGCGGCGGCCAGCAGCCCGGCCAGGGCGACGATCAGCAGCAGCCAGGGCAGCTGGGGGACGAGGCCGTTGCTGGAGCCGGCCAGGGTCGGGAAGTTGATGATCGCCAGGGTCACGATCAGCCCGAGGCCCACCGCACCCAGGCCGGGCGCGAGCAGCGTCCGGGTGAGCCGGGGGTCGCGGGTGCGGCGGAAGTGGACCAGGATCGCCAGCGCCGCGAGCAGCTGCAGGGCGAGGATGCCGAGCGTGCCGAAGCCGGTCATGCTGGCCGTCAGGTCGGCGACCGGGTCGAGTCCGGTGAGCCGGAACAGCAGCGCCACCACCGAGCCGAAGACCAGCTGGGCGAGGGCGGCGTGCTGGGGCGCGCCGTTGCGGGCGCGGGTGCGGCCCAGCAGCCGGGGCAGGACGCCGACGCGGCCCAGTGCGTAGAGGTAGCGGGTCGCCGAGTTGTGCAGGGCCAGCAGGGCCGCGAACAGGCTGACCACGAGCAGCAGCATCATCACCTTGGTCAGCGCGTCGCCGAGGTAGTCCTGCGACACCGAGAACACGAGGTCTCCGGTGGACAGGTGCGCGGTGGCGACGTCCTGGGCCTGCGCGACGCCGATCGCGGTGACCACGGCCCAGGTGGTGAAGGCGGCGAAGACCCCGATGAAGCCGATGGCGATGTAGGTCGCCCGCGGGATCGTCCGCTTGGGGTTCTTCGCTTCTTCGCCGAACAGGGCGGTCGCTTCGAAGCCGATGAAGGCGTTCGCGGCGAACAGCAACGCCAGCCCGCTCGCGCCCTGGAGCATGACGGACGGATCGAAGACGTCGAACGAGAAGCCGTGCCGGAACAGCACGCCGAAGTCCATGATCAGCAGGATGGACACCTCGAGGACCAGGGAGACGCCGAGGACCTTCGCGCTGACGTCGATGCCGCGCCGGCTGAGCAGGAAGACCAGCACGACCGAGACCGCGCTCCAGACGATCCAGTCGAGGTCCAGCCCGAAGACGTCCTCGAGGACGGCGCCGGTGAAGAACCCGCTGGTGCCGATGGCGCCGGCGACGAAGCAGTTGTAGCCGAGCATCGCGACGAATCCGGCGACCAGGCCCATGGTCCTGCCCAGGCCCTTGACGACGAAGGCGTAGAAACCGCCCGCGCTGGTCAGGACCTTCGACATCTGGGCGTAGCCGACGGCGAACAGCAGCAGCACGACCGTGGCGAGGAGGAACGCGGCGACCATGCCGCCGCCGTTGCCGACGGCGATGCCGATGGCCGCGACCACGACCATCCCGGTCAGCGGCGCCACCGCGGCCAGCACCAGGAACACGATGCCGGGCACGCCCAGGACGTTCTTGGCGAGCGAGGTGCTGTCCTGCCCGGGACCCGATCCGCTCATGGCTGCTCCTCGGTCGACGGGACCGTCTTCGGTCGGCTTGGACCGGAAGTATGGGGAGCTCGGGGCTCTCCCGGCTTGCCTCTGCGCGCGCGGTCCTTGTCCCTGCGCGACCGGCTCACGGTGTGACGTCGAAGCGGTCCAGCAGCATGTAGGTGCCGCTGCGCTTGACGGCCCGGATGGTGTGGCGGCCCGGGGACAGGCCGCAGACGCTGAACACGCTCTGCTGGGCGTGCCGGACCTGGCTCGTGGTGTCGACCGTGCGCTGGAAGACTTCGTCGAGGTAGATGTCCATCCGGCCCTCGTCGGAGTAGGTCTCGCTGACCAGCGCGATGCCGATCCCGGTGAAGGTGTGGCTGACCCAGCTGCCGTCCGCCCTCGTGGCGTGGACGTCGTCGTGGAAGTCGCCGAGGCCGCGCCGGCCGGCGGCGTACCACGGTCCGTTGTAGACGATGCCGTTCGCGTCGTCGTTGAGCTTGGCCGTTTCGGCGGTCGGGCAGTGCGGGGCGGGGGCGGCCGGCGGTGGTGGCGGGGTGACGCTCCGGCGGGTCGGCGGCGGTGTCGGCGTGGCCGAGGTCGTGGCGGCCATCGTGGCCGAAGTCGCGGGCGCGGCGGACGGAGCCGGGATGCTGCTCGACGGCAGCGGGACGGCCGGCTCGAGCGGCACCGACCACAACGCCGCCTCGCGCGGCGGCTGCGCCGGGCGGGACATCGTCGTCAGCACGGCGATGCCGGCCACCACCACGGCCGCGCCCGCGACCACGACCGCCCAGCGGATCCGCGTGCCCGCACGCAGCTGCGCGCCCGCCGCTTCCCAGGCCTGCCGTTCCAGCCGCGCGCGGCGCTCCTCCTGGGCGGCGTCCGCTTTCCGCGGCTCCCCGGGGAGCCGCGAAAATTCGCCTGTCCCGATCGGACGCCCCCAGCCCCGGCCTTCCGCAGCACCTCCTCGGCGGTCGAGCCCGCTGCTGGCTCTTCGCCGGCCGGCACGCGCCATCGGTGAACCTCCGAACTCCCAGATGATCGAGCACTCCGGCTCGTGGTGCCGAGATCCTAGGAATCCGGCCCCCTGCTGGCAATCTCGACAGGCCCGGGCGGTCCGGCGGAAAACAGCGGTACGGCCGAAGCGTCGAGCGAGGGCAGCGCCCATTGGTCGCGGTGGCCCAATCCGGACAGGTTGTGTCCGGTATCGGGGATAGCGTCGCGATCATGACACCGAACACCGTCCAGCTGGCCTCCGTCCGCGTGATCACCGACGACCTGCCGCGGCTCGTCCGCTTCTACGCGGTCCTCACCGGCGCCACCCCGCGGTACCTGACCGACGACTTCGTCGAGCTGGTGACACCGTCCGCGACCTTCGCGCTCAGCACGCCGGAGCGGGTCGCTTTCATCACGGACAACCCACCGCGGGCGGCCGCCAACCGCACCGCCATCGTCGAGTTCGTCGTGGAGGACGTCGAAGCCCTGTTCGCCCACATGAAGGCCGAACTCGGCGACGACCTCGACATCGTGCAGGAGCCGACGTTGATGCCCTGGGGCAACCTGTCCGTCCTGATCCGCGACCCCGAAGGCGCACTCGTCAACCTCTACACACCGGTCACGCCGCAGGCGCGGCAACTGCAGCAGAACCGCACACCCCAGATGCCACCGGTCCTACGCTGAGTTGTCGCCGGCAGCGACGATCAGCTTCCGTCCCAGCGCGGCAACGACGCCGTGCAGAGCTTCGGGCTGCTCGATGACGAACGGCCGATCGAGAGCGGCCAACCTGCCCGCGACCCATTCCAGCCGTTCCGCACGGACGAAAATCCTCAGCCACTGACCGTTCCCGGAGACGCCGGCCACCGGTTCGACCGACGCCAGCGTCTCCGGGAACAACCCCCGCACCTGCGTGGCGTCGGCGTCAACGAGCACGGACACCTCATGCCGCCCGGGCCCCGCGGCGAGCGGGCCCAGCACCCGCTGCACCGGGTTCAGGTCGTCCGGCACCTCGAAGGTGCCGTCCAGCAGGCGCAGGCCGGCGATGCGGTCGAGGCGGAACGTCCGCTCCGCCTGGCGGCCGACGTCGTGGCCGGTGAGGTAGAGCAGCCCCTGCACGGCAACGATGCCGTGCGGGTGGACGGTGCGTGACCGGGCACGTCCGCGCCGCGGCAGGTAGTCGAAGGCAATCGGACGCCGGTCCCGCGCCGCCTGCGCCAGTCCGAGAAGCACTCTCGCGCCGGCCTCCTCGCCGCCCTCGGTGCGCTCGGCCTCGCCGATCCGGCCGCCGGTGAAGTTCACGGTTTCGACCACCGCGTCGATCTGCCGGGCCAGGGCGGGCGGCAGCACCCGGCGCACCTTCGAGGTGGCGGCCTCCGCGTCACCGATCGAGGCCGGCCCGGACCTCGACCGGCTCGTCAGGAGCAGCCCCCAGACGACCGCCAGGGCTTCCTCGTCGGTGAGCATCAACGGAGGCATCCGGTAGTGGCGCGCCAGCCGGTAACCGCCGTGCCGGCCACGGACGGAATCCACCGGGATGCCGAGATCACGCAGGTGCTCCACGTACCGGCGCACCGTGCGTCCGTCCACGTTCAACCGCTCGGCCAGCTCGGCCGAGGTCCGGGTGCCACCGGACTGCAGTAGCTCGAGCAACGTCAGCACCCGAGCTGTCGGCCGTGCCACGTCAGTGACCCGCCCACAGACCGGAAGTGGGCCACACCGGCTCGATGAACGCCCGCACCTCCTCGCAGAACACCTCAGCGCGCACCATTTGCCCATCCTCGGCCCGGGAGATCGAATAGTCAGGCGACACGCTCTGGGGGCCGGCGCCCCGCCTGTGGACGACCGCCGCGATCCGCCCTCAGGACCAGGCGACCTCGCCCGTCCGGTCGACGAACCGCCCCGAGCCGGCGCCGGGCCGCTCGGTGGCCAGTCCGACGAGGGCGTCGGTGCCCTCGGTGACGGTCTGCGGGCCGCTGTGGCCGTTGAGGTCGGTCGCCGTGTAGCCGGGGTCGGCGGCGTTGACGCGGATGCCGGGAAACGCTTTCGCGTACTGCGTGGTCAGCATCGTCAGCGCCGCCTTCGAGGCGGTGTAGAGCGGCGCGACGACCTTGGACTCGGCCCGCGACGGGTCGTGGGTCAGGGCGAGCGACCCCATTCCGCTGCTGACGTTGATGATGACGGGATCCGCCGACCGGCGCAGGAGCGGCAGGAACGCGGTGGTCGTCCGGACGACTCCGGCGACGTTGACGTCGAAGACACCGAGCGCGTCGGCGCCGGTCAGGCCGGAGGGGTCGCCGGCCGGGCCGTGGACGCCGGCGTTGTTGATCAGCACGTCGATCGCGCCCTCGTGCTCGGCGACGTCGGCCGCCGCGGCGGCGACGGACGCGTCGTCGGTCACGTCGATGGACACGAACCGCGCGCCGACCGCGGCGGCGGCCCTCGCCCCGGCCTCCGGGTCGCGGGCTCCGAGCAGCACGGTGTGGCCGGCTTCGACGAGACGGCGGGCGGTCTCGCGGCCGAGACCCTTGTTCGCTCCGGTGATGAAGGTGATCGTCATGCCGTCGATCCTCGGCCCGCCGAGCGCGGCCGGCCAGGGATGCCCCGACGGTAGGAACAGCAGTACCACCGTCGTGGCCGGGCCCGGCGTCCGTGCCGGGGCAAGATGGGGTCGTGACCACGACACCCGGGACCGGGCTGGGCGCGATGATCCGCACCTGGCGGGATCGCCTGCCGCCCTCGGCCGCGGCGTTGCCGGTGAGCCGCAACCGCCGCACGGCCGGGCTGCGCCGCGAGGAGCTCGCCGACCTCGCCGGCCTGTCGGTCGACTACGTCGTGCGCCTGGAGCAGGGCCGGGCCACCACGCCCTCGGTGCAGGTGGTCGCCTCCCTCGCGCGGGCCCTGCAACTCTCGGCCTCCGAACGGGATCACCTGTACCGGCTCGCCGGGCTCACCCCGCCTGCGGACGGCATGGTCTCCGACCACATCCCGCCCGGCGTCCACCGGGTGCTCTCCCGGCTCGGCGACGTCGCGGTCGCGGTGTTCGCGGCCGACTGGCAGCTGGTCTGGTGGAACCGCAGCTGGGCCGCGCTGCTGGGCGATCCCTCGTCGTCGGAACCCCGCCTGCGCAACTTCGCCCGCGACCGCTTCCCGCTGGACGCGGGCCCCGCTCGCCTGGCCCGGTGGCCGGTGACCGAACTCGACGCCGGGACCACGGACCTCGCCGTCGTCGCCGACCTGCGCCGCGCCACCGGACGGTTCCCGCACGATGCCCGCCTCGCCGGGCTGATCCTCGAGCTGACCGCGGGCAACAGGCGGTTCGCGCAGCTGTGGGCCACCGGCGCGGTGGCCGCTCACCGCGAGGACGAGAAGACGATCGACCACCCTTCGGTGGGCCCGATCGAGGTGAACTGCGACGTGCTGGGAGACGGGGACACCGAGCTCAAGATCGTGATCATGACCGCCGCTCCCGGCAGTGCCGCCGAGACCAAGCTGCGGCTGGCCGCGGCCACCGGTCCCGTGAGCTTGGATCGGGCCGGCCGGTCCGGTTTCTAGAGCTTGTGCGAGGTCCGTTGCGGGCGTGAGCGGTCAGCCTGCCGGCCGGAGGAGCGCCGTTCGCAGGGATGCGAGCAGCCAGCCCTCGGCCTTGTCGAGGGACCAGTTGTTGTCGTCGGTGAGCACGAAGTACGCCGCGTTGCCGAGGTGGAACCACAGCGTATCGGTGGCCGCTTCGGCGTCGACGTCGTCGCGAAGGGCAGCCAGGTCGGCCAGGCGTCGCGCGGTGAGGTCCAGGCCGGTGCGAAGGCTGGCGTGGGCGGCACGCAGGGCCCGGGCCGCAGCCGGGTCGTGGGGTGCGGTGTCGGTGATCACGCGCATGAGGTCCCGGGCGTTCTCGAACCGGACGCGGGTGGCGTGGGTGATGAAGCGGAGCAGCTCGTCGGCGTCCTCGAAGGACGAGATGCGGGCGTAGGTCTCTTCGACGTCCAGCGCGGTGGTCCTGGCTTCGATGATCGCGGTGAGCAGGCCCTGCTTCCCCCCGACGACGGCGTACACGGAGGCGGGGGCGACCCGGGCGGCCGCGGCGATGTCGTCGACCGTCGTCGCGAAGTATCCCTTGGCGACGAACAGTTCCCGGGCGGCGTCGTGGATGGCCTGCCGGGTCGCGGCGGCGTATTCGGCTCGCCTGCCGCCGGTGTTCTTGGTGGGCACCGTGGTAGCGTAGCTCTCGACTCGCTGGAGTGTGACTCCAGTGAGTGGATGGCTACTTCAGTCAGAGGGGGATCGGTGGACTACGTCTTCGTACCGGGCGCGTGGCACGGCGGGTGGGCCTGGCACCCGGTGGCGCGGCGGATCGCCGGCGCGGGCCACCGGGCCGTCGCACTGACGATGCCCGGCATGTCGGCGGGGGACGACCCGCGCGAGGTGCGGTTGGCGGACGCCGTGGCGTACCTGGTCGCCGAGGTCGAGCGGCGGGACCTGACCGACGTCGTGCTGGTGGGCCACAGCTGGGGCGGCATCCCGATCGCCGGTGCCGCCCGGAGGCTGGGGGAGCGGCTGGGCGCCGTCGCGATGGTCAGCGCGTTCGTGCCGCGGGCGGGCGAGTCGATGGCCGACGCCATGGGGCCCGAGGTCGGCGCCTACCTCCGCGCCACGATCGAGGCGTCGGCGAACTTCGCCTTCGAGCTGGACTTCGCCGCGTTCCGTGAGTCGCTCATGCAGGACGAGCCCGAGCAGGTGCAGCGGCTGGTCCACGAACTGCTGGTGCCGCAGCCGGGCGCCTACATGCTCGACGCCCTCGCGGACGTCGGCTTGGCCGGCCTCGACGTGCCGATGACGTACCTCCTCGCCGAGCGCGACCAGGCGCTCGCCCGGCCCGGCGCGGAGCTGGCCGCCCGGCTCGGCGTCGAGCCGGTTCTCGTGCCGGGAACGCACGAGGCGATCATCACGCACGCCGACGACGTCGCGAAGGCGCTCCTGGCGCAGCCGGAGAGGTGAGCGCGGATCGCCCGGGACGTCGAGCTGCCGTCCGATTCGGACACCCGCGTCGTCACCTCCGGTTCGCGCAGGTGATGCAGATCCGCGTGGCCGGCAGGGCGAGCAGCCGGTCTTCCGCGATCGGGCCGCCACAGCGTTCACAGACTTCGTAGACACCGGCGTCCACCCGGTCGGCGGCCTTCCCGAGCGCCGCGAGGTCGTCCTGCGCCTGCCGCAGCAAGGCCTGGACCTGTGCCCGCTCGAAGGCGATGGTCGCGCCTTCGGGGTCGTGTTCGTCGTCGCCGCTGTCGAACCGGGACGCCGCCACGATGTCGTCGCGTTGCCGCGCCAACGCCGTGACCAGCCGCTCGGTCTCGGTGCGGGCCCCCTCGATCAACTCCTCCGCGACGCGCTTCTCCACGCTTTCCGACGATACGCCGGGCGCTCAGGTCGCCGGCGCGCTCGTCCGGTCCGGCGGCGGCTCGATGCGGTGGAGCTGGGGGTGTTTGGCCGTGCGCTGGTCTCCCGAGGACTGGCCGCGCAGGCGCCTGCCGAGCCAGGGGCCGAGGAAGGTGGCCGCCCAGCGCAGTTCCGCGGTGGCGCGCCACTGCGTCGACGGTGGGGCGGGCAACGGTGGTGCCGGTTCGTTCCAGGAATCGTTGCTGCCCGGCAGGTGCAGGGCGTGCGCGACCGCGTCGGCGATCAGTTGGTGCCCGAGGGGGCTGCAGTGCAGCCGGTCCTCGCTCCAGAACCGGCGGTCGGCGACGGAGGGGTGCCGGGCGATCTCCGCGACGGCGACTCCGTGCCGGGCGGCGGCGGCGCGGATCCGGTCGTTGATGTCGAGGATGCGGGAGCGGACCGGCCGGGCGAGCGGGATGATCCTGGTGAGGTCGGGAAAGGTCAGGGTCGCCACGCGGGCTCCGGACTCGGTGAGCGCGGCGAACATCGCTTCCAGGTGATCGGCCACCGTGGCGGGTTCGACCCGGAGCCGGAGCAGGTCGTTGACCCCGGCGACGACGGTGGCCAGGTCGGGACGCAGGGCGAGAGCCGGCCCGAGTTGCTCGGCCCGGACTTCGCCCGCGCGGCGGCCACGGACGGCGAGGTTGGCGTACTGGAGGTCGGGATTGGCGATGGCGAGGTGTTCGGCGAGCCGGTCGGCCCAGCCCCGGAGGCCCACGATGTCGTCACCGTCCCCGACGCCTTCGGTTTGGCTGTCACCCAAGGCGACGTAGCGCAGGTACTTGCCGCTCCGAACGGGCTCCTCGGTCCTCACCGCAGCCTCCTCCTAGTCATAATGTTGACTAATCATAACCAGGCCTATGATGGGCTTGCCCCGGTGTCGACGACGAGGAGATGCGCCGGTGAGTCTGCGGCATGCGGTGCTCGCGGCGTTGCTGTCCGGCGAGTACAGCGGCTACGAGCTGGCCAAGGCGTTCGACGTGGGTGTCGCCAACTTCTGGTACGCCCGGCCGCAGCAGCTCTACCTGGAGCTGTCCAAGCTCGAGAACGACGGGTTGATCAGCGGCCGGGAGGTGGTCCAGCAGGCCCGTCCCAACAAACGGCTGTTCACGGTCACCGACGCCGGCCTCGCCGAACTGGCGCACTTCGCCGCCACCGCGAGCAAGCCCTCGTTCATCCGCGACGACCTGCTGGTCAAGGTCCAAGCCGTCGACCACATCGACGCGGCACCGGTGATCGCGCAACTGGAGCACCGAGCCGCGGCGGCCGCGGCCAAGGTGGAGATCCTCGACAAGATCCTGCGGCGGTACCGCGGTGATCTCGACGAGGAGACCTACCTGCGCGACGGATCTCCGATCGGGCCCTACCTGACGTGCTTGCGCGGCCGTCGGTTCGAGCAGGAACACCACGACTGGTCGGTGCGGGCCGCCGCCCTCCTGCGTGACCGGGCGACGCGCGACGATGATCCGGTGCCTGCCACGGATCAATCCCGGTAGCGCTGTCGGCCGGCATCCATCCACAAAGGACTCATGAGCGGCCTGGACGACCGCGGGAACTATCGAGTGCCACTGCCTCCGGAGCGGGTGACCAGGTGGGTTTCGATGTGGCGGAGGGCGGACACAACGGGGTCGATGTCGTCGGTTTCGCTCACGGCCCCGTCGAGCAGCCGGGACCAGATGAGGCGTAGCTGCTGCAGGTTCTCGTGCGCTTTTTCGGTGGAGTACAGGCGCACCCGCCGCGCGTCGTGGGGATCGACCTCGCGGCGCAGCAGGCCTTTTTGCTCCAAACCCCGGACCGCTCTGCTGAAGTTGCTGGAGATCAGCTGCGTGGCCTCGGCCGCCGCCCTGGCCGTCGTGCCCGGGTGACGGTCGACGAACCGCATCACGGCGCCTTCCAAGGGGGTTCCGCTCTCGCCTTCGGCTTCCTTGGCCGCCTCGATGTGGCGGCCCACCGCCAAGATCAGATCCGCCAGCTCGAACAGCCGCGCAGTGCGTCCCTCGTCCACTCGGACAGGCTAACTTTGCTGTCAAGTGATAGTTGTCACCTGACAGCGAACTTGTGGTGGGGTGGGAGGCGTCGATAGGTTTCTATCGAATGATAACTATCAGCTGATTGGGTATTCGGCCCCGCAAGGACTCACCATGACTCTCATCGCCATCGAAGAGCACTGGATCATGCCGGAGCTCACCACTGCGCTCAAAGCCGTGCCGCACCCGGACGAAAGCCTGTTCTTCAACGAGATGGGCGATCACGGGCAGCGTCTGGAAGATCTCGGTGACGGCCGGATCGCCGCCATGGACGCGCAGGGCATCGACGTGTCGATCCTCGCCCTGACCCCACCGGGCACCCACCCGCTGCCCGCCGACCAGGCCGTGCGGCTCAGCCGCGCGGCCAACGACATGGCCGCCGCGGCCGTCGACGGCAACCCGGGCCGGTTCCGCGCGCTGTCGACCTTGCCCCTGTCCGCCCCCCAACACGTGGCCGGCGAACTCGCCAGGGCCGCCGGCCTGGGCCACGTCGGCACCATGGTCTACGGCCGATCCGGTGACCGCTTCCTCGACGATCCGGTCTACGAGGACTTCTTCGCCGCGGCCGCGGAACTCGGTCAACCGGTCTTCATCCACCCGCAGATTCCCTCGTCCGCGCTGCGTGACGCCTCCTACCGCGGCTTCGACGACCTGACCGACCTCGGCCTGGCCACGTTCGGCTGGGGGTGGCACCTGGACACCGCCACCGCGGCGCTGCGCCTCATCCTGCGCGGCACCTTCGACCGGCACCCGCAGCTGCAGATCGTGCTCGGGCACTGGGGTGAGCTGCTGCTGTTCTGGCTGGACCGGGCCGACAGCCTCTCCCGCGTCGCCCACCTGCAACGGCCGGTGACCGACTACATCCGGTCGAACTTCCACATCACCAGCTCCGGCATGTTCAACCCCGCCCTGCTGCACCACGTCCTCTCGGTGACCACCACGGATCGGTTGCTCTTCTCCACCGACTACCCCTTCCAGCAGCCCACCCGGGACGAGATCACCGCCTTCCTCGGGCACTTCGCCTCCGACGAAGACCGGCGCAAGTTCTCCTCGGCCAACGCCGCTGCTCTCTTCGGCCTCGACCTCTGATCGGGCAGGAGCCGGCCGTCGTCCGTGCGGTCGCCGACCGGCTCAACCCCCAGGTGGACGGCCCCTTCAATCCGCAGCTTGAAGATTCCGGCGGCACGGCCCCCTAGCGTTCCCGACGGTGACCGGAGGGGGAGACGTGGTGGCGATGGCCGAGGTGCGGACCGGGCGGGGCGAGCGGATCGCGGTGGGGGTGATCTCGGCCGTCGCCGCTGTGGTGTGGGGCTGGGCAGTGGGGAGCCGGGCACTGCAGCCGTACTACGCGGCGGCCGTGCATTCGATGTCGCACGACGCCACGGCGTTCTTCTTCGCGGGCTTCGACCCGGCGGGAGTCGTCACGGTCGACAAACCGCCGCTCGCCTTCTGGATGCAGGCGCTCGGCGTGGCCGTCTTCGGGTTCCACCCGTGGGCGATCGCCCTGGTCCAGGTCGTCGAGGGCGTGGCCGCGGTGCTCGTGCTGCACCGGGTGGTGCGCCGCTGGGCCGGCGCGCGGACCGCGTTGCTCGCCGCGGCGCTCTTCGCGCTGACGCCGATCGTCGCGGCGATCAACCGCGACAACCTGCCCGACACCCTTTTGCTGCTCCTGCTGTTGCTCGCCGCGTACTGCGTCACCCGGGCCATCGACGACGCCCGGTGGCTCGTCGGCGCGGGGGTCTTCGTCGGACTGGGCTTCCTCACGAAAATGCTCGCCGCGTGGATCGTGCTGCCGGGTCTGGCGTTGGCGTTCTTCGTCGCGGCGCCCGGCTCACGCGGGCGGCGACTGGCCTGGCTCGGGCTGGCCGGCGCGGTGACGCTCGCCGTGTCGCTGTCGTGGCCGGTCGTCGTCACCGTGTGGCCGGGCGCCAAGCCGTTCGTCGGCAGCACCACGGACGGGTCGGTGTGGCAACTGGCCTTCGGCTACAACGGCCTGACGCGGCTGGTCGGCGGCACGACCGGAATCGGCGGCGGCTACAGCGCCACGGCCGGCGCGGCACTCGGCGGCGTCGCCGGCCCGCTGCGGCTGTTCGACGCGGAGGTCGGCGGGCAGATCGCCTGGCTGCTGCCGCTCGCGGTGGTGTCCTTGGTCGTCGCCGCGTGCCGCGCGCGGGGAGCCGCGCCGCGGACGAAGGCGGGCTGGGTGCTGTGGGGTGGCTGGCTGATCGCCGGGGCAGCGGTGTTCTCGTTCACCGGCGGCATCTTCCACGCGTACTACACCGCCGAGCTGGCCCCGGCCATCGCGGCACTCGCCGCCGCGGGCCTGGTCACGGCCGCGAGCTGGTCCCGCGGCCGGGCCCGGTTCGTCCTGCCGGCCGCGGTGGCGGGGACGGCGGTGCTCGCGTACGTCCTGCTCGACCGGACCCCGGACTGGCTGCCGTGGCTGCGGTACACCGTGGCGGCGCTGGCGTTGCTCGCCGTCGTCGCGGCGCTCGTGCGGGCTACCCGCGTCGCAGCCGTGATCGGCCTGGTCGCCGTCGTGGCCGGGCCGGCGGCCTTCGTCGCCGATACCGCGGTGCGGCCGAAGAGCGTGCTGGAGAGCGCCGACCCGGCTGCCGGGCCACCGTCGACGGCCGCGCTGCACACCATCGTCGGCGCCAACACCGGTGCGGGTGCCGCGGCCGGGTACGTCCGGTTCATCGACAGCGCGTACCGGCTCGGCGCCGGTCAGCGCCAGGTGCTCGCGTTCGCGCAGGCGTCGCCGGCCGAGATCACCCTGGCGGTGGAGGGCGGCACGTACGGAGCGGACCCGTTCCTGCTGAACACCGACGCACGTGTGGCGCCGCTCGGCGGCTACCTCGGCTTCGACCCGGCGCCGCCGGCTGCGGAGCTTCCGCAGTGGGTCGCGGCCGGGAAGCTGCGGTTCGTGTTGCTGCCGCAGGTGTTCGTCGACATCGCCCGCGCCGGGGCGAAGCAGACCACCGCGACGGCGGCCGACGCGGGGGAGCTGACCCGGCGGGTCAGGTGGGAGGCGAGGAACTGCCGCCCGGTGCCGCCGGCGCGGATCGGCCCGGACGCGGCCACGGCAGGCGTGCTGTTCGACTGCGGCGTCAGTCCGTGACCTCGACCGCTACGAGGTCGATGGCCGCGTGGCCGTGGTCACGAAGTTCTGGGCGACTTCCCGCAGTTTCAGGTTCTGCTCCTGCGACGCCTTGACCAGCAGCTCGAAAGCCTCCTCGGACGGGATGCAGTGCAGGGCCATGAGGATGCCCTTCGCCTGGTCGATCACCGCGCGGGACGTCAGCGCGGTCCGCAGCTGGCCCATGGTCTCGCGGGCGACCTGGTGCCGCCGGGTGCTGCGCAGCGCGCCTTCGGCCGCGGCGGTGTACAGGTCGAGCAGGGCCGCGTCGAGGGCGCCGAAGCTGTTGCCGCCGGTGTCGTACAGGTTGAGCGAGCCGTGGTACTGGTGGTCGACGACCAGCGGGGCGGACAGGTAGGCGACGACGGTGGACTCGGCCGCGGCCGCGGCGAACTCCGGCCATCGGTGTGCCACCTCGGTCACCCGGACCTGCTGGAGTTCGCCGGTCCGGGCGGCCTCCAGGCAGGGTCCCCGGCCCGCCTCGTACTGTGCCCGGTCGACCCGGTGCGCGCTGTCGTCGGTGGCGGTCGCCGTGTACGGCGCCCCGTCGCGCATCAGCGTGATACTCGCGATTTCCGCGTCCGGCACCGCGTGGATGACCTGACGGCACACCCGCTGCAGAGCCGTCAGCAGCTCCTCTTCCTCCACGAAGGTGTCGGCCAGCCGATCCAGCGCGGCGGTGACGTCGTCGACTCTTCGTACGGCGTCCCGCTCCCGAAGCAGGTTGTCTTCCATGTGGGGCTCCCTCGAGGTGGGCGCTCGGCACCCGGGCGTGCGCGCAGCGTGTGGACCAGGTCATGGCCCGTTCCCGGAGCACCACAGTAAATGGTGCTCGGACCGGGCCGCCGATCGAGCCGAAGCCGGTCCGCGGTCGCTCGCGCTGCGCATTGAGTGCACGCCTGTACACTCAATTGGCATGTTCGCCTTCGACTGGCCCGGCAGCGCCGCCCGCCGCGTCCGGGGTGGTGCGTGATGGCCGAAACGGGGATGCGCCCTCCGGCGTCGCCGCTGCGGCGCCGGGCGTTGCGCGCGCTGCGCTGGCTGTTCACCCCGCTGCGGCCGGACGACTACCTGGAACTGATCAACCCCCTGTGGTCGACCCGGGAGCTGCGCGGGCGGGTCGAGCGGGTCGAACCCGAGCGCGGCGGGGCGGCCACCGTGCTGATCCGCCCCGGCTACGACTGGGTCGGGCACCGGCCCGGTCAGTACGTGCGGCTGGGCGTGGTCATCGACGGCGTCCACCACTGGCGGGCGTACTCCCTGACCTCGAGCCCGGACCGCGCGGACGGGCTCATCTCGGTCACGCCCAAGAAGGTCGACGGCGGGGTCGTCTCGCCGTACCTGGTCGAGCGGGCGCGGCCGGGCGAGCTGGTCCGGCTCGGCGAGGTCGAAGGGTCGTTCACGCTGCCGGACCGGCTCGGCTGCGGCCTGCTGTTCGTCACGGCGGGCAGCGGCATCACCCCGGTGATGAGCATGCTCCGGCACCTGGCGGACGGCCCGGGGCTGCACGACGTCGTGCACATCCACTCCGCGCGGGACGAGGACGGCGTCATCTTCGGCGACGAACTGGCCGCGCTCGAGAAGCAGCACGAGGGCTTCCGGCTCCAGTTGCGCATCACCGGCCGGGACGGCCGGTTCACCCCGGCCGAGCTGGACACCCGGTGCCCGGACTGGCGGGAGCGGGAAACCTACGCCTGCGGCCCCGGCGAGCTCCTCGACGCACTCCAGGCGCACTGGACCGAGCACGGCACCGCCGTCCGGCTGCACCACGAGCGGTTCCAGCCCATCGTCGGCGGGGAGGGCGCCGAAGGGGCAGGGGGGACGGTGCACTTCACCCACCGCAACGTCGACGCGGACTGCCCGCCCGGCACCCCGATCCTCGTCGCCGGCGAGGACGCGGGCGTGGACATGCCGTTCGGCTGCCGGGTGGGTGTCTGCCACACGTGCGTGCTGCCGATCCGGGAAGGGCGGATCCGCGACCTGCGCACCAACGTCGTCAGCGAGATGCACAACGAGATCGTGCGCACCTGCGTGCACGGCGCCGAAGGCCGGGTCACGGTCGACCTCTGAGCGCGGAAAGGAACCCATGTCCCCGACAACGCACCCGTTCGCCCACCTGAACGAGGCCCAGCTCGCCGAGCTCGCCCGCGAGTTCGACGCCATCCACGACCGGGTCCGCGCCGACCTCGGCGAGCGCGACCGCCGGTACATCAAGGGCGTCATCCGGCTGCACCGGCAGATCGCGGTCGCGGGCCGGGTCCTGCTGCTCGGCTCCCGGTCCAAAGTGGCCTGGACGGCGGGCACCGGCTGCCTGGCGGTCGCGAAGATCCTGGAGAACATGGAGATCGGGCACAACGTCCTGCACGGCCAGTGGGACTGGATGAACGACCCCGCCATCCATTCGTCCACTTGGGACTGGGACACCGCTTCGACGGCGGCGGCGTGGAAGCACTCGCACAACTACATCCACCACACCTACACCAACATCCGCGGCAAGGACAAAGACCTCGGCTACGAGATCATGCGGATCGACCCGCACCAGCGGTGGCACCCGGCGTACCTGGCGCAGCCGCTGTACAACCTCCTGCTGATGGCCTTCTTCGAATGGGGGGTCGCGGTCCACGACCTGGACATCGAGGCCATCCGCGCCGGGAAGAAGCCGCTGAAGGACGTCTGGCACGACATCAAGGGCATCTCGGGCAAGGCCCGCGACCAGATCCTGAAGGACTACGTCGGCTGGCCGCTGGTGAGCGCGCTCGCGGCGACCGCCGTCGGCAGGCTGCGGCAGCCCGAGCCCCGTTCGCGGCGCCGGGTCCTGGCCGACCGCGCCCGCGGCCGGGGGGTGCGGGGCGCGATCCGGGCGCAGCTCGCCGCCGTCCGGAAGGAAGGCGGCGGGACGTTCGCCGCGACGTTCCGGGCCGACTTCACGGCGAACATCATCCGCAACGTGTGGGCGCACTCGATCATCTTCTGCGGCCACTTCCCCGACCAGACCTACACGTTCAGCCAGGAGGAGGTCCGCGACGAAACCCGCGGCGGCTGGTACGTCCGGCAGCTGGTCGGCGCGGCGAACATCACCGGCTCCCCGCTGTTCCACCTGCTCAGCGGCAACCTCGGGTACCAGGTCGAGCACCACCTGTTCCCGGACATGCCCAGCAGCCGCTACGCCGAGATCGCCCCGCAGGTGCGCGACATCTGCCGGCGCTACAGCCTGCCGTACAACACCGGTCCGCTGTCCCGCCAGCTCGGCACGGTGCACCGCACGATCCTGCGCCTGGCCTTCCCGGGCGGGAAGCCGCGCCCGAAGCCCGGCCCCTACCGCGGTGACGAGGTGGAGCGCCGCGCCGCCTGAGCGCGGCTTCGACGCCCGGGGGTCCCGCTTGTCCGGGCGGGGTTGGGTTTCCCGGCCGCCGCGAGCAGTGCGGTGGCCGGGACCGGCCGGGGCATTCAGGGCCGTGTAGTTCGTCTCAAGTAAATTACATATCCTGAATTCGGCCGTACGCGCCGTGGATACGGTTCCTCGTCCTTGACAGTGGCCAGGACGGCGAGTTTAGTTCACTATCCAGACGAAGTGGTCCACCGAGGCGCTGCCGACCCCGCACCTTCTCCGCAAGAATCGAGGCCATGCACCCGGGCGTGCGTGGTGGGCGGGGGCGTCACCGAGGAGGCAATCGTGCAGGATCGCCACTCAGCACACGCAGATGATCCGCCTGCCGGCCGCTCGCAGTTCTCCCGTCGGATGTTCCTCGGCGCAGGCGTTGCTGTCGGGGCGACGTGGGGACTGGCCGGGCCGGCGTTCGCGGAGACGGGAAAGGTGCCTGGAGAGACTCCGTTCGGGCCTGTTGTCGTGGCGAACCCGGGAGGGTGGGCGTCCTACGCCCGGGCCGTGCGTCTTACCGCCGGGCGACCTGCCGGGATGTCGCGGACGCTGCTCGCGACGTTCCAAGGGGGAGGCGGTCCGGGTTTCCCGCTCTACCGGAGCGACGACGGTGGCCGCACCTGGGAGCAGCGGGGCAGTGTGCCCAACGCCGACGAGGCCACCGGATTCTCCCTTCAGCCGTTCCTGTACGAACTGCCCAGGGCGTTCGCCGGCTTGCCCAAGGGCGCGTTGCTCTTCGCCTGCAACTGGCTGGACAGCTTCACCAGCACCAATATCCGGCTTTATGCCAGCAAGGATGGCGGACTCACCTGGCAGTTCCTGAGCACGGTTGCCCGGGGTGGACCGCCCGACACGACGAACGGCGCGACGCCGGTGTGGGAGCCTTTCCTGCTGCTGCACGACAACAGGCTGATCTGCTACTACTCCGACCAGCGGGACCCGCGCTTCGGTCAGAAGCTCGCCCACCAGACCAGCACGGACCTGCACACGTGGGGTCCCGTGGTCGACGATGCGACCGGGCTGACGTACCCCGAACGACCGGGCATGACCACCGTGGCCAAGCTGAACAGGGGCCGGTGGATCATGACCTACGAATTCGGGGCGCCCGACGACCCGGACAACCCCGATCAGAACAATTACAGCTACCACGTGCACTACCGGATCGCGAAGGACCCGGAGTCGTTCCGGTTTTCCAGGGACACCCCGCTCCTCGACCGGAATGGTGACGCGCCGAACGGAGCGCCCGTGGTGTCGTGGACGGACTCGGGTGGGCCGAACGGAACGATCATCGTCACGGACAACGACAATCAGGACTTTTTCGTCAACCGTGACCTCGGCAACGCCGGGAAGTGGACGCGAATGTCCTCGCCCATGCCGGCGGGGTACAGCCGGTTCACCATTCCCCTCGACGACCTCCGTGGCCCTCGGAAGGGTGGCCTGGTCTTCGTGATCACGGGAGCACAGTACGGAAAAACCGCGCCGGTCGAGGCGGGCATCATCTCGGTGGACGACTGCGAAAACGCGGGCTCCCGACGGCAATAGCGATACCGCTTGCTCCGTCGACTGCGCGGGCAAGCCAGGTCGAGGACCTGCGGTTGTGGCGGGAGGCCCCCGGCGCCGCGCGCGGCGTCGGCATCGCGATGAAGGGCCCCGTAGACTCACGCCATGGCCGAATCGACCTCGTTGTCTGCAGGGCAGGTCGTGGTACTGGTCGACCGCTGGCCGGATCCGGTGCCGCCCGTCGAGTTACCGGTTCGTGGCCCGCTGCGAACGACCAGCCGCGCCGTGCTCTTGCTGCTCCTCGTCCTTTGCGCGGTGGGGGGCGTCGAGGCGAGCGTCCTGCTGTGGACGGAGCCGACCCCCGGCTGGTGGTTCTCCCTCCTCTTCACCCTCGTGTTCACGGCCCTCGTTGTCGTGCTGTGGATCGCGTATTTCGCCGCCGTCGCCCGCAGCGCTGAACGCACGCGCGCCCGCGCTCGCTGGGCGGAGGCGACGGACCGAATCGAGTTGCTCGAAGGCAGGATCTGCGCGCGCACGGTCTCCACCATCGAGGACGGCGGTGTCGAAAGCTTCACGCTCGTCGTCGACACCGCGAAGGGACGGGTGTGCGCGATGTGGGAGCGGGCGACCTCGCGATCGCCGATGCTCTTTCAGGCTCAGGTGCCGGGGGTGGGCGCGCGTGCGCGGGTATGGCGGCTCCAGGACGCGGACGGCGACGCACCGATCGTGATCGAGGTGCGCGATCCCTCGCTCGAAGAACAACGGCGATAGCGGCTCTGCGCCCGGTCCGGTGTGGAGTGTCCACACCGGACCGGCTCCGCTCACGGGGCCCAGGGGGCCGCGACGGTCCAGCTGCTGTCCGCCGTCACCGTCTGGGGACGATCGGAACCCGTTCCGCCACCGGAAGCGATGTAGACGGCGGAATCGAAGTGCCGCAGGAACGCGCCCGGGATGTTGAGCGACTCGAACGTCACGCCGGTGCCGCCCAGCCCCGGCCGCGTGCAGAACGTCGCGTCGGCGTGCATCAGGGCCGATCCGTCGTCGACCGAGTTGCGGACGCGCCCGTCCTGGTGCCGCAGGAACTGCCCGGGGTAGTTCACCGACTCGAACGAGTAGCACGACGATTCACCGAGCCCGCGCCGCACGGTGTATGTCGCGTCCTGCTTGAGCAACGCGCTGCTGCCGCTGTTCACCACCTCGGTGTAGGCCAGGCCGCCTGCGTGCCGCAGGTAGCGGTCGGTGTAGCCCCACGTCGTCACCCGCAGCGACTGCCGCGCGTTCACCGCCAGGGGCACCGAACTGCGCCACAGCGCCGGCGCCGAGACGTCCCAGGTCGCGTCGGCGGCGAAGCTCGTCGCGGTGTCCCACGGGTTCGGGCCGCCGCTCACGGCCAGGTACACGGTTTCGCCGTAGTGCCGAAGGTACCGGCCCGGCAGGTTCAGCGACTCGAACGACGTCCCGCCGGCGGCGAGCCCCGGCCGGTCGCACCAGGTGGCGTCCGCGGCGAACGTGCCGCCGGTGTCGCTGTCGATCCGGACGCGGTTGTCGGCGTGCCGGAGGAACTTCCCGGGGAAGTTGACCGATTCGAACGAGAAGCACCGCGGGTTCGCGAGGCCCGCGACGGTCCGGAACGAACCGTCCTGCCGCGGTCCGTCGGCGCTGCCCGTGGTCAGCACGTCGGTGCGGGCGAACGAGTCCGCGTGCCGCAGGTACCGGTCGGTGTACCGGGGCGTGGTCACCCGGAACGACCGGATGTGCCCGAGCGTCAGCGGCACCGCGGCGTTCAGGTTCTTCGATGCGTTGATCAGGTCGGTGTGTGCCGCGCGGACCAGCGCGGTGTCGACCTTCTGCACCCGCCGGTCGTAGGTGAGCAGCCCGTTGTACTCGCCTTCGACGTCGGTGATCTCGGTGTAGACGAACGCCGAGAGGCCCTTGGTGGTCATCAGCTGTTTCGCGTCCCGGACCATGCCGGTGTAGCGGTCGTTCAGCTGCGCCGCGCTCGCCATCTGCTCGTAGGCGAAGAACCTGCCGGTGGGGCTGTACTCGTGCCCGGGATTGCGCAGGCCGAGCCCGCCGAACTCGCCCAGCACCGACACCCGCGCCCCGGCCGGCCGGGGCGCGTCGGGCCCGGTGTACACGTGCCAGTCGATGATGTCCCCGGTGCCCGGATCGCCCTTCGACGCGCAGCAGTTGAACCCGCTGTGCGCGTCGACCAGCCGCGTCGGGTCCTGGTTCTTGATGTTCGTGGTGACGCGACTGGTCTCGGCGAGGTTCCACTCGCCCCAGCCTTCGTTGAACGGCACGTAGGTGACGACGGCGGGGGAGAAGCGGTGCTCGTCGACGATCTCGCGTGCTTCGGTCTCGAACTCGGCGATCTGCGCGGGTGTGCGGTCGGCGTTCGCGCTGGTGGTCGACGGGATGTCCTGCCACACCAGCAGCCCCAGCTTGTCGGCCCAGTAGTACCAGCGGGCCGGCTCGACCTTGATGTGCTTGCGGACCATGGTGAAGCCCAGGTCCTTGTGCTTCTGCAGGTCCGAGGCCAGTGCGGCGTCGGTCGGCGCGGTGTACAGGCCGTCGGGCCAGAAGCCCTGGTCCAGCGTGCCGACCTGGAACACGAACTCGCCGTTGAGCGTCGGGCGCAGCACGCCGTTGACGTTCTTCGTGCCGACCTCGCGCATGCCGAAGTAGCTGACGACCTGGTCGACCGTGGTGCCCGTGGCGTCGCGCAGCGACACGCGCAGGTCGTAGAGGAACGGGTCGTCGGGTGACCACCGCCGCGCGTTCGGCACCGGCACCGAGAACTCGGTGAAGCCGCCGGTCGCGCTGCCGGCGACGGTGCCGCCGGTCACCGCCTCGGCGAGCACGGAGTAGCCGCTGACGTCTCCGCGGCCGAACACCCGCACGCGTGCGGTGTTGTCCGCGAGGTTCGGGCGGATGTCGACGGAGTAGATCGACGTCGGCGCGGTCGGTTCGAGCCAGACGGTCTGCCAGATGCCCGAAGTCGGTGTGTAGAAGATGTCCGACGGGGTGGTGGCCTGCTTGCCGACCGGCTGCTTCTCGTCGCGGCCGTTGGTCGGGTCGTAGACGCGCACGACGATCTCGTTCGCGCCGCCGTTCAGCCGCGCGGTGATGTCGGCTTCGAACCGGTCGTAGCCGCCCTTGTGCGAAGCGACCTGGACGCCGTTGACCCACACGGTGGCTTCGTAGTCGACGGCGCCGAAGTGCAGCTGCACGTGCCGCCCGGCCCAGGCCGCCGGCACGGTGAAGGTGCGGCGGTAGAACATCAGGTCGCGGTCGTCGTTGCGCATGATGCCCGACAACGCGGATTCGACCGGGTAGGGCACCAGGATGCGTTCGGGCAGGGTCTGCCCGAGCGGCGGCGCGGCGTAGCGGTCGACGCTGCCGTTCGCGCCGGTGGCGGGGTTGAGGAACTCCCACTCACCGTTGAGCGACTGCCAGTCGGACCGCGTCATCTGGGGCCGCGGGTACTCGGGCAGCGGGTTCGTGGTGCTCACCTGCGAGGTCCACGGCGTGGACAACGGCGGTGGCTTGGGTGCGACGGCGGCGTCGGCCGCGGGCACCACGGGAACGATCGTGCACAGCAGTGCGAAAACCAGGACGAAGAGACGGCGCATCGGACTCCCCTTCGGACGCGCACGGAACCGCGCACCGGCCTGGCGGGGACGGCGAAGCACTCCGGGCGGGCGGGCACGCCGAGCCCGGAGCACTACCGCGGGCCCGTCAACCGAACGTAACACGGAACACGGACAAACGGAACAGAGCAGAATTCACCAGACAGTCAACACGCGACGGCCTGGCCGCTCCCTCCACGCACGAAGCCCGCCGGCGGTTGAGTCGCCTCGTGGGCAGGACGTCGATTCGCCCGGGTGATAGGCATGCAGGTGCGCGGTGTCGACGTCAGCGGTCAACTGGATGCGGCTGACCTGGTCGCGCCGACGCCGCCGATGTACAGGCCGACATGGTGGATGCGCCCGGCGGTGGCTTGGAAGACCAGGGCGCCCGGCAGCAGCGGAGCACCAGCAGGCACGCGCGGTCCGGCCGTGTACTGCTCGCGCGAGGTCCGCGGCAGCGGGACGCCGGCGGCCCCGCGGCCACCGTGGTCGAGGTTGCGCAGACCGAGTGCGCTTCACCGAACATCAGTTGACGAGAAAAGAAACAAGCCTTTTGAGAACATGCGTCACCGGCTGACTGTAAGCCGGCATCCCATTGTCGGCACGCGTGGGTTCGTCACGACCTCGGCACGCCGTCGCCGATGCGGTACCAGCGTGTCGCAGCGAGATCGTCGAAGACCACCTCCGGCACAGGACCGACGTCCATGACCTTCAAGAGCAGCTCCGAGGTAAGATCTTCGTTCGTCGGCTTCACCCACGTTCGCCACTCTTCACCAGGCAGCAGAACCTGTCGGCGCTCGCTCGTGGGCGCGCATTCGACGACGAATGTCTCGCTGCGGCCGATGACGTGCAGTGCAACGACGTCGATGTTCACGACAGGCTCGGGTCCGGTATTTCGGACGAACACCTGCACGCCGTTGCTGCCTTCGGATCCCGCTACTCCGCCGACGATGGAGAAGGCCTGTACGCGAAGCCGCTCGGCGTCTCGGCGGCTCTCGCGCCGCCGCTCGTCGCTGGCGATCCGGAGGGCCACCCACGCTGCGATCAACGCGCCCAGACCGCCGAACCACTGGCCAACGCCGGCCCAGTCGCCGGGACTCAGCCACCGGCGGAGGGCGTATGTCACGAGAACGACAAAGGCAATCGTGCCGAAGATTGCCCACGTTGACTTTCTGACGTCCCTGATCGATCGGCGCTCTCGTCTCATGGTTACCGTCCTCGCGATGGCTGTCGGAGTACGCGAGCCAAGGATCTTGCTGTGCGTTGGTATCCGACGTGAATCTCGATGTTGAAGCGGACGTCCCCGACCCGGACGCGTACGGGGCCGTCCGGGACGCGCTCAAGCCTTCCCTGATATCTCCCCTCGACGCCGTGGCGACGTCTTGCCGTACCGAGCGGCGGCTCCGACGGGTAACGCGGCCAAAGTTGCGATGGTCACCGCATACGGTGCGCGGCACGCCAGTTCGACTGCCCCGGCGATGCCCAGGACGGCATACGCGACACCCCACGCCGGACCAGGCAGCAGACGGAAAGCAAGGCGCCAGAAGGGTGGGGCGCTCGGTGCGGCGTCCGGTCCGGGGTTCGGCGCCCTTCTACGACAGTTCATGAGAAGAGAATCGCCGTGCACCGGTGAGGTGCCAAGCCTCATGCGTAATTTTTTTCGATTGATCGCGATGGGGCACGGCGCCGTAAGGCACCCGTGTACGCGCCGTTACCGTGCTGGTTCGCTTCGCATCTTCGCCGATCCGCATGTGCGCCGAAACGCAGTCGGACAGGGTGCCGGCGAGGAAGTACCCGCTGCCCTGATCCAGGATTTCGCGTCGGTCGACGACGGTCACCGCACCCTCGGGCCGCCCGGACTCGACGTAGAGAGCACCCGCTCCCGGTGCTCGTGCGTGACGAGCGGACCCATGTCGGTCCCGCCCCGGTCGCCGAACGCGGCACTCAGCAAAGCCTTGGCCGTGTGGTCGAGATTCACCGAAGGTCGACGTGGTCTCGCTAGTCACCGGCCCGGATGGCAGCGCGGTGCGGGTCGTCGCCGGGCAGCCACCACGGGGCCGATGGTGAAGACGTCCAGTGGCGGCTCTCGGCGAAAGCGGTCAAGGACTCGACGACGTGCGCCACCCCGGGGCGGCTGTCGTCGGCGCGGTGCAGCAGCGACCACGTCCACAGGGGAACCGGGTCGGCGATCGGTCGTCGGCCCAGGCTGGGCGGCACGGCCGCGGTGTGGCGCTTCGGTGAAGTGAGCACGGGAGCGCCCAGGCGGCGGATGTGGGCGTGGAACGCTTCACCGGTGATCCCGCCGTCGGAAATCCTCTCGACCCGCGCCCCCGTCCGCGCGGCGAACTCCGCGGCGAACCGGTTCCACGACGACCAAGCCGAAACGTCCGCGTCCACCAGCACCGTGACCTCGGCGGCGGCCACCGGCTCGGTGCCGCTGATCCCGGGCAGGGTGGCGGTGAGCGGCTCCGCTCGGACCAGGTGCGCGGTCAGGCCTCGCTCGGCGACCTCCGCGGCCGTGACCCACGCGAACGCGAGGTCGAGGCTGCCTTCTGCGACCCGGTCGGCTTGCGCGTGCGACGGCAGCACCCAGTCGTCGATGCGCAGCGCGACCACCGGGCCGACGAGTGCGTCCACATTGTCCGGTAGCCAGCTGACGTAACCCAGCCGCAGCGGGCTCGCCTCGGCCGCCTGGTTCCGAGCGCGCCGACCGGCGCCCTCGGCCAGCGCGAGGATCTGGCGGGCGTCGCCGAGCAGGGACCGGCCGGCCTCGGTCAAGCGGACGGTCCGCCGGTTCCGGACGAACAGCTGGACGTCGAGTTCCTTCTCCAGCGCGATGATCTGCTGGGACAAGGCCGGTCCCGAGATGTGCAGCTGCTCCGCGGCCCGCCCGAAGTGCAGTTCCTGGGCGACGGCGACGAAGTACCTCAGCTGCCGGAGTTCCATGTCGAGAGCTTAAGCCGGGTTTCCCGGGCACCGCGCGCCGTGAACGGCGGTGTAACCCGCGTGACACGCCACCGCGGCGACCAGCGGTGCGAAGCCAGGCCTACCACTCTTCGGCAGGCTGTCGTGGACTTCCGGTCCGACGGCGGCTTCGCTGGACCCAGTGACGTCGGTGCCGGAGGAGCGGGAATGCAGTTCCACAAGTACGACGTGGTGATCGCGGGCGCCGGCATGCGCGCGGCCATCGAGTCCGGCCGGCGCGCCCGCACCGCGGCCCTCACCAAGCTCTACCCGGCCCGGTCCCACACCGGCGCGGCTTAGGGCGGCATGTGCGCCGCGCCGCTACGCCGCGGACCGCGCCGGTCACCTGATCTCCCGCACCTAACACTGAACCGCTCGATGGGAACCTCGATGAGCACGCTCTCCTTCCACCGTAACCACCCGACGCAGCGGCGGGCGGCCTGGGCGCACGTGGTCCGCGCCGCCGCGGCGCTCGCCGCGGGCATGGGGGTCGGCCGGTTCGCCTACACGCCGATCCTCCCGCTGATGACCGCGCACGCCGGTCTCACCGCGACGGCGGCGGCCTCCCTGGCGACCGCGAACTACGTCGGGAACCTGGTCGGCGCGGTCGCCGGCATGCTGCCCGTGCTCGGCCGCTCCGCCCGCTTCCACCGCGGCTGCCTGCTCCTGCTCGTGGCCACCCTCGCCGCGATGCCGCTCACCACCGGCGTACCCGGCTGGATCGCGCTGCGCTTCCTCGCGGGTGTCGCGAGCGGCGCCGTGTTCGTCTTCGCGGTCAGCTCGGTCCTCAGCCACCTGCGCGACCACCCGGCGCACCTGCCCGGCTGGAGCTTCAGCGGCGTCGGGTTCGGTATCGTGCTGTCCGGCGCGCTCGTGTTGGGGATCCACCTCGCCGGGAGCTGGCGCACCGCGTGGTGGGCCACGGCCGGGCTGTGCGCGGTGCTCGCCGCGGTGGCCTGGCGGCTCGCCCCGGAACCGCCTCCGGCACTCGAACGGCAGCCCGGTTCCCGGCCGCGGACCCATCGGTGGTTCACCGCGCTGTTCGCCAGCTACACCCTCGAGGGCGTCGGGTACATCATCGCCGGCACGTTCCTGGTGGCGGCCGTCGCCCGGACCACACCGCCCTGGCTCGGCGGCGTGGCGTGGATCGTCGTCGGGCTCGCCGCGATGCCGTCCTCGATCGTGTGGTCCCGGCTCGGTCGCCGCTGGGCCCGGCCCGATGTCCTCCTGGCCGCGCTGGTGGTGCAAGCGGCCGGGATCGCGCTTCCCGCCCTGTTCGGCGGCATGGTGGCGGCGCTGGTGGCGGCGGTCCTGTTCGGAGCGACCTTCATCGGGGTCAGCAACGTCGCGCTCGCCACCGGGAACCACCTGCGGTTCCCGCGTGCCGTCGCGCTGCTGACCGTCGGCTACTCGCTCGGGCAGATCCTCGGCCCGCTCGTCGTCGCGCCGCTCCTGCGCCATGGCTACGAGCCTGCGCTGCTGCTGGGCGCGGCGGTTGTGCTCGCCGCCGCCGGTGCCGCCGCGATCCTGCGGATCGGCTTCCCTCATGAGTCGTCGTGCGTACCCACCGTGTGAGCTGTCCTGACCGGACGGGGACTGGGATACTCGGACCCATGAGTTCGTCACCGTCCGACCCGCACCGCGTCGTCGCGTTGGTGCTGCCCGGGGTGATCGCCTTCGACCTCGCCATCGCCGCGCAGGCGTTCGGGCACCAGGAGCAGGCGGACCTCTACCGCTTCGACGTCTGCGCCCCGCACCCGGGACGCGTGGCGACCCAGTCGCCGTTCACCATCGATGTCGCAAGTGGACTGGAGGCGCTGGAACGGGCGGACACGATCGTCGTGCCGGGTTTCCGGCCGCTGGTGGACCCGCCGCGGGAGGTGCTGGAGGCGTTGCGGGCCGCGTACGCCCGCGGCGCGCGGATCGCGTCGGTGTGCATCGGGGCTTTCGCGTTGGCCGCCACGGGTTTGCTCGACGGTCACGTCGCGACCACGCACTGGCGGGAGGCGGCGGAGTTCCGGCGCCGGTTCCCCGCGGTCCGGCTGAATCCCGATGTTCTCTACGTCGACAACGGCCGGCTGCTGACCAGCGCCGGCCTCTCCGCCGGAATCGACCTGTGCCTGCACATGATCCGGCAGGACCACGGCGCGGCGGCCGCGTCCAGGGTCGCGCGGTACCTGGTGGTCGCGGCGCACCGGCCGGGCGGGCAAGCGCAGTTCGCGAGCCAGGTCAGCGAAGACGACGGACTGTCCGCGACGTTCGGGTGGATGGTCGGGGAGATGCACCGGCCACTGACCGTCGCGCAGATGGCCCGGCACGCGGGGATGCCGGAGCGCAGCTTCGCGCGCAAGTTCCGCGCCCGGACGGACATGACTCCGATGCGCTGGCTGGCCACCCAGCGGCTGCTGGAAGCGCAGCGGCTGCTCGAGTCGACCCCGTTGCCGGTCGAGGACATCGCGGAGCGCACCGGGCTGGGCACGGCGGCCAACCTGCGCTTGCACATGGCGCGCGAGCTCGGCACGACACCGACCGCTTACCGGAAGTCTCGCGCGGCGGGGGAGCCGCTGCGCGCGTCGTAGTGGCCGAAGCCTTTCGCGAAGTGGCTGTCCTGCCCCTGGTCCCGTCTTCGTCGCGTCGGCAGCCTGGAGGCATGAGCACCTTGAAGGAACTGCTGGACAACAACGCCCGTTTCGCCGAAACCGACGCCAAGGCCAAGGTTCCGGACATCCCGTTCATCCCGAACAAGCAGGTCTACGTCCTCACCTGCATCGACCCCCGGGTGGACCCGGCGGCCACGATGGGCCTCGAGCTGGGGGACGCCATCGTCGCCCGCACGGTCGGCGGCCGGGCGAACCAGTCCTTTCTGGACGATCTGGCGTGGATCAGCTACCTGCACGAGACCAAGACCCCGGACGCCGAGTGGTTCGAAATCGCGGTCGTCCACCACACGGACTGCGGGTCGGCGTTGATGGCCGATCCGCAGCTGCGCAAGGGGTTCGCCGAACTCGGTTTCGACGACGAGGAGCTCCGGCGGACCGCGGTCGTCGACCCGGCGGACACCGTCCCGGTCGACGTTCAGGCGATCCTCGACGCACCGACCGTGTCCGGCCGCATCCGGGTGTCCGGCTACCGCTACGACGTGAAGACCGGCCGCATCGAGCAGCTCGTCGCGCCGCGGTCGCGGGACGGCCGGTAGGCACCGTGACCAGCCACCGTCCACTGAGGATCGGCTCGCTCCTTCACCACCTACGGCCCGGTCGCCGGCACGAGCGGCCTGGCTCTGCGGGTCGATGCGGTGCTCGAAGAGGCGCCGCAGCTGATGCACGACGAACGGGTGCCGGCCTGGCGCTGACCGGTCCGGCCGGCCTCGCCTGACAGGCGAGGCCGGCCGTTCCGTCGTTGCTACCGTAGCGATCCGCCCTGCTCGGCGACCCATTGCGCGAGCGCCGCCAGGGTGGTTTCGACGCTGGCGGCCATGTACTCGCGCAGCGCCTCCAGTTCCGCCACGGTCCGGCCCAGCACGGGGTCGAAGCGCAGCAGCCGCCAGGACTGCCGGACCAGGCTCCCGCTGCCCTGGGCCCGGAAGTCCCACGCCCAGCGGACGATGCCGTCGCCGGTGCCGCCGACGACGAAGCTGAACGCGGTTCCCGGGTCGGCTTTCTCCACTTGGGACCGGGTGGTCCACTCGCGGTCTTCCCGGCGGTTGGCGCCGCTGAACCACGCGCCCGGCCACGGGCCGTCGCCGTCGTCGTAGGCGACGCCGCTCGCCGTGGGGCTCCACCGGCCGATCGCGGAGACGTCGCTGATCAGCTCGTAGACGCGGATGGGGGCGGCGTCGACCCACGCGCTCCTGGTGAAGGCGAAGCCGGTCACGTCGAGGTCACTGGTGATGTTCACGAGGTGAGTCCACCCGCGCGGGCGCCCGGCAACCAGCCCCGCCGTTACCCACCCCCAGCTGGGTCAGGCTGACGGCGGCGAGGCGAGGCGATACTGGAGCCATGACCGGAAAGACGCAGCTCGGAGCCTTCCTCCAGGCCCGGCGAGCTCAGGTGCGGCCCGAAGACCTCGGGCTGCATACCTACGGCGAACGCCGGCGCGTGCCGGGGCTGCGCCGGGAAGAGCTGGCCCTGCTGGCCGGGGTGAGTGCCTCGTACTACACCCGGCTGGAGCAGGGACAGTCCCTCAGCGCTTCGGCCGAGGTGCTCGACGCGATCGCCGGGGCGCTGCGGCTGGACGACTCGGAGCGGCGGCACCTGCACGACCTGGCCCGCGCCGACCGGCGCCGTCCCCGGTACCGGCGTCCCGCACCGGAACGGGTGACCGAGGCGGCCGGTCAGCTGCTGGAGGCACTGGCCGGGGTGCCCGCGATCGTGCTCGGCCGGCGCACCGACGTGCTGGCCTGGAACCGGCTGGGGCACGCGCTGTTCGCCGGCCACCTCGACTTCGCCGCCCCGGCGCGGCCCGCCGAGCGTCCGAACATGGCCCGGTTGGTATTCCTCGACGGCCACACCCGGGAGCTCTACGCCGACTGGGCGGCCAAAGCCCGCGCCGTGGTCGGGAACCTGCGGCTGGTGGCGGGGGAGCACCCGGACGACGCGGTGCTGCACGCCCTGGTGGGCGAGCTCAGCGCCAAGAGCCCCGAGTTCGCCGGCCTGTGGGCCGACCACCGGGTCAAGGCCTGCGCGGTCGCCCCGTACGAGATGCGGCACCCGCTCGTCGGCACCCTCACCGTGCTCCAGCAGACCCTGAGCAGCGGGCCGGGGCCCGCCGTCGTCGTCGCGACGGCGGAACCGGGCTCGCCCGCCCAGGCCGCCCTGACGCTGCTCGCCCAGGCGGTCGAACGGGACACCGCCCCGGCCTCGACACCGGTCTGACCCGGCCCACCTGACCCCACCACACCCCCGCGCGCCGGTGTGTCGCCGACGCGCGCCCGAAAACAAGCGAAGGAACCACGTTGTCCAAGAAGCTGCCCTGGTCCATGACGTCCGCGTCCGTCCTGGCCGCCGCGAGCGTCGCGCTGACCGCCACGCCCGCGTCCGCCGTCTCCGCACCGCTGCGCGATGCGCGGATCGCCGCCCACTTCGACCTGGCCGCAGGGCAAACGCCGGAAAACGTCGCCTTGGCGCCCGGCGGGGCCGCCGACGTCACGTTCGCGGCCGGACGCCAGATCGCCGAGATCTCGCCGAGCGGCGCCGTCCGCGTGCTGGCCACCCTGCCCGCGCCCGCCGACGGCGGCGTCCACACGCCGGTGCTCGGGTTCCCGCTCACCGTCGGGATCACCCGCGCGGCCGACGGCACGCTGTATTTCCTCTACGCCACCGGCACGGCCGACCTCACCGGCGTGTGGCGGCTGCGGCCCGGCGGCCGGCCTCAGCGGATCGCCGCGCTCCCGGCCGAGGGCCTGCCCAACGGCCTGGCCCTCGACCAGGGCAGCGGCACCCTCTACGTCACCGACTCCGTGCTCGGCACCCTGTGGCGGGTGCCCGCGGCCGGCGGCACCCCGGTCGCCTGGTCGACCGCTCCCGAACTGGCTTCCACCGGCTTCCTCGGCGCCAACGGCCTGAAGCTGCACGGGGGTGCGGTCTGGGCCACGAACCTCGACCGGGGCACCGTGCTGCGCATCCCGATCCGGCGGGACGGCAGCGCCGGCGCGGTGCGCACGGTCGCCACCGGGCTGGCAGGCATCGACGACTTCGCGTTCACCGGCCGCGGGGACGAGCTGCTCGCCGCGCTCAACGGCCCCAGCGAGGTCGCGCTCGTCCGGCCCGACGGGAGCCACTCGATCGTGCTCACCCCGGCCGACGGCCTGCAGAACCCCACGTCGGTGGCCGTGCGCGGCCGCACGGCCTACGTGTTCAGCGCCGCCTACGTCACCGGGCGGGACCCGAACCTCGTCGTCGCCGACCTCGGCTGCTGACCGAACCCCCTCACCGCAAGGAGAACCGTCATGGACCAGATCGCACTGGGCGAGGTCACCGTCACCCGCGTCGAGGAGACGCACGGCCCCATCATGCCCACCGATCAGTTCTTCCCCGACGTGCCCGAGGAGGCCTGGCAGGAGCACCGCGAGTGGCTGGTGCCCGACCACCTCGGCGCGGACGACACGATGGTGCACGTCGCCATGCAGTCGTGGGTGCTGCGCAGCGGCGGCCGGACCATCGTCGTGGACACCGGCGTCGGCAACGGCAAGGCCCGGCCCGCGGTGGCGGCGTGGGACCACCTCGACCTGGACTACCTGGGTGCCCTCGCCCGCGCCGGCGTCCGGCCGGAGGACGTGGACCTGGTGGTCAACACGCACCTGCACGTCGACCACGTCGGCTGGGACACCCGCTGGGACGGCGAAAACTGGGTGCCCACCTTCCCCAACGCCACCTACCTGATGCCCGAGGCGGACTTCGAGTTCTGGAACCCGGCGAACAACTCCGGGATCGCGGGCGGGGTCAACGAGAACGTCTTCGAGGACAGCGTGGCCCCGGTGCACGCCGCCGGCCAGGTGCGGTTGTGGGAAGCCGGCCACGTCATCGACGGCAACCTGCGCCTGGAGGCCGCGCCCGGCCACACCCCCGGATCGAGCGTGGTGAAGCTGGAGTCCGGCGGCGACCGGGCGCTGTTCGCGGGCGACCTCATGCACACCCCGCTCCAGGTCACCCACGCCGAGCACAACAGCTGCTTCTGCGAGGACCCGGCGCAGGCCCGCGCGACGCGCCGCCGGTTGCTGGGCTGGGCCGCGGACTCCGCCGCGCTGGTCCTGCCCGCCCACTTCAGCGGCCACAGCGCGCTCGAGGTCGAACACCGCGGCAGCGGGTTCGGGATCAAGAACTGGGCCCCGTTTCCCCGGTACTGAGCCAGACAGGAGACGCAGGATGACTCCGGCCGAATTCAGCACGGTCACCACCAGCGGGGGACCGGTCCGCGGTCGCCGGCACGACCACGGCACCGTCCACTTCGACGTGCCCTACGCCAAGGCACCCCTGGGGATCCGGCGGTTCGCCCCGCCGGATCCCCACCCGGGGTGGTCCGGAGTGCGCGACGGGACGCGGCCGGGCCCCACCGCGCCGCAGCCGGCCCGCGACTCCTTCGGCGTCCTCGACATGTCCCCGTACTTCGGCCCGGGCTGGCAGCGCGGCGACGACTACCTGACGGTGAACGTCTGGGCCCCGCCGGCGGACGGTTCACCGCGCCCGACACTGGTGTTCGTCCACGGCGGCGGGTTCGTCGCGGGCTCCAACCGAGCACCGCTGTACGACGGCACGGCCTTCGCGCGGGACGGCGTCGTGCTGGTGACCGTCAACTACCGGCTGGGCATCCCCGGGTTCCTCCACCTCCCGGACGCGCCGGACAACCGGGGCCTGCTCGACGTCGTCGCCGCTTTGCGGTGGGTGCGGGACAACGTCGCGTCGTTCGGCGGCGACCCGGGCAACGTCACGCTCGCCGGGCAGTCGGCCGGGGCGATCATCGTCGGTGGCGTGCTCGCCGAGCCGGCCGCGGCCGGTCTCTTCCGCCGGGCGATCGTCCAGAGCGGCAGCGGCACCGGGGCCTTCACACCCGAGCAGGCCGCCATGGTCACCGAGCGGGTGGGCCGGCACTTCGGTGTCGAGCCCTCCGCCGCGGCGCTGGCCGGCGTCCCGGAGGACCGGCTCGTCGCGGTCCTGGCCGACTTGGCGGGGCTGGCCCTGCGCACGCTCACGCACCACCACCCGCTGGGCGGCATCACGTCGTTCAGCCTGGTGAGCGAACGCCAGCCGGTCGCGGCCGCCGGTGGCAGTGCCGTCGACCTGCTGATCGGCGACAACCTCGACGAGGGCAGCCTTTACCTCGCGCCCGTGGGCAAGCTGGCGGGCAGCACCGACCTCGACGTCCGCGAGACGGCCGCGCTCTTCCACCGCGACCCCGCCGACGCCGTGCGCGGCTACCGGAGCCGGTACCCGCACGCCGGCCGGGCCGAGTTGCGCACCAGGGTGCTCAGTGACGGCCTGTTCCGCACCGGCACGCACGCGCTGGCCACGGCCCACACCGCCGGCCCGACCTACCGCTACGAGTTCGGCTGGCGGTCGGACGCGGTCGACGGGCAGCTGGGGGCCAGTCACGTGATGGAGCTGCCGTTCGTGTTCGACAACCTCGCGCTGCCCTCGTTGCGCGGGCCGCGGAAGCTGCTGGGCACCGGTGAACCACCCGCCGCGCTCGCCACCCGGATGCACCGCTCGTGGGTCGCGTTCGCCGGGTCGGGTAAGCCCGGTTGGGCGGAGTACTCGCCGGGCGGGCACGTCGAAGAGCTGGCGTAGCCGCGCTCAGTCCTCGTCCTGCGCCGCCAGCCGGGCGTTGACCTTGGCGCTGATCGTGGTGAGCGCGTCGAGTTCCTCCGGGGTGAGGTGGTCGATGACGATCTCGCGGATGTCCGAGACGTGCTGGGGGGCCGCCGCTTCGATCAGCTTCGTGCCCGCGGCGGTGATGGCGATCACCGAGCCGCGCTGGTCGGTGTCGCAGCGCTCCCGGCGCACCAGGCCGCGTTTCTCCATGCGCGTCAAGTGCTGGGACAGGCGGCTCTTCTCCCAGTGCAGCAGCCGGCCGAGCTCGTAGGACCGCAGGGGGTCCGCCGCCTCCGACAGGTGCGCGAGCACCTGGTAGTCCGCATTGGACAGACCGCACCGGTGCCGCAGCTGCCGGTCGACGAACTCGGTCAGGCCCTCCTGCATCGCCGTCAGGCTCCGCCAGGCCCGTTGTTCCCGTTCGTCCAGCCACCGCACCTGCGCCATGCTCCCGAGCCTACCGAAGTGGTTGACACGTTAACAAGTTGCGGCGTAGCTTCTGGTTAACACGTTAACCAAAAGTGGGAGACAGAGATGAAGGCCGCGAACGTCTCGGGACGGCTGCACCCCCGTCCGCGACGGACGGGAGGCTACGCCCGGTGGGAAGAGCTGGCCGGGTGGGCGGCGGACCAGCCGGACGACGACCTGCTGCCGGAGGCGTACTGACGTGAAGTTCGGGATGATCGGGGCCGGGACGCTGTCCCAGGCCATCGCCAGCCACCCGCTCAAGGCGGGCCACGAAGTGGTCTTCAGCAACAGCCGGGGACCGGACACCCTGACCGAGCTGGTCTCCCGGCTCGGCCCGGGAGCCTCCGCCGGCACGATCTCCGAAGCGGGCGAAGCCGACTTCGTCGTCCTGGCCGTGACTTGGCGCCGCGTGCGCGACGCACTGAAAGCGCTTCCGCCACGGCCCGGCCGGATCCTCATCGATGCGACCAACCAGTGGGCGGACCCGCCGCCGGCCGCCGTCCTCGACGTCTTGGACGTCGGCGGCAGCGAGCTCGTCGCCTCACTCCTGCCGGACGCCCACGTGATCAAGGCGTTCGACAACCTCTACGGGCCGGTCATCGCGGCCGACCCGGTCACGCCGGCGGGCCGCCGCATCCTCTTCCACGCCGGGGACGACGCGGCCGCCAAGGTCCGGTTCCGGGCGGTGGCCGAGGAATTCGGCTACGCGCCGGTCGACCTCGGGCCGCTGACGATGGGCCGGCTCATGCAGGTCGACGGTCCACTGACCGGCCTGCACGCCATCCGGGAGGACATCGGCCACCCGGTCGGTCTGTCCGGATAACTCCTGTCACGAAAGGAAAACACGATGAACGCCGCCCTGAAGCGGTTGGCTCCCGACGCCACGCACGTGCTGTTCACCGGCGCCCGGACCGCGAACAGCTTCGCGGACACCCCCGTGAGCGACGAAGAGCTGTCGGAGATCTGGGAACTCGCCAGGTGGGCGCCCACGGCGGCCAACACCCAGCCGCTGCGCGTGCTGTTCGTCCGCCCGGGCGAGGGCCGCGACCGGCTCGTCAAACACCTGGACGAAGGCAACCGCGCCAAGACGCAGTCCGCGCCGGCGGTGGCCGTCCTCGCCGTGGACACCCGGTTCCACGAGCACATCCCGGCGCTGCTGCCCTACAAGCCGGAGCTGAAGGAGGTCTTCGCGGCGAACCAAGAGATGCGCGCGGACACCGCGACCTTCAACGCCACCCTGCAGGCCGGGTACTTCATCCTCGCCGTCCGCGCGGTCGGGCTGGCGGCCGGTCCGATGGCGGGCTTCGACGCGGCCGCCGTCGACGCCGAGTTCTTCCCGGAGGGGCGGTTCCGCTCGATCCTGGTCGTCAACATCGGGCACCCGGGGGAGAACCCGTGGTTCCCCCGGCTGCCGCGCCTGGCCCACGACGACGCGCTGTAGTGGGTCTGACGTGCCGGGCACCGTGCTGCTCACCGACCGGGCATCGCCGGCCCCGCCGAACCGGCCCCGGCGGAGCTGATCGAGGACCTCATCCGCGAACACCGGCCCGCGGCGATCCTGACCAGCTGGGCGCCGGTGACCCGCGCGGCGATCCAGTCTGCGGGCGTGGGGATCGCCACCGGCAGTGCGCCTGAGGGTTCGATCCAGTGCCAGGCAGCGCGCGCGTCATCGGCGACGCGCTGGAGACGACCGCCCGTCGTCGCGCCTGAAACGACGCCGGCCGGTGACGTCGCTTGCGGCCACCGGTACGAAAATTTCAGAAAGCGGTCCAACTCTTGCTAAGCATTGTCGGGACGCCTACATTCTGGCCACGTACTCGTGCACTGGCGGACGAGAGGGACCGGCATGGAGATCTCCCGGAGAACCTTCATCGGCTCGGCGGCGGCGGCATCGGCGTGGGGAGCGCTGTCCTTGGCGGGCGCACCAGGCGTCGCGTACGCCGCCAGCCCGCCCGGCGATGTCGTCGGCAAGATCACCGTCGGCTACCAGGGCTGGTTCGCCTGCGCCGGGGATGGCGCCCCGATCGGCGGCTGGTGGCACTGGAGCCAGGACTGGAGCCGGACGCCGTCGCCGGACAACAACGTGATCCGGGCGTGGCCGGACATGCGCGAGTACACCCGCAAGTACCCGACCGCGTATCAGAACTTCGGCAGCGGCGAGCCCGCCACGTTGTTCTCGTCGTACGACCAGCAAACCGTCGACACGCATTTCCTCTGGATGCAGCAGAACGGCTGCGACACCGCCGCGTTGCAGCGGTTCAACCCGAACAGCTCCGAAGGCGCCACCCGCGATGCGATGGCCGCGAAAGTGCGCAGCGCGGCCGAATCGCACGGGCGGAAATTCTACATCATGTACGACGTCACCGGCTGGGCGAACATGCAGCCGGAGATCAAGACCGACTGGACGGCGAAGATGTCCGCCCACACGGCGTCTCCGGCCTACGCCCGGCAGAACGGCAAGCCGGTGGTCTGCATCTGGGGGTTCGGCTACAACGACGCGAACCACCCTTGGGATGCCGCGGCTTGCCTTGATGTCGTGAACTGGTTCAAGGGCCAGGGCTGCTACGTGATCGGCGGTGTCCCGCGCGAGTGGCGGAGCGGTACCGGCGGCTCGCGCCCGGGCTTTTCGGACGTTTACCACGCGTTCGACATGATCTCGCCGTGGATGGTCGGCGCGATCGGCACCGCGGCGGACTCGGACTGGATGTACACCAACATGAACGTCCCCGACGTCGCGGAGTGCGCCGCCCACGGCATCGACTACCAGCCGTGCGTGCTGCCCGGCGACGTCTCGGCGCGCCAGCGTGCACACGGCGACTTCATGTGGCGCCAGTTCTACAACATGATCCGCGCCGGCGCGCAGGGCCTCTACATCTCGATGTTCGACGAATACGGTGAAGGCAACCAGATCGCCAAGACGGCGGAGAACGCGTCGATGACGCCGGCCGGTTCCGGCCTGCTCGCCCTCGACGAGGACGGCACGCCCTGTTTGTCCGACTACTACCTGCGCCTCACTGCCGACGGCGGCCGGATGCTGAAAGGCCAGCTGCCGCTGACCGCGGTCCGGCCGACCTCACCCGGGCTGCCCACCAACAGCGGCACGGACCTGGCCGGGGGCCGGGCCACCACCGAAAGCAGCCACACCCAGGGCTACTCCTCGGGCAACGCCGTCGACGGGAATTCCGGTACCTACTGGGAAAGCACCAACAACGCGTTCCCGCAATGGATCCAGGTCGACCTCGGCGTCGTGACCGCAGTCAGCCGGATCGTCCTGGGCCTGCCGCCCGTGAGTGCTTGGGCCGCCCGCACCCAGACCCTCTCGATCTCGGGATCCGCGAACGGCGGCACCTTCACCACGCTGGCCGGCCCGGCCGGGTACACCTTCGACCCGGCCCGCGGCAACAGCGTCACGGTCGGCGTGCCCGGCACGAACACGCGTTATGTCCGCATCACCTTCACCGCCAACACCGGCTGGCCCGCGGGGCAGCTCGCGCAGTTCGAGGTCTACGCCTGAACCGGGGACGTGCTCCGCGCCGGTCGCGGCCTGCTTGACGTGGGCGGCGACGGCCGCGGGCTGCGGGCTGACCTCGTCGGCGAAGGACTCGTGGCAATTCTCCTTGTCCAGAAACAGGAATCCTTCCTGTGGCGGCAGGATCGGCGGCACCGGCGCACCGCGAACGCGGCGATGTAGGCGAGCGCGGCGCCCTTCTCGTGGGTCCCGGCTTCGGTGATGACCGCGCCGCCGTAGGAGTGCCCGACCAGGACGGCGGGCCCGTCCTGCGGATCGAGGGCCCGCCGGACGACGGCCGCGTCGCCTTCCGGTGACGGGGTCGAGTCAAATGACCGGGTGTTCCGATGCGCTCAACGCGTCGTGCAGCGCCGCGCGCGAGGATGATCCGCGGGTGTCCCACTGTCAAGTTCACGCCGAGCACCCTGCGCGTTCGGAAAGTTACTTTACTAAGTGAACTTGCCGAGGTATGGTCGGCAGACCCGCCGCCTTCAAGCAGTCCTGGCCGAGCCAGCCCAGCTATGGAGGAATTTTGTCCGGATAGGCGATTGCCGCACACCGTGAACGAGGCGGGAGTGACGGCGGCCTTCAGCCGCGTTACCCGCTTTCGGCCGATGTCAACGTTCTCCGGTTCGCCCGGCCGGCACGCGCCGGACAGGCGGCGTCCCGTGCCGCGCCGAGCCGGAGTCGAATCGATCTGCGCCCTCAATCTCGGAGGTTTCTTTGTCGCGCAACAAAAAAGGTGCGGCCTTGGCGGCCGTCGCCGTCGCGTGCGTCGCGGCGGTCGGTTCGGGCCCAGCCGCGGTCGCCGCGCCCGGCCCAGGTGCACTGACCACACTGGACACGTCAGCGGGCAACCGCGCGGCGCCGGTGCCGGGCCTGTACGACTGGAGCAAGGCCGGTTTCCGCGGCGGGCTGAACCTGCCCGGCGCCGACGCCGTGAACCCCAGCGCGAGCTGCCGGATCACCGCGGCCCAGCTCGCGAGCACCTACAAGGTCAAGCCCGACGACGGGGTCGACGACACGGCCGGCATCCAGGCCGCCATCGACAAGATCCACGCGTCGTGCTCGCCGTCGGGCAGCTACACGAAGCTCAGCCTGATCACCTTCCCGGCCGGCACGCTGAACGTCACCCACGAGATCCACGTCGACGCGAACTACCTGATCCTGCGCGGCGCCGGCACGGACAAGACGAAGTTCGTCTATGCCCCCGACAAGAACACCGAGTACGACGTGCTCACGCCGGACGGCGACCAGTGGGACCAGAAGAACATGAACTACGGGGACGCGTCCGGCGGCTGGCTGTGGCCGGGCCGTGGCCTCTTCCGCGTGCAGTCGCGCGGCGTCGACCCGAGCTACGCCAGTGACTACAAGTCCGCCCCGGCCAACCGGAAGGACATCTTCGAGGGCACGATCAACGTGCACTGGAAGGCCGGCGCGAAGCTGCGCGAGAAGCCCGGTGACAAGGGCTTCGCGGCGCGGACCGGTGACAAGACCGTCTACCTGGCCACCAGCGCGAAAACGACGAACATGAAGGTCGGCGGCTTCATCAACATCCGGGCGGCGAACTCGATCGACTTCTACAAGTCGATGAGCGCGTACCCGACGACGTGGCCGCTGGAGAACCTGCACATGCGCCAGCAGTGGTTCACCATCACCGCGATCGACACCACGAACCACACGGTGTCGATCGACAAGCCGCTCGAATACGACGTCCCGGTCGACTCCACTTCGGACGGTTCGCCCGCGATCGACGGCAGCGTCTACGCGTCGAAGGCGTCCCCGATCGTCGATCCGGTGGTCGGGGTCGGCTTCGAGGACTTCACGTTCGGCCAGGTGGCCCCGCCGGGCATCACCGAGGCGCAGGCCAAGGACAACTACGGCAACCTGGCGCCGTCGCTGGCCATGCAGGGCATCGTGTTCAAGTGGGCGGCGAACTCCTGGGTGCGCAACACGCACGCGACGATGACCGGCTCACACCCGATCGTCACCGAGGAGGCCAAGAACCTCCAGATCGTGAACAACGAGCTGGACGGCTCGTGGAACAAGGGCAAGGGCGGCAACGGCTACTTCCGCGGCTCCCGGGTCTGGGACTCGCTCTACGCCGGCAACACCACCCGCGACCTGCGGCACTTCACCTTCCAGTGGTCGGCCTCGGGCAACGTCGTGATCGGCAACGACATCGACTCCGACTTCAACATCCACGGCGGCTACGAGCGCAACAACCTGTTCGAGAACAACACGAACAAGGTCTCCTACGCCCACCGGTCGGGCAACTGCACCGCGCACTGCGGCGGCGAGGGCGGCGACGGGCCCGACGAATCGACGTGGTTCCCGATCTACTGGTCGACCGGGCAGAAGGCGGTCAAGTGGTCCGGATCTTCCGGGCCCCGCAACGTCTTCTTCAACAACACCATGACCAAGCAGATCACCGCGAACGCGGCCTACACGCCGTACTACGCCGACCACACGAAGATCTACCAGTTCGGCTGGGACGGCTCGGCGTTCCACCACCTCGACGTCAGCGGCAAGCCGATCACGGACTGGGCCCACAACGAACAACGCGACTACACCCACGGACACGGCGTCGACGACACGAAGACCAGCACGGCCAAGTCCCTGTTCCTGAAGAACATCGGCTGAAAGGGGTCACCTGATGATCAAGCTACTGGCGGCGTTGTCCCTGGCCGGGCAGCTCGTGCACCCCGCGGCGACGACGATCAGCGTCGCCACCGCCACCCAGCTCTCCGCAGCGCTGTCCGCGGCGAAGCCGGGCGACACGATCGTGCTGGCCGACGGCGACTACAGCGGCGCGTTCGTGGCGACCAAGCCCGGCACCGCGTCCGCGCCGATCACCCTGACCGGCAGCGCGAAGGCCGTGCTGCACGACCCGCTGTTCAATCCCGGTGACACCGACTGCCCGTCCGGTCAGACCGGCTACGGGCTGTGGCTGCAGGGCGCGAGCTACTGGAACCTCAAGGGGTTCACGGTCAAGGACTCGAAGAAGGGCATCGTGCTCGACGGCGCCCAGCACGTCACCATCGACGGCGTCACCGTGCACGACGTCGGCGCCGAGGCCGTGCACTTCCGCAAGAGCAGCGCCTACGGCACCATCAAGAACTCCACCATCACCAACACCGGCAAGGAACAACCCGGCTACGGCGAGGGCGTCTACCTCGGCTCGGCCAACAGCAACTGGGAATGCTACGGCGCCAACGGCGGCCAGTCGCCCGACGGCGGCAACTACATCCAGGTGCTCGACAACAAAATCGGCCCCGGCGTCGCCGCCGAGGCCATCGACATCAAGGAAGGCACCCACGACGGCCTGATCTCCGGCAACACCCTCGACGGCACGGGCGAGAAGAACCAGAACTCGGCCGACTCCACCATCGACGTCAAGGGCGACAACTACACCATCACCGGCAACAAGATCAGCAACGGCTACCTCGACGGGATCCAGACCCACAACGTGTGGGAGAAAACTGGCTGCGGCAACACGTTCACCAAGAACACCTTCGTGGTGACCAACAAGTCGGGCTGGGGCATCAACTCGACCAACCAGAGCGACTGCGTGTCCCAGAACAAGCCGAACGTGATCGGCGCATCAAACACCGCCACCGGCGGCAGGGGGGTGTCCAAGACCCCCGTCACCCCCGGCACCTGACCGGCCGAGACGACGGCGCCACCTGCGGGAACCCGACGCAGGTGGCGCCGTCCCAGACGGTCCGTGGACGGTGAACCGGCACGACGCCGGGGGCCGGGTATGCGGAGTTTCGCTTGGCTCGCGAGCCGGGCCCTCGAAGTGCGGGGGGCCAGTAGTGCCGCTGGTGGAGGCCGAACGCTCCGGCGCGCCGGCTTGACGACTGACCGGGTGAGGTCGCCGGCCTGCAGGCCGGCCTCAACGGAGCCGGCCGGAAGGCCGCCGGCCTCCACCGAAGTTCGACAACGACTCCTGGCTGGACAAGGACCGCAAGCACGAGTATCCGTGGGACTTCGTCAAGACGTTCGCCGCCGGCGGGTGGCTGGGAGCGATGATCCCGGAGGAGTACGGCGGAATCGGCCTGGGCCTCAAGGAAGCGGCCGCGATTTTAGCCGGTGGCTCCCCGGGAGCGTGCAAGGGGTCAGTGGATGGGCTGCAGAAGGGGGCGCGGCTGGGAGAGGATCGCGCTGACCTGGCTGTGTTCCGGGGGTGGCGGCAATCCCGGGCCCGGCGTCATCACCGTCTCGGCGGGCGTCACCGGGTCGCCGCATCGCTGGCAGGTCCCCGACTGTGCGACTTCGCCGTCGCATCCCGCGTGGACGAACACGCGGCGGCGTCCGGCTGGCGCGTAGTGTTGGTCGCCCCAGGCGACCAAGGCGCGGATGACGGGCCAGAGCTCTCGTCCCTTTGCCGTCAGCGTGTACTCGCTTCGCTTGCCTGGTCCCGGCACGCGCTCCAGCACGCCTTCGCCGATGAGGAACTCGAGCCGTTCGGTCAGGACCGCGCGCGGGATGCCGAGGTGCTCGACGAAATCGCTGAAGCGGCGGACGCCGAAGAAGGCGTCGCGGACGATCAGCAGTGTCCAGCGCTCGCCGACGATCTCCAGTGCGCGGACCATCGAACAGGCTTGGTTCGTGTACTCGCGGGGCAGCGCCATGCGTCCAGTCTGCCACAGAAAAGTTCGTTCATCGAACCAATCGTGCTAGTCTTCGCAGGAAAGAGTTCGGTGACCGAACAAAGTAGGTGTTCGCATGGCCAGCCGTCCCGGAGCCGTCCTCGTCGCGTCCGGCGGCGCCACGCTGCTCGCGCTCTTCGTCTTCACCGCGCCCCTGTCGATCGTCCCGGCGGTGGCGGGCGGCCTCGGCGCCGGCGCGGTCGCGACCTCGTGGATCCTCAGCTCGATGAGCCTCGGGCTGGCCGTCGCGCTGCTGCCGGCCGGCGCGATCGGCGACGACTTCGGACGGCGGCGCGTCTTCGTCGCCGGCGCCGTCGTGACGGCCGCCGGATCGGTGCTGTGCGCGGTCGCGCCGGGACCGCTGACGTTCATCGGCGGCCGCGTCGTCGAAGGCGTCGGCTCTGCCGCGCTGATCGCGTGCGGGCTCGCTGTGCTCGGCCCGGCGTTCCCGGACGCGGCCGGCCGTGCCCGCGCGACCGGCCTGTGGGGTGCCTGCCTGGGCGCGGGCATCGCGACCGGCCCGCTGGCCGGCGCGGCACTCGACCACCACTGGCGCGTGCTCTACGTCGTGATCGCGGGCCTGGCGCTCGGCGTCGCCGCACTCGGCCGGGTCCTGCTGGCGGAGTCGGAGTCGGACCGCGTCCGGACGGTCGACCTGCCGGGCGCGCTGCTGCTCGGCGGCGGTCTCGCGGCGCTGCTGGCCGCGCTCACCGAAGGCAGGCAGAGTTGGACGAGCCCCCTGGAGCTGGCTCTGATCGCGGCGGCGGTCGTGCTGCTCACAGCGTTCTTCACCCACCAGAACCGCTCCGGCGGCGGCATGCTCGACCTGACGCTCTTCCGCCGCCCGGCCCTGGTGTCGGCGACGACGGGCGCGTTCGTGGCGGGCGCCGGGGTCACCGCGCTGATGGCGTTCCTCTGCACCATGCTCGAAAATGGCCTGGCGCTGAGCCCGCTCACCTCGGCCCTGGTGGTGCTCGCCTGGTCGGCGACGAGCGTGGTCTCGGCGGTGCTGACACGCCGCCTCCCCGCGGCGTTTTCCGGCGGTGCGCGGCTGAGCGCCGGCCTGGTCGTGGTGGCGGCGGGCCTGGTGCCGCTGGCGTTCGCCACCCCCGCCGTGGCGCCGGCGTCCCTGCTGCCGGGCCTGGTGGTGGCCGGGGTCGGGACGGGCGTGGTGAACGCGTCCTTGGGGCGCGAAGCGGTGGCGAGCGTGCCGCCGGACCGGACGGGGATGGGCAGCGGCATCAACAACACGAGCCGCTACGTCGGCGCGGCGCTCGGCGTCACGGTGGTCAGCGTGCTGGCCGTCCACCCGTCCCCAGCCGGCTTGACCGCGGGGTGGAACACCGCGGTCGGGGTGGGCATCGCGGTGTCACTGGTCGGGGCGGCGGCGATCGCGGCGCTGACGGTCCGGGCGAAGCGCGTCACGGCGACGGCGGCGCCGACTGCCTGAGTCCGGGCACTGCGTCAGCTGTCTCAATCAGCACGCTGAGGCGGCGGTTCCGCCATTCGCCTGGTGCGACGCGAGCGAGGCGCCCGTGTCGCGAAGTCGGCCAGTGTCATCTTGACCGCGTCGTAGGGGGCGGGGCTGCGGCGAGCCCGCGAGGTGATCATCGCCCCTTCGACTCCGGCGATCACGGCGTCGGCGAGAGCGCGAGCCGCCGCCTGCTCGACGCCGAAGGTCATGAAGTGGAACGCGAGCCGGTCGATCATCTCCGAGAATGCTCGCCGGCCGGTTTCGCCGAGGTCCGCCGACTCCTGCGTCGCGCCTTCGGTCACCAGGGGCGCGATCGCGCAGCCCCGGGAGTAGCCGCTCGCCGCCATGCCGTCGCGGCCGAGGTCTACGTAGCGTTCAACCAGTTCGGCCGCCGAGGCGGCCTGCTCCGCCGCGCGGTCGATGATGTCGACCTGCTCCCGCGCGTGGGCCTCGACCGCCTCCGCCGCCAGTTGCGTTTTGCCGTCGGGGAAGTGGAAGTACACCGAGCCGCGGGGCGTCCCGCTGAGCTTGAGCACGTCGGAGAACGCCGTCGCGTGGTAGCCCCGCTCTCGCATGAGCTGCTTGGCCGCCTGGACCATCTTCACCTTGGCGTCCGAGCGCGCACCCACGGCGACCTACCTTCTTTATGTATGACGTCTTGCATATCTTAGCAACTCAGGCGTTCCACCACGCGGCCAGCTCCGCCGCGACCGCACGCGCTCGCTGCGCGCCGGCCGCTTCGGCGACTTTCACGAACCGGGGGTTCATCAGGTCCGCGATCGTCTCGTAGAACGGCTCGGCGGTGATCACCGTGACGCGGTAACCGTGCTCGACGAGGACGGCCTCCTCGCGGGCGAGGCCGTCGTTCGGCAGGGGAGCCAGCACGAGTACCCGGCCACGGGCGGCCGAGCCGACGTCGCGAACCAAGTCGGCGTTGGTGCCGGACCGAACCGCGCCGTCGACCCAGACCGAATCGGCAAGTGTCACCGGGGGCGCGGCGCCGGGCGCCGCGGTGGAGCACGCCACGGCGGCCGCGAGCGAGACGCCGTCGGCCGCCGACCATGCCTTGGCCGCCCCGGTGCCGGCGTTCACCGACGTCACCCTGAGCCGATCCGGCCACGGACCTTCGGGCAGCGTCGCGCGCCACAACCCTTCGGCCTGGTCCACGGAGATCGGCGGGATGGCGGCGATCGCCGCCTGACCGATACCCCGGGCGGATTCGGCGTCATGGGTGGACCCGGCGACGACCCGGCGCAGAAGATCCCGGTCGCCGTAGCCGGATTCGGTGTTGCGCGCATGCCATCGGGCCCGATCGAGCATCCGCTGGGGCAAGGTCGGGAGGCCGCCGGGCCGCATCGTGAGCCAGGCGCCGACCACCGACCCGGCCGAGGTGCCCAGCACCACGTCGGACTCCGCCGCAGGCAGTCCGCCGGAGACAAGTTCGTGTAGCAGGGCGGACGTCCATGCGACACCGGCGGGGCCGCCGCCACCCAGCACGAGCGCGGTCATCGACCGCGGGGCGGTCATCGGTTCTACCAATCGAGTTCGGCCGGCAGGAACGGCACTGCCTCGGGGGCTTCCTTGCGGGCCTTCAGGAGCTGCTCGGCCGCCGCGCCGACGGGCACGCGCAGTGGGGGATCGGCGTGCTCGATCGTGTCGGCCACCGCGGTGGCGACTTCTTCCGGCGCGATGACCTCGCCGCGCAGGACACCGAGCTGACCGAGCAGGGCGAGGTAGGGGTCGTCATCGCCGAAGAAGGACTTGGCTCCGGCGGCGCCGTCCGTGGCCACCGCGCCGGGCTGGACGATGCTCACCCGGACGCCGAAGTGGCCGACCTCCAATGCCAGTCCTTCGGCGATGGCCTCCAGCGCCCATTTGCTGGCTCCGTAGGGGGCGATGATCGGCAGCACGACCCGGCCCTGGACGCTGGAGACGAACACCAGCCGCCCCGCGCCCCGTTCCCGCATCTGCGGCAGCACTCCTTGCGCCACCCGCAGCGCGCCCAGAGTGTTGAGCTGGAAGAGGTTTTCGATCTCGGCGAGCGGGACGCTTTCGAGCGGGGCGCGCACGGTCGCGCCGGCGTTGCTGATCAGGACGTCGATGTCACCGGCGTCCCGGATCGCCCGGTCGACACTGTCCTGGTCGGTCACGTCGAGCCGTAGCCGCTGGTCGACGGGCAGATCGACCAGCGTTTCCGGCCGCCGGGCAGTGGCGACCACCCGGTGGCCCCTGGCCGCCAGCTCGACGGCGATGGCGCGGCCGATGCCCTTGGACGCGCCGGTGATGAGCACGGATGACATGGCGAATCTCCTTGGGGGTGACTTGGCCGAGGGCTGAGAAGCCGCCCGCGGTCCTGAGTGGGCACGAGCTCTTAGCGGCGTCTCAGGTCCTCCGGCAAAACCTATACTATGTCGTACGACATACTTGTCAAACGCGCATGGCGCTGCCCGCCGGTGCCAAGTGGCCCAGGCGTGCGGGCCAGGATCAGAGTGATGGCCAGGAGTCGATGCGGAACGCCCTGCCGGCGATGGTGATGCCGGCACCGCGGGCGCCGGGGACGTGAGCGCCGAACACCGGTGCGGCGTTGTCCGCCGCCCAGGTCGGCGGCCGGCACGTCGGCGTGCCGGGCGGGCTGCTCGTTGCTTCCGTACAGGCACCGCGCGATCGCAGGGGTGTGGGCAAGTTGGTCGAGGAGGTGGTCGGCCGCCGATCGCTCGCGCTGCGGGCCGGCACCACGGGCGGCGACGTCGCCACGGTCGTGGCGGTGATGACCACGGCGACCCCGCTGCCGCAGGTCCTCGCCGAAGTCCGCGCCGCCCTCGGCGGCGAGCGGCCCGTGTCCTGACGTGGGTGGTACTGAGTGTCGTCCAGGCAGTGCGGTGCTGCTGTTCGCCGGGCTGGTGCCGGCGGTCTCGGCTGTCTTCCTGATCGGCGGGCCGCTGTGACCTCCGGCCGATCTTCGGGGCGAGGTGTAGCGGCTACCGACACCCACCGCCCGGGCGATACTGTGGTGGCAATGCCTCCTCGGTCTTCACCGCGGTCCGGACCACGAAATTTCTCTGCACCAAAACAACTTTAGTTCGTCCAATGTGGACCAGAGCACTCCGTGACCGCGCGTGCGTGACATTGCCGTGACACGTCACCTGATTGGCGGGTTGGCATCCCTTCGGTGCTCGGTATGGTTTTTACCGACTGACATCGGAGTGGACCGGCGGTGCCGGGGAACTTCTGGGGGCTCGCTCGGGGGAATAGCAGGCAGGGTGTCTTCCGCACTTCTCCGTCGGCGCAGGGTCGCGTCCGCGGTCTGCCGCTCGGCGCACGCTGCTGAGCTTGGGCGGCGCGCCTGCACGTCGATTCCCTTTCACCGCAGCGGCTTTCGGAGCTGATCCGTTCCCCGGGTGGGAGGAGCGACAGTGGACCAAGCCGGAACGGTACCGGCGCTCGTCGGGCAGTGGGTGAGCCGCACGCCGGAGGCCGAAGCGGTCGCCGACGCGCGCACCGGCGCAAGTCTGACGTACGCCGAGCTGTGGCGGCGTTCCGGCCGGTTCGCCGGCGAGCTCGCGGCCGCCGGCGTGGGCCGCGGCGACGTCGTCGGCGTCACCGCGCCGCGGTCCCCGGAGTTCGTGGTGGCCGTGCTCGGCATCCTCCGGGCCGGTGCCGCCTACCTGCCGGTCGACCCCCAGGCGCCGCCCGGCCGGGTCGCGACGATCCTCGGGGACGCCGGCGTGCGTGTCGTGGCCGGGCCGCCCGCCGCCGGCCGGCCGTCGCTGCCGGTCCCGGACACCGGTGGCGGCCCGGAGGCGCCGGAGATCGTGCTGACCGGGGAAGACGTCGCCTACGTCTGTTCCACGTCCGGGTCCACCGGCACGCCGAAGGGGGTGCTGGTCCCCCACCGGGCGGTCCGCCGGCTCGCGACCGGGGCGCGGTTCTGCACCCTCGGCCCCGGGGACCGTGTCGCCAACACGGCCAACCCGGCCTTCGACGCCACCACGTTCGAGCTGTGGAATGCCCTCGGCAACGGCGCCACCGTGGTCGTCCTGCCGACCGTGGCCGAGCTGCCGCCACCGGAGTGGGCCCGGCTGGCGCGGGCCGACCGGGTGTCCGCGGCCTTCCTGACCACGTCGTTGTTCCACGCGGTGGCGCGGGAACACCCCGCCGCCTTCGGGTTCCTGGACACGCTCGTGGTCGGCGGCGAACAGCTCGACCTCGGCGCGGTGCGCGCGGTGCTCGCCCACGGCGCGCCCGGCCGGCTGGTCAACGGCTACGGGCCGACCGAGACGACGACCTTCGCCACCTTCTTCGACTGCACGCCGGATTCCCTGGCCGGGCTGGAGCGCATCCCGATCGGGTTCGCGCTGCAGGAAACCACCCTCGCGGTCGTCGGCGAAGACGGCGAGCCGGTCGCACCGGGCGAGACCGGCGAGCTGCTCGTCGGCGGCGCGGGGGTCGCGCTCGGCTACCTCGGGCGGCCCGACCTGACGGCGCAACGGTTCGTGCCCGACGAGACCGGCGCCCCGCGCTACCGCACCGGCGACCTGGTGCGCGCGCTGCCCGGCGGTGCCCTGGAGCTGGTCGGGCGGCGCGATCGCCAGGTGAAGCTGCGCGGGTACCGGATCGAGCTGGAAGAGATCGAAAAGGTCACTGCGGCCGTCGACGGGGTGGCCGCGGCGTTCGTGGAGAAGGTCGGCGACGGCCCCTCCGCGTGGCTGGCCGGGTTCGTGCTGCCGGCGGCCGGTGGCGGACCCGGCCCGGCGGAGCTGTCGGCCGCGCTCGGCCGGGTGCTCCCGGCCTACATGGTGCCCGCCCGCTGGGTCGTGCTCGACGAGGTTCCGCTGGGCCCCACCGGGAAAGCCGACCGCGCGGCCCTGCTCGCGTCACTGGACCGGCCGGCCGGGGAGCCGGTCGCGGAGCCGGCGGGTGACGTACTGGAGCGGGCGTGGCGCGAGGTGCTGGGGGTGAGCGGGACCCCGGCCGACGCGAACTTCCTCGACCTGGGCGGCAATTCCATCCTGGCCATGCAGGTGGCGTCCCGGGTGCGCCGCGGCCTCGGGATCGTGCTGGAACCGGCCGACGTGCTGCTGGCGGAGTCGTTCGGCGAGCTCGCCACGCGGGTTCGCGAGCTGCACCGGCCCTGAACGGCCCCGCTCCGGTCGCCGTGGTCCGGCGGCCGGAGCGGGGTGATCACGACCGGACGGCGTCCCGGTGGGCTTCGGCGGCCGCGCGCAGCTCCGGCGAATAGCGCACCCGGCCGCCCGGGCCGCCGTAGCGGCGCTTCCGCGTACCACCGGTCCGCCGGATCATCGTCAGGCTGTTCTGGGTCAGCTTCTGCGATTCGAGGAGGTTGACGACTTCCAGCTCGCCCGGATTCGTGCGGGCGAACTCGCTGATGTACCGGACAATGGCCTCACCCTCCGGATAAGTCAGCAGATAATGCATCAACACCATTCCGCCGTCCGGGTTGATCTGTTCCCAGAAATTGTCGAAGAAGTACAAACACTCCCAGGCGTCGACCCACGCGAAGTCGATCGGCGCGAAACCGGCGGGCAGCCGCTGCGCGCAGTCGCGGATATCGGCGTTGACGACCGTCACCAGGTCGTCCAGCCCCAGCTCCCGGAGTACCCCGAGCACCCGTTCGGCCGAGGACTCGGGGATCGACAGGTCGTCGACGGCGACCAGCGACGGCCGGTACGGCCGGAGGTGGAACTCCGGGGTGACCAGTGCCGGTGCGGCATTGAGCCAGGTGTCGTCGAGTTCGTCGTGCTCGGCGAGGTGGCGGCTGGTCTTCTCGGCCAGCGCCGCCGACTCGGCGGCCACCTGGTCCCGCACGTCGGCCAGCGCCGCGGCCAGGAACGGAGTCGTGTACCCCATGCCGACCTCCAGCACCCGGCTCGGCCGGTGCAGGCAGACGAGGTCGGCCAGCAGCCGGGCGATGACCTCGGTGCCCATCTCCGGCACCCGCAGGCGTTCGGCGGCGGCATGGAACTCGGCAGTGACAAAGCGGTTGAGCTGCACTTTTCCCCCTGGTGCGTGGCCGCGGGTCAGCGGTGCCGGACGACCGCGGTGACCTCGATCTCGATCAGTGCCTCGGGCCGGAACAGGGCGGCCACGGCGACGGTGGTGCTGGTCGGCAGGTCGCCGGTGAAGTACCGCGCGCGCACCTGCGCGTAGGCCGCCCGGTCGGCCATGTCGGTGAGGTAGGTCCGGATGTTGACGACGTCGGCGAACCCGGCGCCGTGCGCCTTCAGGATGGCTCCGATGACCTCCAGAGTCCGTTCGGCCTGCACCGCGATGTCGCCCTCGCCGACGATCGCGGCGTTGTCGTCGTCGAGGGCGAGCTGGCCGGAGAGGATCAGGAGCGCGCCGTCGCCGAAGTCCAGCCGGGCCACCTGGGAGTAGGGGCCGGCGGGGGCGGGTGCGGTCGCCGGGTTGCTGAGCTCGGTGCGCATGTCGGTCCTTTGTTCACCGGCCGGGAATTCCGATTAATCGGCGAGGCCCCGGCCATTTCGATCACGTCCGCGTGGCACAATACCCGATCGGACTCGGGAGTGGACTGATGATCGCGGAAGTATCGACGCGTGGACGGTGATCCAGATCACATAATGATCTACGAAAACGTTGCCTATGGTGGTTGGCAGGGGGTGTGAAAGTTGCGCGAAATTCGCGAACAAGGTCGAATTCCGGTGTCCTCGCCCATTGCTTCGCCCGATCGGCCGCACGGCGGTTCCGGCCCCGGGGCGGCGCCGCTGTCGGCGGCCCAGCGCCGCCTGTGGCTGGTGGACCAGGCCGCCCCCGGCGCGGCGACCTACAACGTCCCGGTCTTCCTGCGGTGGCACGGCCGGGTGGACGTGCCCGCCCTGCGGGCCGCGCTCACCGAGGTCGTCCGGCGGCACGAAGTGCTGCGCACCCGGTACCTCCTGCGGGACGGCGATCCCGTCCAGCAGGTGGTCCCGGCGGCCCCGGTCGACGTCGAGGTCGTCGCGACCGAAGACGCCCGTGAAAGCGCTTCACACCGCGTGGCGCTGCCGTTCGACCTCGCCGCCGGGCCGGTCCTGCGCGCCACCGTCTTCCACGGCGCCGAGGACGCGGTGTTGCTGGTGCTGCACCACATCGCCTTCGACGGCTGGTCGCTCGGCCGCCTCGGCACCGACCTCGCGCTGGCCTACGACGCCGCCGTGCACGGCCGGCCGGTGCGGCTGCCCCTCCTCGGCGAGCAGTACGCCGGCTTCGCGCGGCGGGACGCCGCGGAAGCCGGGTCGGCCGAAACCGCGGACCGGATCGGGCGACGGCTGGCCGAACTGGCCGGGGTGCCTGCCGGGCTGACCCTCGCCGGGGCGCTGCCGCGCGGACCCGGCCGCCGGGTCGTGCGCGACGGTGCCGAGCAGGCCGCCGTCCTGTCCGCGCCGCTCTGGCAGTCGGTGGCGGACTACGCGCGGGCCCACCGGTCGACGCCGTTCGTGGTGCTGTTCGCGGCGTTCCAGCTGCTGCTGCGGCTGCGTTCGGCGCGCACGGAGTTCCTGGCCGCCGCGATCACCGCCAACCGGAGTTCGGTCGAGGTCGAGGACCTGGTGGGGTTCTTCGTCAACACGGTTCCGCTGCGGTGCTCGGTACCGGACGGCGCCGACTTCACCGAGCTGTGCCACCGGGTGCGCGGCGAGGCCTACCGGGCGCTGACCCACCAGCGCATCCCGTTCGACCGGCTCACCGCGGCCGCCCGGACCGAGCTCGTCGACGTCGCCTTCGCGCTGCAGAACTTCCCCCGGCCGCCCGCGGACGTCCCGGTCCGCTGGGACCAGCCGGAGATCCTGCCGACCGGCACGGCCAAGTTCGACCTCCTGCTCACCGTCGAGCCGCGCGGCGACGGGGCCCGGGTGACCCTGGAGCACGACACCGGCCGGTACCCCGCCGACGTCGCCGCCGCGTTGCTGGAGTCCTATGTGGACATCCTGGCCCTGGTTCTCGCCGACCCGGCAGCGGACCTCTCGCGGTTCGCCGCGGAGCCGGCCGCCGAAGAGCCCGTCCGGGCGGAGGAGCCCGGCACCACTGCGTTGTCCGGCACGCAGCACCGTGCCGCGGAGCTGTTCGTCGCCGCGCTCGGCGAGCTGGGGGCCGAGGTGGGCGAGCTCGGGCCGCGGGCGGACTTCTTCGCCCTCGGCGGGCATTCGCTGCTGGTGGTGCGCATGCTCCGCCGGATCGAGGACGAGACCGGGGCGGCCCTGTCCGCCCGCCGGTTCCTGGCCGACCCGACGGTGGCCGGGCTGGCCGCCCTGCTCGCCGAACCGGCGCCCGCCGCGGCGGCCCCGGTCCCGGCCGACTCGGGGCCGGAGCGGCCGGCGACCGCGGCGCAGCAGCGGTTCTGGTCACTGGACCGGCTCCCGTGGCTGCGGCAGGCCTACGTCGTCCCCGCCGTCGTCGAGCTGCCCGCGGGCACCGACCCGGACCGGCTGCGGGACGTCACCGCCGCGGTGCTGGCCCACCACGGTGCGTTCCGCTCGGTCTTCCGGCTGGACCGCAAGCGCCGCCGGGTCGTGGTCCGGACCGGCGACGCGGAACCGCCGGTGACCGTGACCGACGCGCGGGCGTGGGACGCCGATCGGCTGGCGGCCCACCTCGCCGAGGCCTGCTGGGCGGGGTTCGACCTCGCCGCGGGACCGCTCGCCCGGGCCGAGGTCGTCTGCCACCGCGACGGTGTCTCGCTGGTGGTCGTGGCCCACCACATCGTCTGCGACGGGCCGTCGATGGACCTGGTGCTGCGGCAGATCGACGCACTGGGCCGCGGCGAGCCGCTCGCCCCGGCCGTCCCGCCTTCCCCCGCCGAGGAAGACGGCGCCGACCGGGACACCGAGGCCGTCATCGCCCGGCTGACCGGGGCACCGGTGGACGTCGCGCTGCCCCACGACCGGCCCCGGCCGCCCGAGCAGAGCACCGAAGCGCTCGTGGTCCGGGCGTCGCTCGGCCCCGAGCGGGCCGCCGCCCTGCGCGCCACCGCGACCGCCGCCGGCTGCACGCCGTTCATGCTCGGTGCGGCCCTGCTCGGCGTCGCCCTCGCCCGCGCGAGCGCCCAGCGCGACTTTCTCTTCGCCTTCCCGTGGTCGACCCGGTCGGCGCGGGACGCCGGCACCGTCGGGATGTTCGTCGACACCCTGCTGCTGCGCGTCGACCTGCGGGACGACCCGTCCTGGACCGCACTGCTGGGCCGCGTCCGCGCGGCGAGCCAGGCCGCGTTCGGCACGTCGCTGGCGCGCTTCGACGCCGTCGCGGCCGCACTGGACCCCGGGCGCGACACCAGCAGGCCGCCGGTGACCCCGGTGTACCTGACCGTGCGCGACACGCCACCACCCGGCCGGCTGCGGCCACTGAAACCCTTGCACATCAAGTACGAGCTCGAGCTCACCGTCGTCGACGACGGTGAGGAGCTGGCCTTCGAGCTCGCGGGCCTGACCGCCCTGTTCGACCGCGGCACCGCGGAAACCCTGCTCGCCGCGATAGTCACCGCCGCCGAGGACCTCAGCACCGGTCCGTCGGCCCGGCCACTGGAGGAGATGTGACGACCAGCGAAGGAACCGGCACCGAACTGGAGGAGCGGGTCCGCGCGGTGTGGGCGGAGATCCTGGACCTCGCCGACCCGGCGGCGCTGCCGCTCGACCGCAACTTCCTCGACGCGGGTGGCTCGTCGTTGCTGCTCGTGATGCTCTGGGAGGACCTGCGCGAGCTGACCGACCGGCAGCTGCGGGTGTCGGACCTGTTCCGGCACTCGACGATCCGCGCCCAGGCGGCGTTCCTCGCCGGCGCCGAAGACCGGGTCGCCGCCCCGGCGGGACCGGCCGCGCGGGGCGCTCTGCTCGGCCGGGCCGGTGGGCGGGCATGAGCAACAGCAGCCCTTCGGGGGGTCCGGGTGGCGGAGCCGCCGTCCCGGCGCAGAGCGCCGGCAACAGCACAGATATTGCCGTCATCGGCGTCGGGTGCCGGTTCCCGGATGCCTGGACGCCCGCGCAGTACTGGCGCAACATCGAGCGCGGTGTCGTGTCGATGCGGGAGCTGAGCGACGAGCAGCTGCGGGCGGCCGGGCACTCGGAGGAGGCCCTCGACGCGCCCGGGTTCGTCCGGGTCGGCGCGTCGCTGCCGGGCGTGGCCGACTTCGCCGCGGAGTTCTTCGGTTACAAGGCCCGCGAAGTCGACGCCATCGACCCGCAGCAGCGGATCTTCCTCGAAGCCTGCTGGGAGGCCCTGGAGTCGGCCGGGCACCCGCCGCGCCCGGACGGTCCGGTCACCGGGGTCTTCGCCAGCAGCGCGGCCGGCAACTACTCGGCCGCGGTGTTCGCGGCGCGCGTGCGCGACGAAGGCCTCGCCGCGGCGGTCGGCGACCTGGACCTGACCCTCGGCGGCCAGGCGGACTTCATGACCTCCCGGGCCGCCTACAAGCTGGGCCTGCGCGGTCCTTCGGTGAGCGTGCAGACCGGGTGTTCGTCGTCGCTGACGGCGGTGCACTACGGGACGCTCAGCCTGCTGTCCGGCGAGAGCGACCTGGTGCTCGCGGGCGGGGCGACGGTGCTCGACCCACTGCTCGGCTACCAGCCGGCGCCCGGCGGGTGGGTGTCCGAAGACGGGTACGTGCGGTCGTTCGACGCGAAGTCGAGCGGAACGACGTACGGCTCGGGCGTCGGCGTCGTCGTGCTGCGGCGGCTGGCCGACGCGCTCGCCGACGGTGATCCCGTGCTGGCCGTGCTGCGCGGCACGGCGGTCGGCAACGACGGCGGCGACCGGCTCGGGTACGTCGCCCCCAACCTGGACGGTGTCGCGGACGTCGTGGCGGCCGCCTTGCGCGTCTCCGGCGTCCCGGCCGGGCTCGTCCGCTACGTCGAGGCGCACGGCACCGGCACCCCGCTGGGGGACCACGTCGAGCTGCTGGCGCTGGCCAAGGCGTTCCGGCTGAGCACCACCGAAACCGGCTACTGCGGGCTCGGCTCGGTGATGGCGAACATCGGGCACCTGGGCCCGGCGGCGGGCATCGCCGGCTTCATCAAGGCCGTGCACGTCGCCCGCACCGGCGTCCTGCCCCCGCACCCGGCGTTCGATTCCCCGCGCGACCCGGCCGAGCTGGCCGCGAGCCCGTTCCACGTGCCGACCGAGCGGGTCGTCGACCCGGCCGCCGACCGGCACGTCCTGGTGAACTCGATGGGCGTGGGCGGGACCAACGCGGTCGCGGTGCTCGGCGCGCCGCCGGCGCCGTCGCGTCCGCCGGCCGAAGCGGGCGACACGGTCCGGCTGGTGCTGTCCGCGCGGACCCGGGCCGAGCTGGACGCGCTGTCGCGGCAGCTCGCCGACGAGCTCGACGCGCCGGACGCCCCGGTCGGCGACATCGCGCACACGCTGCGGGTCGGCCGGGCCGCGTTCGGCGAACGGCGGGTCGTGACGGCCCCGCCCGGCCGGCTCGCCGCGGCGCTGCGGCTGCCCCGGCCCCCGCTGGCCGCCACCGCGCGCCCGGTGCCGCGCCGCGCGGTCGTCGTCGGGACGCAGCCGCCCGCCGGCCTGCTCGCCGCCCTCCCGCCGGACACCACCGTGTCCACTGTGGACCCCGGCGAGGCGGACGGAATCCACCGGATCTTCGCCGACGGGCCGGGCGAGCTCGACGAGCTGCTGGCCACGGCGTGGCTCAACGGCGTCGACGTCGACTGGGCAGCCGCCGCGGGCGGGACCGGCCGCCGGGTCCCGCTGCCGACCTACCCCTTCCAGCGCAAGCGGTTCTGGCCGCTGGACCGGCTGGACGTGTTCGCGCCCGCCCGCCCGGCGGCCGAGCAGCCGGCGGCGACCGGGTCCCTGGAAGACGACATCGCCGGTCTGTGGGGTGAGCTGTTCGACCGCGAGACCGTCGGCGTCGACGAGGAGTTCGGCGCGCTGGGCGGGACTTCGCTGCTGTCGGTGCAGATGGCGCTGCGGCTGCAGCAGCGCCACGGGGTGCTGGTCAACGTCCACCGCGCGGGCGGCAGCCGGGCCACCGTGCGGCGGCTGGCGGGGATCGTGCGAGCGCAGCTGGCGGACGGCACCACTGAACCGTCCGAAGTGGACGATCATGGCCCGCTGGTCGACGCCGACCTGAAGCTGCCGCTCGTGCCGATGTCGCGGCGGCGGGCCCCGGGCCGGGACGTCCTGCTCACCGGCGCCACCGGCTACCTCGGCGCGTTCCTGCTGCACGAGCTGCTGAAGACGACGCAGGGCCGGGTGTACTGCCTGGTACGGGCCGCGGATCCGGCGGAGGCGGCCGCCCGGTTGCGGGAGGCGGCCGCCGCGGTGGCGCTGCCGGCACCCGATCCGGACCGTGCCGTCGCCGTGCCCGCGGACCTGCGTACCTTCGGCGAGACCGCGGACTCGCTGGCCGGGGGCGTACTGGCGGACCGGATCGGGCACGTCGTGCACTGCGCGGCCCGGGTGGTGTTCACCGAGCCGTACCGCGTGCTGCGCGAGGACAACGTCCTGCCGCTGGTGGATCTGCTCAACTGGGTGCGCCGCCACGGCATCCGCGACTTCAGCCTGGTCTCGACGCTGGCCGCGACCGCACCGGCGAGCGGGACCGACGGCACCCGGCTGGAGACGCGGCGCCAGCCGCTGCACCCCGACCTCGGCGGCTACGGGATCAGCAAGTGGGTCGGCGAGCGGCTGCTGGAGCGGGCCGAAGAGGACGGCATCCGGGCGCGGGTGTTCCGGCCGGGCCTGATCATGGCGGCCGGCAGCACGGGCGCGTGCAACGCCCGGGACCTGGTGTGGCTGATGCTCGCCAGCGGCCTGGCCACCGGCACCCACCCGCTCGACGACCGCGCCGAGCCGGTCGCCCCCGTCGACGTCATCGCGCGGGCGATCGCCGAGCTGGCGCTGAGCCCGGCGTCGGCGGGCCGGGTCTACCACCTCGCCGACGAGCGCTCGATCGGCACCCGGGACCTGTTCGGCCTGCTGGCCGGCACCGGGCTGGAGACCGACCCGATGCCGTTGCCGGACTGGCGGGCGATGGTGGCCAAGGAGGCGCTCGCCCGTGACAGCCGCGTGCTGTCGGCGGTCGCGCTGTACGAGCTCGAGGGCCACGAGCTGGCCGAGGACGCGGTCCAGGTCCGCGCCTGGCAGCCCTGGCTGCGCCGCCGAGGTCTCAGCTCGGCGATCGACGGCGCACAGCTGCGCCGCGGTCTGGAATTCCTGGCCGCGCACGACGAAGCGTTCGGTGAGTTGCTGCCCGAACTGGCGAAGGAGGGCAAGTGAGCGGGGAACGGCTGGCGGTGCTCGGTGCCGGGGTCATGGGTACCGCGATCACGACGCTGGCGGCGGGGCACGGCCTGCCGGTGACCGTCGTCGACGTCGACCCCGCGCGGCTTGCCGCGGTCGAGGCCGATGTGCGGGGGCAGCTGCGGCTGGCGCAGCTGATGGGGAAGCTGCCCGGTGATGTCACGGCCGGGGAGATCACGCCCGCGGACAACGTCGCCGCCGTCGCGGAGGCCGATGTGGTGATCGAGTCGATCACCGAACGGCCCGAGCTGAAGGCGAAGGTGCTCGCCGAGGTCTCGGCCGTCGTGCGGCCGGGGGCGCTGCTGGTGTCCAACACCTCGGCCATCCCGATCGACGAGCTCGCCGGCTCGGTCACCCATCCCGGGCGGCTCGTCGGCATCCACTTCATGAACCCGCCCTACCTGATCCACGCGGTCGAGCTGATCCGCGGGCCGCGCAGCACCGATGCGGCGATGGCCGCCGCGGCCGCTCTGCTGGACCGGCTCGGCCGGGCCCCCGTCGTCGTCGGTGACGGTCCGGGCTTCGTGATCAACCGGATCCTGCAGCGGACGATCAACGAGGCGGCGCGGATCGTCGAGGAGGGCATCGCGAGCCCGGAGGCGGTGGACGCGGCGTTCACCGGCTGCCTCGGGCACACGACCGGGCCGCTGGCCACCGCCGACCTGATCGGGCTCGACAACGTCGTCGACTCGCTGCGCGTGCTGCACGAACGCACCGGCGACGCGGGCTACGAACCGTGCGCGCTGCTGCTGCGCAAGGTCGCCGACGGCGACTTCGGCCGCAAGACCGGCCAGGGCTTCCACCGACACTGACCCGAGGAGAGCTGTGAGCACAACGACCAACCAGGAACCGGTCACCGCGGACGCGGTCCGGGCGGATCTGCTGACCTTCCTGGAGCAGCGCACGAAACAGGCCGTCGACCCGGACCTCGACCTGTTCGCCTCCGGGCTCGTCTCCTCGATGTTCGCGATGGAGCTGGTGGTGCACCTGGAGAGCGCGTTCGGCCTGACGATCGGCGGCCCCGACCTCAAGCTGGACCACTTCCGCACCGTGACCGCGATGACCGCGCTGGTGCTGCGGCTGCGGGAGACCGCCGATGGCTGAGCTGCACACCGAAGCGGCGGCTCTCGCCACCGAGCTCGCCGCGGACGCCGCCGCGGGCTGGGACCTCGCCGGGGAACTGCCCCGGCCGGTGCTGCGCGAGCTCGGCGTCAAGGGCGTCCTGTGCGCGCAGGTGCCGTCGGACCACGGCGGCCTCGGACTGTCCAGTGTGGACAACGGGAAACTGACCGCGCACGTGGGGACGTTGTGCGGTTCGCTGCGCAGCGTGCTGACGTCGCAGGGCATGGCCGCATGGGCGGTGCAGCGGCTGGGCACCGCCCGCCAGCGCGCCGCCCACCTGACCGCGCTCACCGGGGGTTCGCTCGCAGGCGTGGCGTTCAGCGAGCCCGGTGCCGGCAGCGACCTCGCCGCGATGGCGACGACGCTGACCGTCGAGGGCGACGAGGTCGTCGTCGACGGCGCGAAGGTGTGGGTCACCGTCGGGGCCTACGCCGACCTGCTGGTGGTGATCGGGAAGCTGGACGGCCAGGCCGGGTGCGTGGTCGTGCCCGCCGACGCGCCGGGGGTCCGCGTGACGCGGGTGCCCGACCCGCTCGGGTGCCGCGCCGCCGGGCACGCCGACGTCCGGTTCGACCGGGTCCGGCTGCCCGCCGACGCGCTGCTCGGCGGCACGGCCCTCCCGCTCGGCATGCTCGTGACGACCGTGCTCACCTACGGCCGGATCTCCGTCGCGTGGGGCTGCGCCGGCATCCTCCGCACCTGCCTGGCCGAGGCCGCCCGGCACGTCTCGGCGCGGCGGCAGGGCGGGGTGGCGCTGAGCGAGCACCAGCTCGTGCGCCGGCACCTGGCCGGCCTGTACGTCGCCGAACGGTCCGCGACGCTGGCGTGCGCCCGGGCCAGCCGGTGCTGGGATGAGGGCGACCCGGACCTGGGCGGGGCCGCCGTGCTGGCCAAGCACCTCGCCGCGACCGGGGCGGCCGCGGGCGCGGCCACCGCCGTGCAGCTGCTGGCCTCGGCCGGCGCCCGGGACGGTCACCCGGTCGCGCGCGCGTACCGGGACGCGAAGCTGATGGAAATCATCGAGGGCAGCAACGAGATCAGCGAACTCGTGCTGGCCGAAGAAGCCCTGCGGACGTGGGCATGACGGGAGCGGACGTGATCGGGATCGGCACCGTCCACTGTGTCCTGCCCGAGGACTTCACCGAGGTGCCCGCCCTGCCCGAACTGGACTCCCTGCCGTCCGAAGAGGCCGAGTTCGCCACGGCCAGCGGGATTTCCCGGGTCGGCGTCTTCCCCGAGGCCGACACGGCGGAGTACGCGACGCGGGCGTGCCAGGAGCTGCTCAAGGAAGCACCCGGCGAACCCGACGTGCTCGTCATGGTCGGCCCGCGGGCGCCGGACGTCCTGCTGGGCTCGGACGTCGGCCGGGTCCAGGCCGGCTGCGGGCTGGAGAAGACGTTCTCCTTCACCGTCGACGGGCTCGGGTGCGCCGGCTCGAGCGTGGCGTGGGCGCTGGCCCGGGACCTGCTGCTCGCGGACCCGGCGAAGCAGAGCGTCCTGATCACGCACGCGAGCCGCCCGGCCGGCGCCGACCGCGTCCGCTACCCGGTCACCGTGATCGGGGACGGCGCCTACGCCATGACGGTGGTCCGCGGCGGCCGGCCGGAGCTGGTGGCGCACCGGCAGGAGACCGACGGCAGCTTCCACGACCTGTTCCGTGTCGACTACAAGCAGGCGCCGTGGTACGAGTGGCGCGAAGAGTGCCAGTCGCCCGACCGCTACCGGTTCGAGCTCGCCATGCACAGCAGGCTGCGGTTGAGCCGGCTGGTCGACGAGGTGCTCGCGGAGGCGGGACTGGGCAAGGACGGTGTCGCCGCCACGCTGATGCAGAACGTGACCGCGAGCGCCTTCGACTTCTACGAAACCCTGCTGGGCCTGCCGATCCACCCGGTGTGCGCGCGAAACCTGGCCGGGTACGGGCACGTCGGGGCGATGGACGTGGTGCTCAACCTCGACGCGCTGCTCGGCTCGGGCGAGGTCTCGGCGGGGGAACACGTGCTGGTGTTGAACAACAGCCCGGTGGCCGCGTGGGCGGTGTCGCTGTGGCGGGTCTGAGCGGGAAGGGAACAGCCGTGACTACGGTGAAGTGCCTGGTCTGGGACCTCGACAACACGTTGTGGCGGGGCACCCTGCTGGAAGACGCCGAGGTGGGCGTGGCCGAGGAGGTCCGCGCGGTGGTGCGCGAGCTGGACGCGCGGGGCATCCTGCAGTCGGTGGCCAGCCGCAACGACCACGACCACGCCTGGCAGCGGCTGGAGGCGCTCGGCCTGGCCGAGTACTTCGTGCTGCCGAAGATCGGCTGGGGCCGCAAGTCCGATTCGGTGCGCGAAATCGCCGACGAGCTGAAGTTCGCGCTCGGCACCATCGCCTTCGTCGACGACCAGCCCGCCGAACGGGCGGAGGTCGCCCACCACCTGCCCGAGGTGCGCTGCTACGACGCCACGGACGTCCTGGAGCTGCTCGGCCGGCCGGAGTTCAGCCCGGCCACCGTCACGGTCGACGCGCGGCGGCGCCGCACGATGTACCAGGCCTCGTTCCGCCGCGACGCCGCTCGCGACCGCTTCGACGGGCCCGACGAGGACTTCCTGCGCTCCCTCGAGCTGGAGCTCGGGATCCGGCGGGCGGGGGAGGAGGAGCTCTCCCGCGTCGAGGAGCTGACCCTGCGCACCAGCCAGATGAACGCCACCGGCGTGCACTACCCGGACGCCGTGCTGCGCGACCTGCTCTCCGACGAGCGGCACGAGGTCCTGGTGACCACGCTGACCGACCGGTTCGGGCCGCACGGCGCGGTCGGGGTGCTGCTGGTGGCGAAGGACGCCGAAGCGTGGCACCTCAAGCTGCTCGCGACCTCCTGCCGGGTGGTCTCGTTCGGCGTCGGCGCGATCGTGCTCGGCTGGCTCGCCGACCAGGCCGCGCGGGCCGGGGCGCACCTGGTCGCCGACTTCCGGCCGACCGCGCGCAACCGGATGATGGAGATCGCCTACCGGTTCGCCGGTTACACCGAAGCCCCGTGCGGCTGCCAGGCCGGCCTGGCGCCGGCCGAAGAGGGCGTCCAGCGGCTGCACCTCGTCCCGCGGCGCACGGATCCGCCGTCGACGATGAAGGTCACGGCGCCTTCGCTGACCGGTGTGGCGGTGACGGCGTGACGCTCTACGAGATCTTCGCCGGCACCGCCGCCCGCACACCCGACGCCGTGGCGGTCGAAATCGGTGCGACCACGCTGACCTACGCGCAGCTGCACCGCTGTGCGCTCGGGCTGGCCGGGCGGATGGTGGCCGAGCACGGCGGTCCGCCGGCCCGGGTGGCGCTGCTGGCCGCGCACACCGTGACGACGTTCGCCGGCTACCTCGCCGCGCAACGGCTGGGCGCCGCGGTACTGCCGCTGAACCCGGCCTACCCGGTGCGGCGCAACCGGACGGTCTGCGACCTGGCGCGTCCGGACGTGCTGATCGCCGACGAGTCGGGCGCCCCGCAGCTGGCCGGCCTCGCGGACGCGGTGCCGACCGTGCTGGCCCCCGCCGACACCGAGGTGCTCGCCGGGGCCGGGGAACCGCCGCTGCCCCCGCACCCGGCCGACGACGACGCCGTCGCCTACCTGCTGTTCACCTCCGGCTCCACCGGGCGGCCGAAGGGCGTGCCGATCCGCCACCGCAACGTGGTGCCCTACGTCCGGCACAACGTCGAGCGGTTCGCCGTGGGCCCGGGCTGCCGGATGTCGCACACCTTCGACCTGACCTTCGACCCGTCGGTGTACGACCTGTTCGTCACCTGGGCGGGTGGCGCGACGCTGGTCGTGCCGGGCAAGGCGGAGCTGCTCAGTCCGGTCGACTACCTGGTGGGCCGGGGGATCACGCACTGGTTCTCGGTGCCGTCGGTGGTCTCGGTCGGCGACGAGCTCGGCACCCTGCCCAAGGGGCGCGCGACCGGCGTGCGGCACAGCGTGTTCATCGGCGAGCCGCTCACCTACGACCAGGCCGAGAGCTGGCAGGCCGTGGCGCCGGACGCGGTGATCACGAACGTGTACGGCCCGACCGAGCTGACCGTGGCCTGCACCGAGTTCCGGCTCGGCCTCGACCCGCTGAGCTGGCCGCCGACGTCGAACGACACGGTGCCGATCGGCCCGGTCTACGGCTTCCTCGACCACGTGGTGCTCGGCGACGACGGGCGGCCCGCCGAGGAGGGCGAGCTGTGCGTCCGGGGGCCGCAGCGGTTCGACGGCTACCTCGACCCCGCCGACGACGCCGGCCGCTTCCTGGCCCACGGCCCGGACGGCACGACGCCCTACGAAGGCGGCGGCCTGACCCCCGAGCACTACTACCGCACCGGGGACCGCGTCCGGTTCGAGGAGGGCGGGCTGGTGCACCTGGGCCGGCTCGACAACCAGGTGAAGGTGCGCGGCTACCGGGTCGAGCTCGGCGAGATCGAGGCCGCGCTGCGCCGCCACGAGCGGATCGGCCAGGCCGTGGTGCTCGCCCGTCCGAGCGGGGGCGAGACCGTGCTCGTCGGGTTCTACACCGGCGACGAGCAGCCGTCCGGGGAGCTGCGGCGCTGGTTGCGCAAGCACGTCCCGCTGCACATGGTGCCGCGGCGCCTGGTGCACCTGGCCGCGCTGCCGCTCAACGCCAACGGCAAGATCGACCGCCCGGCGCTGCGCGAGCAGCCCGCGTTCACCGGTGTCGAGCTCGAGCCGAGCGGCCGGTGACGGCCGGGCCCCGGCTGCGCGCCGCGCTGGCCGAGCTCGTGCCGCCCGCGGGCGTCGTGCGCGTGATCAGCGTCAGCAACCTGGCCAAGACGACCGCGCACGGCATCATCATGTCCGTCAGCGTCCTGTACTTCACCGGGTCGCTGGGCCTCGCCGCGGCGCAGGTCGGGCTGGCTCTCACCATCGGCGCGCTGGCCGGGATGGTGGTGGCGGTGCCCGCCGGGCACGCGGCCGACCTGCTCGGCCCGCGCAACGCCACGGTCATCGCCCTGTGCGCCCTCGGCGTCACCGCGTGCGGCTACGCGTTCGTCGGCAGCTTCGCCTGGCTCACGGTGACCGCCTGCCTGGTGCTGATGGGCGAATCCGCGACCGACGCCTCGCGCGGCACGCTGGTGGCGGCCGTGGTCCCGCCCGAAGACCGCGTGCGCGCGTGGTCGTACTTCCGCTCCATCGCGAACATCGGCGTCTCCGCGGGCGCGGTGCTCGGCGGGGTCGGCCTCTACCTCGACTCCCGCACCGGGTACGTCGTGCTGCTCCTGCTCGCCGGGGTGCTGTTCGCCGTCGCCGGGCTCTGCTACCTGCGGGTGCCGAGCGTCGAGCCGGTGGCCCAGCCGGCAGGCGGGCCGCGCCTGCGGGTGCTGCGCGACCGGCCGTACGCGGTGTTCGCGCTGATCAACGCCGTGCTGATCATGAACGGCCCGCTGCTGACGGTCGCGCTGCCGCTGTGGATCGCCCGCCGCACGGCGGCGCCGTCGTCGCTGTTCTCCGCGCTGCTGGTGCTCAACACCGTGTGCGTCGTGCTGCTGCAGGTCCGGGTCTCCAAGGGCGCGGAGAAGCCGGACGGCGGCGCGAAGTCGTTGCGGCGTGCGGGATTCGTCCTCGCCGTCACCTGCGGGCTGTACGCCTTCGCGGCCGGGTTGCCGGTCTGGGCCGCGGTGGTGGTGCTCGTTTCCGGCGCGCTGGCGCACGTGCTGGGGGAGATGCTGCACAGCGCCGGTGCCTGGTCGCTGGCCTACGGCCTGGCGCCCGACCACGCCCAAGGCCAGTACCAGGGCCTGTTCGGCATGTCGACCCAGCTGGGGTCGACCGTGGCGCCGTTCGCGGTGACCGTGCTGATCATCGGCGGCGGCGCACCGGGCTGGCTGGTCTTCGGTGCGGTGATGCTGCTCGCCGGGCTGGCCGCGCCCGCCGTCGTCCGCTGGGCCGGCGCCACCGCCGCGGACCGGGCCGCGGTGGCGGCCGCCCCGGCAACCGACAACTGACCGCTCTGGAGGGGATTCCCGGTGGATTTCAGCCTGTTCTACTTCGCCAACGACAGCACCGCCGAGTCCGGTGACCGTTACGAACTGCTTCTGGAAGGCGCGAAGTTCGCCGACGGCAACGACTTCGCGGCGGTGTGGACGCCGGAGCGGCACTTCCACCCGTTCGGGGGGCTCTACCCGAACCCGGCGGTGACCGGGGCCGCGGTCGCCGCGGTGACCGAGCGGGTGGCCATCCGCGCCGGCAGCGTCGTCGCGCCGCTGCACCACCCGGCCCGCATCGCCGAAGAGTGGGCGGTGGTCGACAACATCTCCGGCGGCCGGGTCGGGCTGTCGTTCGCGTCGGGGTGGCACGCGTCGGACTTCGTCCTCAACCCGGACGGCTACGCCGACCGCCGCCGGCTCGTCGTCGAGCACGCCGAGCAGGTGCGCGCGCTGTGGCGCGGCGAGGAGATGTCCGGCAAGGACGGCGCCGGCACCCTGCAGCGGTTCCGCACCTACCCGCGCCCGGTGCAGGCGAACCTGCCGATCTGGCTGACCAGCGGCGGCTCGGTGGACACCTTCCGCGCGGCCGGCACGCTGGGGGCCGGGCTGCTGACGCACCTGCTCGGCCAGGACGTCGGGCAGCTGGCGGAAAAGATCGCCGCCTACCGGGAAGCGGTGGCGCAGCGGCCGGACGCCGACGGCTGGCCCGGGCACGTCGTGCTCATGGTCCACACCTTCCTCGGCACCGACGAAGACCACGTGCGCGACCGGGTCCGCCCCGCCCTGAGCGAGTACATCCGCAGCTCGCTGGGCTTGATCCTGGGTTCGCAGCTGGACGGTAAACGCCGGGTCGACCCGGCGAAGCTGCCGCCGGACGAGCTGGACTTCCTGGTCGAGCACTCGTTCCGCCGCTACTTCGACGACGGCGGGCTGCTCGGCACCGTGCCCAAGGCGCTCGGCATCGCGCGGGGGCTGGCGGACATCGGCGTCGACGAGGTGGCCTGCCTGGTCGACTTCGGCCTCGACACCAAGACCGTTCTCGCCGGCTTCGACCACCTCGACGAGCTGCGGCGTCAGCTGCCGTAGCGCAGTGCGGTCACGCCCCAGCTGAACCCCATGCCGCTGCTGGCGACGAGCACCGTGTCACCCTCGGTGAGGCGGTGCTCGTCGAGCAGGCCGCGCAGGGCGATGAACGGGTCCGACCCGCCCATGTGCCCGAGGCGGTCGTAGTTGAACACCGATTTCGCGGCCGGAACGCCGAGCGTGTCGAGCAGCCGTTCGTGCATGCCGCGGTCGCCCTGGTTCATCAGCAGGAACGCGATTTCGCCGAGCGGCAGCTCGAGTTCGCCGAGGATTTCGGAAACGAGCTCGACGAAATTGCGGACATAGGCGTCGCCGAGCCCTTTCCGGTGCCCGCGCCGGCGCATGAGGATGCGGTCGTCGACGATTTCCCCGCGGTAGTAGTCGGCCCACGCCGGATCGGTCCGCATGGCCGAGTGCACGACCTCGAACCGGACGTCGTGGGCGCCGAGCAGGACGGCCGCGGGCGCGTCGCCGAAGTTGAACAGCGGTTTCGAGTCGGGGTCGGCGTGGTCGACGAGCCCGGCGAGCCGGTCACCGGACAGCACAAGGACGTGCTCGGCGCGGCCGAGGGCGATCTTGTCCGCCGCGAGCTGGACCGCGGTCATGGTGGCGTTGCAGAAGTTGGCGACCTCGAAGCAGTGCGCCCGCCGGATGTCCAGCTCCTCGGCCACCCGGGCGGCCGGCGACCAGAAGGGGACGTCCCATTCGCCGGACCCGGCGTAGAGCACGTACCCCACCGAGCGCGGGTCGACCCCGGACCGCTCGAGCACCTCCCGCCCGGCGTCGGCGGCGAGCTCCCAGGCCTGTTCGTGGTCGTCGAGGACCGGAATGGTCTCGGTGTGCGTGATTTCGAGGATTTCTGGCAGCGGCACGCCCGAAGCGGCCTGCAGATCCGGGACCTTGAGCACGCCGCTCGGAAAACGGACGGAAAAATCGATGATTCCGGGCACCGGAAACCCCCTGGTGTCGATTCGCGTCGACCCCATCTTAACGTGTTTGCGCGGGTTTACGGAGACTTTCAGGGAAGGGGAACGCCGGTGTGCTCGGCGAGCGCGTCGAGGAGCCGGTCCTGGAAACCGGGATCGCCGGCCGCCGGATGCCGGTCGTCGTGCCGCCGGTGGTACCAGTAGCCGCCGCTGGTGAGCGCTTCCGGATCATCGGCGGTCGCGAGCCACACCTGCGTCAGGCGGCCCTCGCGCAGATCGTCGGGAGCGCCCGCGCCACCCATCCGGGTCGGAACCCAGCCGGGATCGACGGCGTTGCTGAACACCCGCGCCCACCGGCGGGCCACCGCGGCGGCGAGGGTGGTCACGAACAGCTTGCTGTCCGAATAGGACGCTGTCGGGCGCGTTCCCGACCAGTCGAGCCCGGCGAGACCGGCCCGGCCACCGCGGTGCATGCCGCTGCTGAGGTAGACCAGGCGCCCGGGCGTGCCGACGAGGGCGGTGAGCAGGTAGGGCGCGACGACGTTGACGGGCAGCACCGTGGGGCCGGTCATGACGCCGGCGTTGTGGATCACGGCGTCCACCGGCCCGAGGCGGTTGACCTGCTCGGCGACGTCCCGGGTCTGCTCCGGGTCGGCGAGGTCGCCGAGGACGACGTCGGCGCCGCGGGCGGCGAGGTCGTCCAGCCGTCCGGTACCCCGCCCGTGGGCGACGACGTGGTGACCGCCGGCGAGCAGCTCTTCGGCAGTACCGCGGCCGAGGCCCTGGGTGGCGCCGGTGACGAGGATCCGGGCCATCGGTTCAGGAGCCCGGTTCGATGTTGGTCATGCCGCCTAGCCTCGCCGACGCCGACGTCTCGGGCAAGTTCCGCGGCGCCCGCCCGCCAGGTTCGCGGGCTGCCCCGAACAGCTTCGAGGCAATCACGAACTCGGTTCGCTCACTCCTGAAGGCTGGTTCGAAAACAACTGAAGCAGGTGGTCGTAGGTCGCCCAGCATAGGGCAGACTCCCGGTGCTTGCGGGCTGCTCCTTGCGTGCCGACCTGGTGTGTGTCGTGTGCCGAGTCGGCGGGGGACACCGTTGCGTTACGACGTCGCCCGGATCCCCGCGGCGTCGTAACGCCCGAGGACGCCGACGACAGTGGGGGAGATCGGACTGACATTCCTAGTGCTCAGGACACGGGAAGTTCGAGGAGGACTTGTGGGGCACCATCGGAGACCGCGCGTCATCGTCACCTCGTGGTGGTGTTGGTTCTGGTCGTAGCGCTGGTGGCTGGCGGAGTGACGGCCTGGCTGCTCGGCGGCGGATCGCTGCCGGGCGGTTTGAACGCGACCGCGGGCGAGGCGTTCCATGACCTCGGCAGCGGGGTCAGCGTCGCCGCCGGCGCGCCGGAGACGCTGAAAGCGGTCGCCGACGACCACGTCGCGAAGCCGCCCTTCGTGGAAACCGCATCGCTGGGCGGAGTCGTGCACGTCACCCCGGACGGGGATCTTTTCCCAGCCGGTCACGCTGCGGTTCGCGCTGAACCGGCCGGTCGACGCGGCCGACGTGGTCATCGCAGTCAACCGGACGGGCGCGGCCGAAGGCTGGGAGCTTGTCAGGCCGTCCAAAGTGGAAGGCGGGTTCGCCTTCGTCACGACGAATCACCTGTCGTGGTGGGATCCTCTTTTCCGGAGTAAGCCCACGGCGCGGATCGTCGGCAAACGCCGGTACCCGATCCTGGTGAACTACGCGGGGATCACCGTGGCGCAGCGGCCGAAGGACGGTTCGGCGTCGAGTGGCTGCCGTTCGCCGTCTCTCGCGACCGGCCAGGTCGAGGTTCAGGGGCCCGGGACGGTGCAGTCGATCAGGGCTTGGGCGATGTCACGCAGTTTGATGTTGGTGTGCTGGGACAGCCCGACGAGGATGGCGAACGCCTCATCGGCGCTACAGCCACGTTGGCCGATCAGAATTCCTTTGGCCTGCTCGATCACTCCCCGCGTCCGCAAGGCCCCGCGCAGCTGGCGATTCTCCCGCAATGTCGCGCGGTGAGCGTGCTGCAGCCGGGCGAGGGCCTTCGCGGCTTCGTGCGGCGGCCGTGGGGCCGCCTGCACCAGGTCGGTGACGTCCTCGACGTGGTGCAGGATGCCGGCGACTCGGCCGTCGGGGTCGCGTAGCGGCACGTTGATCGGCGCCCAGACCTTCGGCACGAACGTCCTGCGGTCGGCCGGGGCTGGAACGTCGTAGCGCTGCAGGCCCATGTTGTGGGACCGGCCCTCGCGCAGGACACGCTCGAGCGAGCCGGAGAGGTTGGCGACGCCGTCGGCGTCGGCATCGGTGAGATTGTCGGGGAACGCGTCGAACAGGTACGCCCGATCCAGATCGGTGGAACTGGTCAGCGTGGCCGTGGTGTAGGCCGGGTTGGCGGCGTGGATCCTGAGGTCGGGGTCGAGGACGAGGTACGCGGCGGGGGCGGCTTGGAACGCCGGGTCCGTCTTGAGCTGATCGAGTATCGCGTAGGTCATGGTTGTTCTCCGGCGGGCGGTCTGACGCCCCGCGCTGTTCGGGCTCCCCTGCGAGCAGACGGCCCCCGGCTCGGAAGTGTGCTCGACAGGCTCGACCGATTCCGGTTCGGATGGTTGCACAGAGTCGCATCAGGCCTACCCGATCGTGATGATGCTGCAGGCCACATCGACGGGCCCCGAGGTGATTCGGGCAAGAACCGGTTGATCGCCGGTGCCGGGTGCGCCGCACGCGGCACCGGACCCCCGACTCGGGTGCCCCACGGCGTTGGGGATCACTGCGCGCAGCACCTCGGTCGACTTCACCCGTCGTCTTCATCGCGCTGCCCTCGATGACGAGCGCGCATGGCGTGTGGTTGGTGTCGAGCACCCCAGACCGGACGACGTGGCATCGGCCGCCCCGGAGGGTATGTCCGCTTCGCCGTCCGGCTACCCGCCGCCAGGAAGGCGCGGCACCCCGAAGGGAGCTCGGGGCTGTGTTCGGCTCTTCTTATTTCAGCTTCGATGCCAGCACATCGAGTTGCGCGATGTCCGGCGGCTTCGAGAACAGCTCGTCGGCCCGCGCCCCGAGGGCTTGGCCGACTTTTCCCTGCAGGTGGGCCGTGCGGCCGGCGTCGTCGGGGAAGAAGTCCACGATCGCGTACGTCGTCGGTCCGAGTTTGACGGCGAACCAGGGGTAGGTGTCCGGCTCGTCCTCGACCAGCGAACGGCCGGTGTTGAGGAATTCTTCGACGTCGGCCTCCTTGCCCGGCTGTGCCTCCAGCGTGACGAGCAGTCCCACCGTGACGGCCATGTCTGCCTCCTGCGGTTCGTTCGGTCTCCGGACCGGTCCCAGCATCGGGCGGGGTGGCGGGGCGGGGCTTCGGCCCGCCGGGCCCGAGATCGACCGCGGTTGTCGGCCTGCCGGGCGGAGGCGCCCGGGGCCGGACGGCACCAAGCTGGGGGCTCACCACCGCGTACCCACGACAGGAGGCCCTGGCCATGACCGTCAAGACGGAGTCCGTGTCCCTTGAGGACGCCCGGCGCGTCGTCGCCGCGGGGGAGGCCAAAGCCGCTGAGATCGGCTCGCCCAGCAACATCGCCGTCGTCGACGCCGGCGGCAACCTCGTCGCGCACATCCGGATGGACGAGGCGTGGATCGGGAGCGTCGACATCTCCATCAACAAGGCCTTCACGTCCCGGGCCTTCGACATCAGCACCGTCGACCTGGCCGCCAGCGCGGGTCCCGGTGAGCAGTTCTTCGGGATCAACGCGTCGAACAACGGACGCGTCATGATCTTCGCGGGCGGGATCCCGCTGCGGCACGACGGCCGGGTCGTCGGTGCGGTGGGCGTCAGCGGCGGTAGCGGTGAGCAGGACCAGACCGTGGCCGAGGCCGCGGCGAAGGCCTTCTGACGACCGTCCCCGCGGCGAGATCGGCGGCGCTGCAGCGCGAGCACTCGTCGGACTTTCCAAATGGGGGCCGCCCCGACCGCAGTGAACGCCTGATTCCGCGGTCGGGGTTGGCGAACCGGCTGCTGGACCGGGGCGCAACGGCGGCTACGACCGTGTCGCCGGCCTCGCCCTGCCGCTGCTGGGACGTGGGTGGAGGCCCGCTCACGTTGCCGGTGCCCGGTGTGGGCCGGGAATGGTCGGTACGACGGCGTCGAGCATGGGGCTGGGGATCGCCAGAACGGTAGCGGCGGTTACACCAGGGTCGCCGGGGGCAGGTAGTACGGGTTCTCCAGCAGTACTCCGCACATCAGCACCTGTGGGTGGGTCTTGAGCAGGTCGAAGACGATGTTCTCGCGGTACCGCGTGATGTCGTAGACGCACAGGATCGCTTGCGGGTAGCGGCTGGTGAAGTCGTTCAGCGCGGCCTCGTAGCGGAACAGTTCGGTCAGTCCGGGCAGCTGTGGGTGCCACCAGCGTGCCTCGGCGCCGAGCCGGACGAAGGGGTAGCCCGCGGCCATGGCGGCGGACACGGCCTTGTCCCAGAATTCGATGATCCGGTCGATGCTGAATTCCTCCGGCGACAGCAGCCGGTTTCCTGCCGCCCGGATGTCCAGTTGCGCGGAGCCGACGCGCCCTTCGATGTCGTCGACGTTCTCGGCGAGCCGGTCCAGGAAACCGGCGACTTCGTTCTCGTGCACGCCGAAGAGGCATTTTTCGCCGGCCTGCAGGCCTTCGCTCAGGAAGGGCAGGAGGACGCTGTCGCGGTCTTCTTCGCCCACGTGCAGTGCGCAGATGTGCTGTCCCGGTTCGATCACGACGCCGGGGGTGCCGAACTTGCGGGGACTGGTCATGAGGGATGCTCCGTTCGCTGTCGGGGTCGTGACCGTTTTCCGGCGACGAGAGGTAGTAGGGGTGTTCGACGAGCGTTCCGGCCATCGAGACTTTCGGGCGTGCCTTGATCATCGGGATGATCAGGTCGCCGCCGAAGAGGTCCAGGTCGTAGAAGCACAGGGTGCGCCCGAACGGACGGTCACGGCGCAGAGCTTGCGCCGTGACCAGCTGTCGAGCATCGCGAAGCCCGGCGCCAGCGCGGCGTCGTCGAGGAGCACGTTGCGATCGGTCCGGTCCTTCAGGTCCATCGGCACCTCTCTGGTCATTGCGATCCGCGCAGCACTTGCCACGTCCGGGTGGCGAGGTGCAGGTTTAGCCTGCTGTCCACGTCGTTGAGGTCGAGTTCGGTGATTTCGCGGATCCGGCCGAGCCGGTAGCGCAGGGTGCTGCGGTGGATCGTCAGCGCGGCGGCGGTGTCGTCGTAGTTGCCGCCGCATTCGAGGTACTGCGCGAGCGTCGGGACCAGGTCGGCGTTGCGCTGGGTGTCGTAGTCAAGGAGTTTGCCGAGCCATTCGCGGACGAACTCGAGGACGTCGCCGTGGTTCTCCCCGGTGTCGAGGATGCGGTAGATCCCCAGCTGTTCGAACGTGGTGAAGCCGTTGGAGGCCTGCGAGGTGCGCCGGATCTCGAGCGCGCGTACCGCTTCGGTGTAGGACTTGGGCAGCCGTCCCGGGTGGTCGCAGCGGCTGCCGATGCCGATCGCGCCGTCGGCGCCGAGGCTTTTCGACAGTGAGGCGTAGAGCGCCGCGCCGTCCAGGTGCCCGGCGGTCAGCAGTACGACCGTGCCCGAGTGGCGCGACACGAGTGACGGGAGCCCGAGGGTGGTGACGGCGCGTGCGGTGGCTTCGGCGACGACGTCGTCGGCGATGTCATCGGACCACCTGAGCACGACCACGTGGTGTGGGCGGCGGAGGTCGTGGCCGATCGCGTCGGCGCGGGCGTAGGCGCTGCCGTCGTCGGTTCCGGCGATGAGGTCGTCCACCAGGTCGCGGCGCAGGCGCAATTCGGCCTCGGCCAGGCTGCGCTGGTGGGAGAGTTCCAGTGCCAGCACGGTCGTGCCGTATTCGAGGGCGAACACCTCGTCGGCGCCGGCGGTCCGTGCGGGGTCGATCAGGGCGAGCACGCCGAGCACCTCGTGCCGCGGCCGCACCAGGGAGATGAGCCGGTCCTTCACGCGGACCGGTACGGGCAGGGTCGCGGCGTGGCGGAGCAGTTCCTCGCGTCGGTGGACGCCGACTTTCGGGTACGGCTCGGGCCGGCCGGGTCCGCCCCAGGCACGCAGGTTGCCGAACTGATCCTCGATCGCCACCGGCAGCGCGGTCAGCTGGTGCAGCGCGTGCGCGATGCCCGGCTCGCCGGCCCCGGAGGCGGAGATGGTGGACAGCACGTCGTGCACCAGCTTCTGCTGCTTGAGCCGCTCCACCGACGTGGAAAGCTGCTCGTTGAGCTCCCGCAGCGCCACGGCCTGGCGCCGTTCCCGCTTGAGCAGTGCCGCGGTGGCCAGTGCTGTTGCGGTGTGCTGGCAGAGTGAGTTGAGCAGGAAGGTTTCGTCTCGTGAGGGGGGTCGCTCGGCTCGGACCACGAGGTGGCCGGTCAGGCCGCCGAGCCCACGCAGTGCGTGGCACCAGCGCCAGTGGCCGTCGCCCAGTTCGATCGCCCCGCTGTGCCCGTCGAGCTTGCCGACTTCCGCGCCGAGGCCGGGGTGAGCCTGCTCCGCCTATCTGCGGGATGACCATGCCGTCCTCGTCGATGAGGTACGCCGCATCGGTCGTGCATCCACTCAGCGATGACACCGAAGTCGCGGCGAGCCGGAGGATGTCCGCGGCTTCGCGGCCGTCGGACATCATCATCGAAATCGCGGAGAGACCGTAGAGATTCGACAGCTGGGCGCGCCACCAGTTGTCGGTTCTGGCTTCGGGGTCCCGTGGGGCCGCGTCGTGCTCGGGCATCACTTCCGGCCTCCCCGACGCGGACCTGGTGTTGCGCACCCTACGCCGTCGGCGGCTGTTCCGCTTCCGCGATTGCGACGCCTGAGCGAACGTGTAACGCCCGGGGTGCGGCTCGGACTCCGATGGCATCGGCGAGGCGCCGAAGTGCCGCCGCGACGTGGTAGTTCCGATGCCCCAGCCTCGATGACGGCGGGTCACCCGAAACTCAGCCGTCTCCGCCGCTTCCGGCGGGCCAAAACTTGAGTCGTCATCGCCAACTATCGAGGGTGACGTTGTCGGCGTGGCTCCTACCCGCCGCCACAATGTCTTCGGCGACATCGGCCGGTAACGCCGGGAACGTGCCGCCTTGGAACTGGCCACGGTCGCCGGGCGAGTATGGCCGGGCCCACCGACCGTGTCCTCTCGGTCAGCTACTGCCTAACCGAGAAGGGGTACGCCGCCGCTGTCACTGTCGGGTCCGGTCTTGGTCCGGGACACTGGAGCGGGCACGTGACTACCGACAACGGTCTGCTCGCGGTACTGCAGTACGGGACGGTGATCGCCAGGCGGATTGGTAACTGGCCGGGAAATCCGTTCACCGTGGAGACCGACCGCGCGGACAGCGCCGGGAGCGCCACCTTGGCTTCGAGGCGGGCCGGCGGTGCGCCTGGGCAGTGGTGCATGCCGTAGCCGAAGGTGAGGTGCGGCCACACGGGTGATGTCGAACTTGGCGGCGGTGTCGCCGTGCTGGGCGGGGTCGCGCCCGGCGGCGCCGAAGCCGACCGGGGTCGGGTCGCCGCGGCGGATCAAGGTGCCGTCCACCTCGATGTCCTCGACCGCGTACCGCAGCGGCGGGTACGGGATCGGCGCCTCCAGCGCGAGGTGGACAACCGCCTGTCCGCTCTCCTGCTGGTCGGCGAGCTGACGCCCGGCCGCTTGGTCCGGGTGCGTGTCGCCCACGGGGAGCTGGAGGTGCAGGTGGAGGACCCGGCTCCTGCGGGCGTCAGCTGCGCGGCCGGGTCGGCTCGTCGGGCCGGCGTGCCCGGGCTCGCACGATCCGTCACGGCCCCGTTCGACACGAGCGCGATCAGCGCCGCCGGCTCGCGAGTTCAGAGCACCTCGAGTGCCCGACGGGTCCGGGGCGGCGGGAACGCCTGGTCCAGCAGCTGGAAGTCGTCTTCATCGAGCTGGACCTCGAGCGCTGCGGCGTTGTCCCGGACGTGTTCGGGCGACCCCGCCCGCGGGATCGCGATCATCCCGTCGGACCGCAGCACCCAGGCCAACGCCGCTCGGGCCGGAGTGATCCCGTGCCGGTTCGCGACCTCCGCCAGGGCCGGGTGCTCCAGCAGCCGTCCCTGCTCCACCGGCGAGTAGGCCATCACCGGCAGGCCACGCTGCCGGCAGTGCGGGATCAGGTCGAACTCGGGCCCGCGCCGCTGCAGGTTGTAGAGGATCTGGTCGGTCGCGACGTCGCCACCACCGGCGACGGCGGCGAGATCGGCGAGATCACGGGTGTCGAAGTTGCTGACGCCCCAGTGCCGGATCTGGCCGCCGCGCACCAGCTCGTCGAACGCCGCCACCGTCTCGCCGAGCGGCACCCGTCCCCGCCAGTGCAGCAGGTACAGGTCGATCCGGTCGGTGCGCAGGCGGCCCAGGCTGCGCCGGCAGGCGTCCAGGGTGCCCTGCCGGTCGGCGTTGCCGGGCAACACCTTGTCGACGAGGAACACCTCGTCGCGCCGCCCCGCGATCGCCTCGCCGACCAGCTCCTCCGAGCCGCCGTCGGCGTACATCTCCGCGGTGTCGACGAGCGTCATCCCGAGGTCGAGGCCCAGGCGCAGCGCTGCCATCTCGTCGGCACGGCTGTCGGGGTGCTCCGCCCAGCCCCACGTGCCCTGCCCCAGCGCCGGCACCAGCTGCCCCGAGGGGAGCGCGACCGACCGTCGTGGGCTCACCAGTTGGCCGGTGGGTCGCTCGCGGGGAACGACTGCTTCCCCCACTCGTCGACGATGTCGCCGCCGACCCGGGTGGCGGCGGCGTCGCCGGGCAGCGGCTCGGTCTCCGGTGGCGCGTCGGTCACGGTCGTCGCTCTGCGCACGGTCATCGCGGTACTCACGGGGGAGCCCTTCCGGTCGTGGTCGTCGGTCATCGCACTGAGTGTGCCCGGGCTCTGCCCGCGGCGCCTCGCCCCGGTGGAGCCATTGCTGTGCGGGCGAACCGGCCCGTGGGGCCGACTTCCGCCCCCTGGAGTGTCGGGTACCGCGACGCCGTGTCGGGTCGATACACATCGTGGCGCCCTCCCCGTCAACTGGTCGGGCCGACGAGCTTCCAGCCGTCCTGCCACGGCCATCCGTTGCTGATGTTGAGCCTGATGTTCAGCATGGCCATCGCCTCCAGTGCCCTTGCCATGATCAGCCCGCCTGCGTCGATCGGCCGGAACCCCATCGAGGCGACCAGGTCCAGGATCGCCTGCTTGGCCTGCTCGTCGTCGCCGGCGACGAAACCGTCGAGCTGCACGCCGTCGACAACCGGGTCCGCCTGACGCGCGGCCAGCACGGTGTTGAACGCCTTGACCACGTGGGCCGCGGGCACCAGGGCCGCGGTGGCCTCGGCGTTGGACGTCCCGTCGAGCTGCTGCGGATCCATCCGATTGGTGACGTCGACGACGATCTTGCCCTCGACGGCCCGGCCGAGCTCGTCCAGGACCGGACCGACCGCGTCGAAGGAGACGGCGAGCACGACCACTTGCGCGGCATCCGCGGCGCTCCGGTTCGAGCCGGCCGTGGTGGCGCCGGTCGCGTCGGCCGTGGCCTTGGCCGTCTCGCCGTCGACGTCACTGACCCACACTGCATGCCCCGCCCGCACCATCGTCGAGGCCGGCGCCCGTCCGACGGTGCCCGCTCCGATCACCGCGATATCCATACCTTGCACACTGCTCGGCAGGCCGTCGGCCGCCCTCGGCCCGATGGGTCCATCCGTTGCCTCTCCAACCGGCCTGTTGGGTCGGTGCCATGGCAGAGGTGGTCGCCGTATGGCCGCTGACATCCGGCAATTCGTCAGAATCGTGACGTCGGCATCGCGCAGCGCGATGTAGGCCAGCCCTGGCCAGCCTCGCCGTCTGCGCCACCGCGATGACGCCACGTATGGCCGCCATGAACAGGGAGGTCGTCACCGGCGACGGCCACCAGCAGAACGCTGGGCTCGATTACCCGCTGCCTGGCAGCGACGTCCAGTGGCAGCGCCACACCGACCCGGACCAGCCCTCGGCGGCGTTGCTCGGTTGGACGCCGCCGTGCCCGTTCCAGTCGCGTCCGTGCGGGTCGGGCGGTCTCCGGGGCGATATCGCTGACCGCGACCGCGTGCCCGACCCGGGCTGTAGGGATGACCATCGCCCTTGCGACCGTGCCTGCTCCGAATGGTGGCAGCGTCCAGGGGGCCATCCCGTGTGGAGCGACACCGCGGATCGTCCCGTCAGGGCGGTGGACGGCCCACACCGCAGACCCGGCAGGCCGGTGCCCGAAGCGGGGCCGCGAACCAGGCTGGTCTCCACGAAGAGCAGCGAGGAGAGCGTCATGGCGGACAATCGTGCAGTGGTCTACCAAGGTCCGGGCAAGGTGAGCGTCGAGACGATCGACTACCCCGAGCTGGTCCTGCGACCGGGCCCGGGCGTCCCGCCGGGCAACGAGAACCGCAAGTGCCCGCACGGGATGATCCTGAAGGTGGTGTCGTCCAACATCTGCGGCAGCGACCAGCACATGGTCCGCGGGCGCACCACCGCGCCGGTCGGGTTGATCCTCGGCCACGAGATCACCCGCGAAGTCATCGAGAAAGGACCCGACGTCGAGAACCTCACCATCGGCGACATCGTCTCGGTGCCGTTCAACGTCTCCTGCGGGCGCTGCCGCACCTGCCACGACGGCGACACCGGGATCTGCCTGAACGTCAACCCCGACCGTCCCGGCGGCGCCTACGGCTACGTCGACACGGGCGGCTGGCCCGGTGGTCAGGCCGAGTACGTGATGGTGCCCTATGCGGACTGGACCGCGCTGCGCTTCCCCGACCGGGACCGGGCACTGGCGAAGATCCGCGACCTGACGATGCTCACCGACATCTTCCCGACCGGCTTCCACGGCTGCGTCACGGCGGGGGTGGGCACTGGCTCGACGGTGTACATCGCCGGAGCCGGACCGGTCGGGCTCGCCGCAGCGACCTCGGCGTTCCTGCTCGGGGCCGCCGTGGTGATCGTCGGCGACCTGAACGCCGAGCGGCTCGCGCACGCGCGCACCTTCGGCTGCGCCACGCTGGACCCGTCGGCGGGGCCGATGCCCGACCAGATCGCCGAGATCCTGGGCGTGCCCGAAGTGGACGCCACTGTCGACTGCGTCGGCTTCGAGGCCAAGGGCCACACCAAGGACGGCCGCGAGGCGCCGGCGACCGTACTCAACACCGCGATGGCGATCACCCGGGCCGGTGGGCGGATCGGCATCCCCGGGCTGTACGTGACCGACGACCCCGGCGCCGCCGACGAGGACAGCAGGGTCGGTGCGCTGTCGATGCGGTTCGGGTTGGGCTGGGCCAAGTCCCACTCCTTCGCTACCGGCCAGTGCCCGGTGCTGCGCTACAACCGCGGGCTGATGATGGCGATCCTCAACGACCGGGTGCAGATCGCCCGCAATGTCAACGCCACCGTGATCTCGCTGGACGACGCACCGGACGGCTACGCGCAGTTCGACGCCGGCGTCCCTCGGAAGTTCATCCTCGACCCGCACGGCATGATCCCCGCCAGCTGACGGGCCGCGCATCGACCCGTGCGCCGACGCCCCGCATCGTGCGTGTTGCGACGGGTCCGGCCATGACCGTGGCCGATTCGCGTCGTGGTCCGCACCGCCCGTCACGTGACCCTCCTGACGAGTCCAGCGCGCCGCAGGGACGCGCGCCGCCGCCGTGGAAACCGGCGTGCCCGGGGTTTCCGCCGCGGGCGACATGCGCATCGGACCGGTCGAACGAGTCGCCACGGCCGTGGACAGGGTGCGACGGCGGTCCGGCTGGTGCACGATCACCTGTCGAGGCCGCACCCGGCGCAGCTCTGTCGTGCCGGGTCGGCGCAGCCGGCGGCCGTGAGGAGGCCGAATGGACGGGGAGGGGCTCCCGGGATGTCAGATCAGGCCGCATGGCCCGCGCACGTCGTCGAGTGGGCGACCGAACGCATCGGGGGAAGGTCGCTGTCCGAGGAGTGGGGACGCGGCCCGATGCTTCTCGGCCGCAGCGACTTCCACGGGTTCTACCAGGCAGCGAACGCCCGCCACAGCGAACTGCTCGGCTGGACGATCGCCGAGCTGGCCTCGGTGTCGTGGTGGGAGTTCGTGCACCCCGACGACCGGGACGGGATGGTCGAGGGCATCGAGCTGCTGATGAAGATCGGCCGCTGGGACGACGCCGAGGTGGGCTTCCTGATCCGCGACGGGCACTACCGGCGGACCCGGTGGAGCTTCCTCGCCGACCCGGACGACGAGTTCATCTACTGCGTCGGCCAGGACGGCGGCGTGGATTTCCGGGAGTGGGTCAGGGTGCGCGTGGGCATCTGGCAATGGCATCCGAGCGCCGGCACGATGACCTGGTCCGGTCTGCTGTTCGATCCCCACCCGCCGACGACCTACGCGGGGTTCCTGGCGCTTGTGGACGACACCGACCGTTCCCGACTCGACGAGCAGGTGCGCGCAAGCCTGCTCACCGGCGACCCGATCGAAGACACCGTGCGGGTCGGCCTGGCGCTCGGTCCGACCCCCGTGCGGTTCGCGGGGACCGCCCACCGTGGCCCGGACGGCGACATTCACGTCTGCGGGATCGCGCAAGCCATCGACGAGCGGGCCGCGTCCGGCGGTCAAGGTGGATGACGAGACTGCCGACGTCTGGGCAAGACCCGGCGAATGCCGCCCTCCGGCCCGCCGCCGAGATGAGCAGCCCGCCCGCGCCGGGCCGACCGCCCGCCTGACGTTCGCATTGATCTCGTCGAGTAGCGCTGCCGCGGGGATCTGGTCGCTGCCGACGAGCTCCGGCTGCATCGCCTGGAACGACAGTGACAGCTCACGCCTGACGCCCAAGCATGGAGGTCGAGTGCCATAGTGGGTGGTCGTTCGCCCTCCGGCATGATCGCGTCTCGTACTGGTTCGGTTCGCTTATCTCGCCGTTGCCCACGCCTTCGCGGCACTACGACTTTTGCTGAGGGCTGACCGGAAAAGACGTCGAGATCCTCGCTCTGCGCCACCAGCTCACCATCTTGCAACGACAGCTCGGCGGCCGACGTCCGCAATTTCGGCCCGAGGACAGGATGTTCCTCTCGATATTGCTGGTGCCGCTGTCCCGCGCGGCGTTACGTCGGCTCCGGCTCTTGGTCAGCCCGGATACGGTGTTGCGGTGGCATCGCAACCTGCTGAAACGCCGTGATGCCCGCGCAAGCGTGAATCGAAGGCCTGGGCGCCCGCGTACCCGCACCTCGATCCGTCGTCTCGTTCTGCGCCTGGCGGCCGAATGGGGCTACCGGCGCATCCATGGCGAACTCGCGCTGCCCGGTATCGAGGTTGCTCCCTCGACTGTATGGGAGATCCTCAAGGCCGAAGGTGTCGACTCAGCACCGCAACGGACGACGGTCAGATGGGCTGACTTTCTGCGCTCTCAAGCCGAGGCGGTTCTGGCGATGGACTTCATCGAGACCATCACCCTCACTGGACAGCGGCAGTACATTCTCGCGGCTATCCACCACGCTGGCCGGCGGATCCGCATTCTCGGTACTACGGCGCACCCGACACAGGCTTGGGTGACGCAGGCCGTCCGCAACCTGCTCATGGACCTCGAAGGTGTGGAGACGTCCCGCGGGTGAAGTTCCTTCGATCCTCCCGACGTTCACCTTCCACGGAGGTCGCCACACACAGCACCTGGCTGACCCGGAGGTCGCTCGGCGCGCCCGGCTGGGGCAGAAGATGAAGGGCGTCGCCCGGGTCTACGACCACGTGACCCCGGCGACGGTCAACCAGACCCGGACGCCAGGAGGGTTCCGGAGGCCGCCTACGAGAGGCGACCAGACCGGGGGCCCGGGGGCTTGCCCCCGGCGGGTGGAGAGCTTGAGCGCCTTCAGTCGCGCTTCGCGCAACCACTCCGGCACGGACTTATTCGAGGAG
>NZ_JBEXMD010000038.1:0-100930 GCF_040610315.1 Amycolatopsis sp. NPDC004169
GTTTTCCGCCCGCACCGGCGCTCCCCCGCAGTTCGTTCAATTCGTTCAGTTCGGGACCGGCCCCCTCGACCGGGCGGCGCGGGCGGTTTCAGAAACCGGTGCAGCTGGCGACGGCCCCGGCGCCGGCCGCGGTCGCCGTCTTGGCCTCCTTGCCGTCGACGACCACCTTGCAGCCGACCGAGCCGCCGTCCGGCCCGGCGGTCGCGGTGAACTGGGCCCCGGCGAGGAACCCGGTGGCTTCCACGGTCTTGGTCCACGGCGCCGTCGCGCCGGTTTCGGTGTTGATCAGGATCGTGTTCCGGTCGAAGGTGCTGTAGACGACGTCGACGGCCTTCGCGTCGCCGCTGACCTCGTAGACGATGGTGTGGTGCGCGGTGGCCTGCTCGTTGACGTCGCCGATCGCCTTGCCGATCACCACCGCCCACAGGATGCAGACGACCAGGCCGAGCAGGGCCACGACGGCGCCGGCGATCGAGAGTCCCTTGTTGGTCGCCTTCCCGGAGCGCACTCTGGCCACGCCGACCGCGGACAGGATCAGGCCGAGCACGCACAGGGGCCAGGCGACCACGCCGACGAGCGGGATCGGGGCGAACACGAGCCCGATCAGGCCGAGGACGAACCCGGCCGTGCCCAGGCCGTTGCGCGGCGGCGCGGCCGGCGGGGCCGCGTGCTGCTGGATCGGGGTGTAGTCGGTCATCGGGGTTTCCTTTCGCCTTTTCTCGACGGCGAGAAGGAAACCAGCGGCGCGGTCCGGCCCGCGTCGTCCGCAAGCCTCGACCCGGTACGACGAAAGTCGTCACCGGCCGCGGCCCGGACGAGCGGATCGGCTGATGGGCGCGCGGTGGTCACCTCGTAGGCTGGCCTCCATGGGACGGTCCGTGCTGGGCGTGGTGTGCACCGTGCTGGCAGTCGCCGCGAGCGTGGTGACCGGCATCGTGAACGTGTCGCTGGAGGTCAGCCTGCCCGGCACCGACGAACTGCACGTGACGGCCGCGGCGGTGCTCGGCTGGTTCTTCGGGATCGGCGCGGCGATCATGCTGGTCTGGCGGTGGCGCTGGCCCCTGGTGGTGACCGGTATCGCGGTGGCACCGCCGTTGCTGCTCGTCGCCGACTCGCTGGCCGCGTTGATCGCCCTCGCCGCGCTCGCGACCCGCTACACCGGCTGGTGGCGCTGGGGCGCGGTGACGCTGGTGTTCGCCGCGACCGGGCTCGCGGTGTGGCGCGACGCGAGCCGGCCCACGGAGATGTCGCTGTCCGAAACCTGGATCTCGACCGAGACGACCGGCGCCAAGCTGATCGGCGTCCTCGTCACCGCGGCGGTGTACACGGCGGTCCCGCTCACCCTGGGGATCGTCCGGTACAGCCTGACCGAGAAACGCCGCCTGGCCGCCGAAGAGGCGGCGCTGCGGGATCAGGTGGCGCGCCGGGAGGAGCAGGCGCGGATCGCGCGCGAGATGCACGACGTCCTCGGGCACCGGCTGTCCCTGCTTTCGCTGCAGGCGGGCGCGCTGGAGGTCACGGCGGGCACGACGGCGGACGCGGCGGAGGCGGCCAAGACGGTCCGGACCACCGCCCGGCAGTCGCTCGACGACCTGCGCCAGGTGATCGGCGTCCTGCGCGGCTCGGGGTTCGCCGACCGTGCTCCGGCCGGCGCCGCGGAGCCGCCCCAGCCGACCCTGGCCGACATCCCCGACCTGGTCACCGGCGCCCGGCAGGCGGGCTTGGCGGTCAACCTGACGGTCCTGCTCGACCAGGCCGCGACAGCACCGGCCCCGCTGGCCACGGCGGCGTACCGGATCCTCCAGGAAGCCCTGACCAACGTGCTGCGCCACGCACCGGGAGCGCCGGCGGAGGTCCTGGTCCGCGGCGGCCCGGGCGCGGGGCTGTCGGTCGAGGTGTTCAACCCGCTGCCGCCGCACCCGGTGCCGTCACCGGGGTCGGGCACCGGGCTCACCGGCGTCAACGAGCGGGTCACCCTCCTCGGCGGCGCCCTCTCGGCGGGCCCGCTCGACGAGCGCACGTTCGCGCTGCGGGCCTGGCTGCCGTGGGTGGCACCGGCGCCCTAGCATGGGCGGGTGAGCGTACGCGTCCTGCTCGTCGACGACGATCCCCTGGTCCGCACCGGATTGTCGATGATACTGGGCAGCACCCCCGACCTGCAGGTGGTGGCCGAGGCGGGCGACGGCGACGAGGCGGTCCAGCAGGTCGCCCGGCACGCACCGGACGTGGTGATCATGGACATCCGCATGCGCCGCATGAACGGCTTGGTGGCCACGGCGGCGGTGCTGGCCCAGCCCCGCCCGCCGAAGGTGCTGATCCTGACGACGTTCGACCTGGACGAGTACGTGTTCGAGGCCTTGGCGGCAGGAGCGAGCGGTTTCCTCCTGAAGGAGGGTTCACCCCAGGAGATCATCGAGGGCGTCCGCGTGGTGGCGGCCGGCGACGCGATGTTGTCCCCGCGGACGACGAAGCAGCTGATCGGCCAGTTCGTGGCGGCCCGGGCGAACCCGCGGCGATCGCGGGCCCAGGCGAAGCTGGAGCTGCTGAGCGAGCGGGAGCGCCAGGTGGTGACGGCGGTGGCGCAGGGGAAGCCGAACGCGGAGATCGCGGCAGAGCTGTTCCTCAGCGAGGCGACGGTGAAGACGCACATCACGCGGACGTTCGCGAAGCTGGATGTTTCGAACCGGGTGCAGTTGACGATCTTCGCTTATGAAGCGGCCCTTGTGACGCCGTGAAGTCCCGGTGGGTCCGTCTCGCCTCGGCCGTCCTCGTGCCGGTCGTGCTTCTGGTGGCGCTGTGGTTCGGTTGGCTGAGCTGGCTGGTGGCGGACGGGGGTCCGGTCCGGAAGACGCTCGAGGCGCTGAGCTGGCTCGCGGCGATCGTGGCAGTCGGTTTCTCCTTGGTCGAACTGCGGCGCCGAAAGCCGGAGGTGCCGCAGAGTGTTCACGTAGGTCGTGCGCTGCACCTTGACGGCGACAAGCTGCCTCGCGTGGCCGATGTGTCACTGCTGGCGTTGCGGGTGAAGCGGGCCGTGGGCACGTCCGACGGCCAGGCCCTTCCCCGATACGTTCCCCGCGACCGCGACGAGGACCTGGAGTGGGCGATGGCGAGCGGCGGTCTCGTGGTGCTGCACGGCCGCGCCGCCGCGGGCAAGAGCCGGATGGCGGCCGAGGCTGTGCGCCGGTTGCGTCCCGGTCATGACCTGCTCGTTCCGATTGACGGTCGGGCGTTGCGGCAGATCGTCGAGGCCGGGCTCAAGGACACGGTGATCTGGCTCGACGACTTGGAGCGTTTCCTCGTTCCCGGCGGGCTCGACGTGGGACTGCTCCAGCGGCTGGATCGCTCGGTGTGCGTAGTTGCCACGATCCGCGACCACGAACTCGCTACCCTCCGCACGGAGGGAGCGATCAACAAGGCTGCGGCGGAGCTGATCGCGAGCATCCCGCCGAGCCACCTGATCGCGATCAAGCAGCACCTGACGGAGGCCGAGCAAGAACAGGCGAGGCTCCTGCAGGCGGGTGATCCACGCATCGGCCGAGCGCTCGAGGCCGCCGAGGGCTTCGCCGAATACCTCGCGGCGGGACCGCCGATGCTGGAGCGCTGGGCCGTCGGTGACAGCCCGTTGTTCCACGTCGGCCAGGCACTGATCAGCGCGGCGGTCGACTGCCGACGGGCCGGCTACGCCCGCCCCGTTCCGGGCGCCACGCTCGCCGCATTGCACCGCCACTACCTGCCCACGCCGTGGTGCGACCGTCCGGATCTCCCGCCGGTCGCCGAAGGTCTGGAGTGGGCGGCCCGGCCGGTACTGGGCGCCAGTTCGTGCTTGCAGCCACGGGTCGGCGACAGGTACCTGGCTTCGGACTACCTGGTCGACCGGGCACAGGAAGGCGCCGGCCCGCTCGGTGCCTCGCCGATTCCCGATCACCTGTGGGACACCCTTTTCTCGCTGAGTTCCGATCAGGATGTCGTGTCGATCGGCATCGGCGCCTACGAGGCCAGTCGGTTCGAGTTCGCCGAAAGATGCTTCCGACGGGCTGACGCTGCCGGAGACGAAAGGGCCATTGGGTGGGTGGCCGTGGCCATCGGCCGAATGGGCCGGTTCTCCGAGGTCAAGGACATCTTCCGAAACGCGGCGGGGTCCGGCAACCGGGACGTCATGATACCGGCCGTGGCTGCGCTCGCCTTTGAAGGGCGGTTCGACGACATCTCCGACCTCGTCCGGCATGCGATCACGACCGGCAACCAAGATGCGGTCCTTCTGGCGACGATTATGTTGAGCAGCAATGGCCGTTCGGCAGAGCTCCACGACCTCGCTGCGTTCGCCATCCACTCAGGCGCACCCGACGTCAGAACCATCACCGAGATGGCAGCGGGGACAAACCTCACCTCCGTTCAAGTGGCCGATCTTGCCCGGCTGTCGGTCGAAAGTGGCAGTCCCGAGGTCGTCGGCGAAACATTGACCGGGTTGAAGAGGATCGCGCAAAGCGTCAAAGAACAGAGCCTCGCTGTCGCCTTTGCGTGGCTCGCAGACCAGGAACCTCCGCTCACGCTCTTCCGGCTTGCCCAGCATGCCGTCGTCTTCGATGATCTTGCCTATCTTCGTATGATCGTCCCGCACCTCGCCCGCCGGAACCGGTGGGCCGACATCGAGATGCTGCGGCAAATTGCCGCCGTATCGCGGCACACCGAGTCGGTCGAACTACTGCGGACATTCGGCCCCGACCGCTGACCACCCGCTCACTTCGACCCCGCCGGCGCAGTGGCCACCGCCGACTCGCCGAACCGGATCCCCTTCGCCTCCTTCCCCACCGCCGTCAGCACCGCCACCGCGACCAATCCCGGCACCACCGTCCACACCAGCGCCGATGTGTACCCGTGGGACTCCGCGATCGCCTGCTGGATCGGCAGGTTCAACGCCGCCAGGAGATTTCCCAGCTGGTACGTCACTCCCGGGTAGAAGCCACGGATGGCGTCCGGGGACATCTCCGTCAGGTGGGCCGGGATCACGCCCCATGCGCCCTGGACCATGATCTGCATCAGGAACGAACCCAGGGCCAGCATCCCGGCCCCGTGGTCGACCGCGAAGATCGGGATCACCGGCAAGCCCAGCACCGCCGCCGCCACGATGGTGCGGCGGCGGCCCAGCTTCTCCGACAGCGTTCCGAACGTCAGGCCGCCGATGATGGCTCCGATGTTGTACAGCACTGCTATCCACGTGCTCGTCGCCGCGCTCAGGCCGGCGCCGCCGTTGTCGTGGGCCTTCAGGAAACTCGGGTAGACGTCCTGGGTGCCGTGGCTCATCCAGTTGAACGCCGTCATCAGCAAAATGAGATAACCGAAGCGGCGGATGACCTTCGGGTTGAGCAGGATGTCCTTCACCGACGTCCGGGTCACCTTCAGCTTTTCGCGCGCGGTCTCCCACACCTCCGACTCGCGGACGCGCGCCCGGATCAGCAGGCTGATCAGCGCCGGGAAGATGCTGAGCACGAAGATCCACCGCCACGGCAGGCCGAGTGCCGAGTGGAACAGCAGGTACGCCAGCGCCGCCAGCAGATAGCCGATCGAATAACCGACCTGCAGCAGGCCGGAGAAGAAGCCGCGGCGCTCCGGCGGGATCTTCTCCATCGCCAGCGCCGCGCCCAGGCCCCACTCGCCGCCCATGCCGATGCCGTAGACGAACCGCAGCACCAGCAACACCGCGTAGTTCGGCGCGAACGCGCACAGCAGACCGGCCACCGAATACAGCACGACGTCGGTCATCAGCGGGATCCGGCGCCCCACCCGGTCGGCCCACAGGCCGAACAGGAGCGCGCCGACCGGGCGCATCACCAGTGTCGCGGTCGTGATGAACGCCAGCTGGGTCGCCGTCGCTCCGAACGACTTGTCCTTCGCGATGTCCGCCAGCACGAAGACGACGAGGAAGTAGTCGAAGGCGTCCATGCTCCAGCCGAGCAATGCGGCGAGGAACGCGTTGCGCTGGTCGGGAGTAAGCGCTTTCCGGTCTGTCACGTTCGCCCCGTTCCGTCGGTTTCCCACCGGAAGACCTCAGGCCCGGTTTAGCACCCACCACCCCGGGCGGGCAAGGGATCAGAGCGAGACGCGCGTGCGGACCCGGCGGCCGACGTCCCGGGCCCACGCCCTGATGCGGTCCCAGTCGCGGAAGTCGCCGGCCCGCCTCCCGGACGCCACCAGCTTCGGGATCAGCCCGCGCACGGTCGCCGGGTCCAGCCGGCCGCCGAAGGTGGCCGTGCGCTCCGCGTCGATGCGCGCGGCCAGCAGGGCCACGTTCGCCGGCAGGCTGACCTGGTGCGTGGCCGCGCCCGGGCCGCACGGTCCGCTGTGGAACAACCACACCGGGCGCTCGGCGAGCGCCCGGGCGTTGCGTTCCAGCAACCGGACGGCTTCGGGCCGCCAGCGGTGGTAGTACAGCGCGCTGCCCACGATGACCGCGGCGTAGTGCTCGACGCCGGCCACGTCGGCGGCGTCGCGGACGTCGACGGTCAGGCCCGCTTCACCGAGCTCGGCGGCGATGACCTCGGCGATCTGCCGGGTTCCGCCGTGACGCCCGGCGTAGGCGACGAGGACTGCGGTCATGCGCTCCATTGTCGGCCCTCGCGGCGCGCACTGCCCCATGGTTGGCGCACGATCCGCCGAACGGGCGCTTCCACGCTACTCTCCGCGTTGCTCTCCCGGCGGCGGCAGGAACGCCGGTCGCTCCGAAGGGTCAGGCTCGTCGTAGTAGCGGTGGAACACCGCGGTCTGCCCGCCCGACAACGGCGGCACGATCCAGCTCCAGTCCGCCGGGCACCGGCGCCCGGCCCGCTCCTCGCGCTCCAGGTGGGACAGGAACCGGTGCGCCTCCGTGTGGTGGTCGGCCATCGTGACGCCGGCCGCGTCGAAGGAGTGCTGCACCGCCAGCGTCAGCTCCACCAGCGCCCGGTCGCGCCACAGCGTGCGCTCCGACGCCGTGTCGAGGCCCATCAGCTCGGCGATCACCGGCAGCAGGTCGTACCGCTGCGCGTCGGCCAGGTTCCGGGCGCCGACCTCGGTGCCGAGGTACCAGCCGTTGAACGGCGCCGCCGGGTAGGTGACACCGCCGATCTCCAGCGGCATGTTGCTGATCGCGGGCACGGCGTGCCAGCGCAGCCCCAGCCCGGCGAACCAGCGGTGGTCGGGGTGGGTCAGCGGGACTTCCAGGACGGCGTCGGGCGGCAGCGTGAACAGCCGCGGTTCGCCGGGGACCGCCTCGATCAGCAGGGGCAGGACGTCGAAGGAGCCGCGCCGCTCCGGTGGCCGCCAGCCGAGTCCGCGCACCTGCTCGGTGAACGCGGTGCAGCGCGGATCGCCGAGGACCGAGCCGTCTTCGAAGCGGTACCCCGCATAGCGGATCAGCTGCTCGTTGTGGATGCGCGGCCCGGGGGTGTCCGGCGTGTCCGGCGCGAAGACGGTGAGCGTCGGCCGGATCCGCCCGCCCCGGGTGGCCTGGCGGAGGTGGGCGACGCACTCGCCGGCGATCGCGGCGGGGTCGGTGACCCGGCGGCGGTCCCGGATCCGCAAGCTGCGCCAGTACAGCCGGCCGATGCAGCGCGCCGAGTTGCGCCAGGCGACCCGGGCACCGTAGGCCAGCTCGGCCGCCGTGTGCCGGTAGGTACCGGTTTCCCGGATTTCCGCGCGCACCTCCGCAAGCCGGGCCTCGAAGCGCTCCCCCGCTTCCGCGGCGCCTTCGGCGAACATCCGGTCCAGGAATTCCTCCGCTTCCGCGAAATCGACGCTCGGCTCCACCGAGACGCACTGTGAGTGGACCGGCCGCCCGGGCATCACCCGTTCAGGTGTGACGGTCACCGTTCCTTCCCGCTTTCCGGAACTGCGATCTTCAGCCCGCCGAAAAGGTCCACCGTTCCTCCGGAAGTCGCCGACACACCACGAGCCGGATGTCCCACCACCCCGAGGACTCCGGCCAGGCAGGGGACAATACCGCAAATTTCATTGCCGAAAACATCTGCTACCAAGAGTCATCCGGACATGGCGCACCGCGTTTTTCGTCATCGATCACCCGAGACCGGAAATCGCACGTGATCGTTTCGCGGCCACACGCCCCGCATTTTCGTGGTATTCGCCGAACCGCCTTCACCGGGGGCGGCCGCCCGGGTACGCGCGCCCGCGTTAGAGTCGCGGTGATCGGCAGAGGAGGGACGGTTTTCGTGAACGCAAGGCGCATCCCGGTCGTCCTCGTCGCCGGGTTCCTCGGCGCGGGCAAGACGACGCTGCTCAACCACCTGCTCGCCAACCGCGAGGGCGCCCGGGTCGGCGTGGTGGTCAACGACTTCGGGCAGGTGAACGTCGACGCGCTCGCCGTCGCCGGCCAGGTCGACACGATGGTCTCGCTCGGCAACGGCTGCCTCTGCTGTGCCGTCGACGCCAGTGGGCTGGACGCCATGCTCGCGAAGCTGTCCAGCGCCGAAGCGGGCATCGACGTCATCGTCGTCGAAGCCAGCGGGATCGCCGAGCCCCGTGACCTCATCCGGCTGATGATCGCCAGCGAGAACCCGGACATCCGCTACGGCGGGCTGGCCGAGGTCGTCGACGCCGCGGAGTTCGAAGCCGCCCGCGAACGCCATCCGGAACTGGCCGACCACCTGCGGCTGGCCGACCTCGTGGTGCTGAACAAGGCCGACCGGGTCCCCGCCGAGGCGCTGGCGAAGCTGAGCGCGACCGTCGAAGAGCTGGCGCCGGGCCGTCCGCTGCTGGTCACCGAACACGGCCGGGTCGACCCGCGGCTGTTCTTCGACCCCGAACCCCGCGGCGAGCGGGTCGGCCAGCTGTCCTTCGACGACCTGCGCGAGGACGACCACGACCACGCCCACCACCTGCACGCCGAGTACCAGACGGTCACCTTCACCGCCGAGACGCCGCTCGCCCCGCGGGCTTTCGTGGACTTCCTCGAGCGGCGCCCGGCCGGGCTCTACCGGATGAAGGGCCAGGCCGACTTCGGCCCCACCGGCCCGGAAGCGCGCTTCCACCTGCACACCGTCGGCGGATTCGTGCAGCTGGAGCGCTCGGCCTGGCCGCCGGGCGAGCCGCGGCGGACCGAGCTGGTGCTGATCGGCGCCGGCATCGACACCGACGCCGTGCTGGCCGACCTGGGCCGCTGCCTCGCCGAAGACCCGGCCACCGTCGACGAGCGCGGTCTGTTGCACATCCTGCGGTACCTGCCCGACCAGGCCTGACCGCGCCGCCACGCCGAAGATCGGCAAATGCGCCGCCGTCCGGGCAGCCGCACCGGACACTGACGCCATGACGACCACCGCGGTGAGCGCACCACGCTGGTACCTGGTCGGCGTGCTGCCCGAAGACGTCCCCCTGGCCCACCTGATGACCCGCTCCGGCGACCTCCGCTACCGGCGTTCGGCCTGCGGCGAGCGGGAGTCCCGCAGCTGGAAACCGGTGGATCCGGCGACGTCCGAGGTGCCGCCGTGCCCCGCGTGCGTCGCGACGCTGTCCGGTGTCGGTGAGGACCGGGGCCAGCTCGCCCTCGAGCTCGGGGTCTAGGCGGTCAGCGTCCGGGCGAGCCGTTTCGCCGTGTCGAACGGCTGCGGGCTCTGGGCGACCACCGAAGTGACCGCCGCCCCCTCCAGCAGGAGCATCAGCTCGTCGGCCAGCGCCTCGGCGCGCCCGGCTTCCCGGCGCTGGAGCTGCGCCCGCAGGTAGCCGTGCAACGCGGTCTTGTGGTGCCGGACCACTTCGCGCACCGGGTCGGCGGGGTCGGGGAACTCCGAGGTCGCGTTCAGGAAGGCGCAGCCGCGGTAGCCGTCGCGGGAAAGCCAGGCGCCGTAGGCGTCGAAGACCGCCAGCACCCGCGCCCGCGGATCGGCGTGCGCGGCGGTGATCCGGTCGATCTCCTCCTGCCACCGCCGGTCACGCTCCCGCAGGTACGCGACGACGAGCCCGCTCTTCGACCCGAAGTTGCCGTAGAGGGCCGCCTTCGTCACCCCGGCCTCGGCCGCCACCGTGTCGACGCCGACGGCGTGGATGCCGTCGCGGTAGAACAGCGTGGACGCGGCCTGGAGCACCTTCGCGCCCGCATCGCCGGGACGGGTCCGGCCCACAGCACCCCTCCGAACAGATCGGTACGGTTGTCTACCTGCAGTGATTCTACCATCACTTGACACCAGACAGACCTGTCTGTTCGCTAGAGCCGATGGCAACGGGAACGAAGACGGACACCTGGTGGGCCACGGCCGCGGTCGGCGCGGTCGTGATCGCCCTCTGCTACGGGTTCGCGCGCTACGCGTACGGGCCGTTCGTGCCGCGGTTCAGCGAGACGTTCGGGCTGACGACGGTCGGCGTGGGCGTGCTCGGTGGCCTCTCCACCGCAGGCTACGGCCTCGGGTTGCTGCTGGCGCCGAGAACCTCCGCACGATCGGCGCGCGGCACCGTGCTGCTGGCCGCGGCCTCGGCGACGGCCGGGCTCGCGCTCATGGCGCTGGCCCCGCACGTCGCGGTGTTCGGTGTCGGGATCGCCGTCGCGGGCGCCGGCGCGGGACTCGTCTCGCCGGGCGTCGCGCAGCTGATCGGCGAGACCGTCGGGACGGGCGCCCGCGACCGGGCGCAGACCTGGGCCAACACCGGGACCGGCTTGGGGCTGGCCGCGTCGGCGTTCACTCCCCTGCTGGCCTTCGGCTGGCCGGTGATCTGGGCGGCGTTCGCCGCCCTCGGCGTGGCGGTGACGTTTCTCGCGTGGCGGACGTTGCCTTCGGGGCCCACCGGCACACCGGTGGCAGCAAAGGCCGCCCCAGGGATGGCTCCGCTCGTGCTCAACTCCGTGCTCATCGGCGTGACGAGCGCGCCGTATTGGACGTTTTCGACCTCCCGCCTCGCCGAAGCCGGGCTGAGCCCGGTGGCCGCGACCTGGTGCTGGGCCACGATCGGCCTGGCCGGGCTGCTCGGCGGCCTGGCCGGCCGGGCGGCCGGGCGCGCGGGCCTGCGGACGGTCAACCTCGCGACCTGGACCCTGGCGGCCGCGGGCTTCGCGCTGCTCGCCCTGCCGGACCCCGGGGTGCCACTCGCCTTGCTTTCCGGCGCGCTGTTCGGCGTCACCTACATGGCGCTGACCGGGCTGTGCATCCTGTGGGCCACTCGGCTGGACCCCGAACGGCCCGCTCGCGCCATCACCTGGTCGTTCGCCGGGCTCGGCGTCGGCCAGACCGTCGCCTCACCCCTGGCCGGCGTGCTGGCCGGCGGCCTCGGGTCCGCGGCGGTGTTCGGGCTGACCGCCCTGGTCGCGCTCACCGCGTGGAGCCAGCTCCACCCGCGCTTCGGTCCACCGTGATCACGCCTTCTTCGCGCGGCTCGGCGCCACCCGCGGCGGCTCGTTGGGCATCTTCGGGTACACCGGCGGCCACGGCGCGTCCATCAGCCCGGCCGCCATGTCGCGTTCGGACAGTTCCAGCAGCGGCTCGATCGACTGCGGCCGCTCCCCCGCGCCGGCCCACGGATCGCCGCGCTCGGCCACCCTGGCGGGCACTGTGCTCAGCGTCAGCGTGTCGGGCTCGACGGTGTCCAGCTCGTCCCAGCCGATCGGCGTGGACACCTGGCCGCCGACGCGCGGGCGCACGCACCAGGTGCCGAACACGGTCTTGTGCGGGGCGTTCTGGTTGAAGTCGACGAACACGCGGGTGCCGCGTTCCTCTTTCCACCACTGCGCGGTGATCTTCTCCGGGTGACGGCGTTCGAGGGCCCGTGCCAGCGCGACCGCGGCCGCCCGCACCTGGAAGCCGTCCCAGCGCGGCTCGAGCACCACGTACAGGTGGAGCCCGCGCGAGCCCGACGTCTTCAGGTGGCTTTCGATGCCGTGCTCGGCCAGGAAATCCCTGGTCAGCACCGCGGCCTCGCGCAGCTCGTCGAAACCGATGCCGGGCGAGGGGTCCAGGTCGACGCGCAGTTCGTCGGTGACCTCGGGTGTGTCGGCGAGGTACGGCCAGACGTGGAAGCCGAGGCAGCCCAGGTTCACCGCCCAGAGGATGTGCGCGAGGTCCTTGGCCACCAGCGCGTCGCTCGTCGTGCCGTTCGGCGTCGAGACGACGGTGGTGGTCAGCCACGGCGGCGCGCCCTTCGGGACGCGCTTCTGGAACCAGTTCTTGCCGCCGGCGCCGTCCGGGTAGCGCTCCAGCAACAGCGGACGGCCGCCGAGCCGGGCCAGCAGCGGCCCCGAAATCGCCCGGTAGTACTCGACCAGGTCGAGCTTCGTCTCGCCGCGCTCCGGGAAGTAGACCTTGTCCGGGCTGCTGATCTTGACCTCGACGCCGTCGACGTCGAGCAGGACCGCCGCGCTCATCGCGCCTCCCCGAACAGCTTCGCGAGCTCGGCGGGCGGTGCCTCGTCGAGCTGGGCGTACGTGCAGGACTCCGGCGTGCGGTCGGGCCGGAAGCGCACCAGCCGCCCGCCGTGCCGGAACCGGCCGCCCTGCAGGTGCTCGTAACGCACCTCCGCCACCCACTCCGGCCGCAGCGGCTCCCACGACAGGTCCTTCTGCGGCGCCCACCGGCTGTTCGCGCCCGGTTGCCGCCCGGGCTCGGGTTCGTATTCGGCCCAGGACCGCCACGGGTGGTTTTCCAGGGCGTTCTCACGCAGCGGCGCGAGCTCCTCGACCAGCTCGGCGCGGCGGGCCTTGGTGAAGCTGCTGGCCACCCCGACGTGGTGCAGGACGCCCTCGCCGTCGAACAACCCGAGCAGCAGCGAACCGACGCCCACACCGTCCTTGTGCCAGCGGAACCCGGTGACGACGCAGTCGGCGGTGCGCTCGTGCTTGACCTTGAGCATCACCCGCTTGTCCTGCTCGTACGGCAGGTCGCCGGGCTTGGCCATGACACCGTCGAAGCCCGCGCCCTCGAACCGGGTGAACCAGTCCTCGGCCTGCGCCGGATCCTCGCTCAGCGGAGTGAGGTGGACGCGTTGCAGCCCTTCGGCGTTCGTGGACAGCACGCTTTCCAGCTGCTTGCGCCGCTCGCGGAACGGCTGTTCGGTGAGGTCGGTGTCGCCGAGGGCGAGCAGGTCGAAGGCGATGAAGCTGGCCGGCGTCTCCTCGGCCAGCTTGCGCACCCGCGAGGCCGCCGGGTGCAGCCGCAGCTGCAGCACCTCGAAGTCGAGCCCGGCCGGCGTGACCAGCACGATCTCGCCATCCACCACGCACCGGGGCGGCAGCGCGGCGGCCAGCAGCTCGACCAGCTCCGGGAAGTAGCGGGTGAGCGGGCGGTCGTTGCGGGAGCCGAGCTCGATCTCGTCGCCGTCGCGGAAGACGATGCAGCGAAAGCCGTCCCACTTCGGCTCGTACAGCAGCCCCGGGGCACGAGGTACCTCGTGCACCGCTTTCGCGAGCATCGGCCGCACCGGCGGCATGACGGGCAAGTCCACGGCGCGAGCTTAAAACACGGGTACGACACTTCCTGGAAAAAGACACAGCCCGGCGTGATAGACACTCCCGCGTGACCACCGAACGCCCCGCACCGCCCCTGACCGGGGGCGAGCGCGAAATGCTCCGCACCTTCCTCGACTTCCACCGCGCCACCCTCGCGATGAAGTGCGACGGACTGTCCGACGAGGACCTCCGCCGGGCCTCGAGCCCGCCGTCGACCCTCTCGCTGCTCGGCCTGGTCCGGCACATGGCCGAGGTCGAGCGCACCTGGTTCCGGCGGGTGATCAACGCCGAGGACGTCCCGCTGGTGTGGTCGGACGAGAACGACTTCCAGGCCGCCTACGACGCGAGTTCGTCGACGCGGTCGGAGGCCTTCGCGGCGTGGGAAGCCGAGGTCGAGCAGTCACGCAAGATCGAGGAGGCGGCCGAGTCGCTCGACGTCACCGGCCACCAGCCGCGCTGGGGCGAGGACGTCTCGCTGCGGCTGGTGATGCTGCACATGATCCACGAGTACGCCCGGCACAACGGCCACGCGGACTTCCTGCGCGAGGCCATCGACGGCGTCACGGGCGCCTGATGGACGTGCTCGCCTGGTTGCGCGACTCCGATCCGGCCCTGCGCTGGCAGGTGGAGCGCGACCTGGCGGGCGAGCCGGCCCCGGTCTGGGAAGCGACGCGGGCCCGGGTGGCCGAGGAGGGGTTCGGCGCGCGGCTGCTGGCCGCGCAGGACCCCGACGGCCAGTGGGCGGGCGGCGCGTTCTTCCCCGCGGGCTTCCGCGGGGACGAACCGCAGCCCTGGACCGCGACGACGTGGTCGCTCAATGCCCTGCGCGAATGGGGCGTCGAAGCTTCGGTGCTGGCCGGTACGGCCGAGCTGCTGGCCGCGAACAGCCGGTGGGAGTACGAAGACCTGCCCTACTGGGACGGCGAGGTCGACGTCTGCATCAACGCGTGGACCCTGGCCAACGGGGTGTGGCTCGGCGCGGACGTCGAGGGCATCGCGGAGTGGTTCGTGGAGCACCGGCTCCCCGACGGAGGTTGGAACTGCGAGTGGGTCGAAGGCTCGACGCGTTCCTCGGTCCACTCGACGCTCAACGCGCTCAAGGGACTGCTCGCGCACGAGACGGCGACCGGAGGCACCCCGGCGACCCGGGCGGCCCGCTCGGCGGGTGAGGAGTACCTGCTGGAACGCGGCCTGTTCCGCCGCCGGTCCACCGGCGAGCCGATCGGGCCGTGGGTGCGCGAGTTCGGCTACCCGTTCCGCTGGCGCTACGACGTGCTCAACGCGACCTGCTACTTCCGCGACGCCGGGCGCCGGGACGAGCGGCTGGCCGAAGCGATCGAGCTGGTGCGCGCGGCACGGCAGCCCGACGGGACGTGGCTGCAGCAGCGCACGGATCCCGGCCGGGTGTGGTTCGAGGTGGACGTCCCGGCCGGGCAGCCGTCGAAGTGGCTGACGCTCTCCGCCACCCGCGTCCTGGACTGGTGGGACGCCCGCTAGAGCTGGGCCAGCACCAGCCCGCTGCGCGGCTTCGGCGTGAAATACGTGGCCTTGCGCGGCATCCGGCGGCCGGCCGCGTGCACGGCCAGGACATCCGCGTAGCTCACCGGGGCCAGCAGCACCACCGCGTCCGCGTCCGGGGGCAGCGGGCGTCCCGCCGGGAGCGGGCGGACGCACGGGCCGTCCGGGTCGACGCCGAGCGCGCGGGCGAACAGGACCTGCTCGACGACCTCGTGGTCGATCACCGGGCGCGGCCCGTCCGGGGCCGGGAGCGGCACCCGCAGCACGGCTCCGCCTGCCCGCACCACGACCTCGCCGGTGACCGGCACCGCGTCCTCGGCGTGGCGGACGTCCAGGCCGGCCGCGCGCCAGCGCGTCACCAGGTCGTCCGGGCCGAGGCCGGTGCCGGTCAGGACGCGGTGGATCGCGCCGATCTCCAGTGCCGGTCCCGCGGTGACCAGGGCGAGCAGCGCGCCGTGGCCGGCCGCCGCCGCGGCGGCCACCCGGTGGTTGCCGTCGGCGACCAGGAGGTCCGCGCCGGCCACCGCGGCCAGCAGGCGGCTCTGCAGCGGGCCTTCGGGGACCACCCACAGGTCGTGCCGCCGGCCGGCCCCGTCCGAAGTGGACAGATCGGGCAGGCCGAGCCCGGCGCAGGCCTGCTCGACCTGCGCGGTCAGCTCCTCGCCGCCGGCGGCCGGGACGAGCAGCGCGGCACTCGTCGCGCACCCGAGGCCGGCGAGCACCGCGGCCCGTTCGGCGACGACGTCGGGGTAGACGTCCTCGGTGTGCCGGACGCGCGCGGCACCGTCGTCGGCCACCGCCGCCGGGTCGACCAGGCAGAGCAGGCCGAGCGCCACCCCGTCCGGCCCTTCGATCCGGTAGGGCGCGACGACGTTGCGGACCGGCCGGTAGAACCGCTTGCGCAGCCGTTCGAGCACGGCGCGGGCCACCGGGACGGCGGCCGCCAGATCGAGACCGCGAGCCAGCGCGGCGGGCGTGCGGGCGGGGTGCTGCACGGCCAGCAGGCTGTCCGCCGCCCCGGGCGCGGCCAGCGCGGCGATCACCCGCTCGGGCTCGGCGAACTCGTCGACGTCGGGGCCGGGGACCGCGTCGCGGACCACCCAGCCCCGCCCGATCGGCCGGATCCAGTCGCTCATCCTGACCATCTTGCGCCACGGGCGCCGGATAATTCGCTGGGGCCGGTGCCGCCGGGATGGAATGCTTAGGACTGCAAAGTAGTTGACCCCGATCATGACCGTTCCGAGGAGCACCCCGCCGATGACGACGTCCGCCGCCACCCGGGGGGTCGGTTTCCGGTCCGACCGCGGCCCGGTGCTGATCGCGGTCATGCTGAGCACCGCACTGGTCGCGCTGGACAGCACGATCATCGCGACCGCCGTCCCGTCGGTGGTGCGCGACCTCGGCGGGTTCGCGCAGTTCCCGTGGCTGTTCTCGATCTACCTGCTCACCCAGGCCGTGACGGTGCCGCTGTACGGCAAGTTCGCCGACCAGCTCGGCCGCCGCCCGGTGATGTTCTTCGGGATCGCCGCGTTCCTGGTCGGCTCGGTCCTGTGCGGCGCGGCCTGGAGCATGCCGGTGCTGATCGCCGCCCGCGCGGTCCAGGGCATCGGCGCCGGCGCGATCCAGCCGATGTCGATGACGATCATCGGCGACCTGTACACGGTGGAGGAACGCGCCAGGGTGCAGGGCTACGTGGCCAGCGTCTGGGGCGCGGCGTCGGTGATCGGCCCGACGCTCGGCGGCCTCTTCGCCGAGTACCTGGACTGGCGCTGGATCTTCTTCATCAACCTGCCGCTGGGCGCGATCGCGGCGCTGATGCTGTTCCGCGGCTTCGCCGAGCGCGTGGAGCGCAAGCCGCACAAGGTCGACTACCTGGGCGCGAGCCTGCTCACGGTCGGCTGTTCCCTGCTCATCCTCGGGCTGCTCGAGGGCGGCGTGGCGTGGGCGTGGGGTTCCGTGCCGAGTGTGGCGATCTTCGTCGTGGGCGTGCTGCTGCTGGTGGCGTTCGTGCTGGTGGAGAAGCGCGCGGTGGAGCCGGTGCTGCCGCTGTGGGTGTTCACCCGCCGGGTCCTGGTGGGCGGCAACCTGGTGGCGGTGGTGGTCGGCGCGGTCCTGATGGGGCTGACGTCCTACTTGCCGACGTACGCGCAGGGCGTGCTCGGCGCGGGCGCGCTGGTGGCGGGCTTCGCGGTGGCGGCGCTGACGGTGGGCTGGCCGATTTCGGCGTCGCTGGCGGGCAAGATCTACCTGCGCATCGGCTTCCGCGACACGGCGTTGATCGGCAGCGTGTTCATCATCGCGGGCGGCGTCCTGGTGGCACTGCTGGGCGCGGGATCGTCCCTGTGGGCGGCGGCTTTCGCGGCGTTCGTGCTCGGGCTGGGTCTCGGCCTGGCGGCGAGCCCGACGCTGGTGGCGATCCAGTCGGTGGTGGGCTGGGACCGCCGCGGAGTGGTGACGGCGACGAACCTGTTCAGCCGGTCCCTGGGCAGCGCGGTCGGGGCGGCGGTGTTCGGGGCGATCGCGAACGCGACACTGGCGGCCCGGTTCGCTTCGCCGCCGGCGGAGGTGGGTCCGTTGCCGCCATCGGTGGACGCGACGAGCCTGGTACTGGGCGGCCACGCGGACAATTCCCCGGCGGCGGTGTTCGTGCGCGAGGCGTTGGCAGATGCGACGCACTACGTGTTCTTGGGTTTGCTGGCGGTGGCCGTTCTGTCGGTGGGGGCATTGCTGCTGATGCCGCGGAAGACCGAACAACTGGAGTTCTGATCCCCGTTTCTTCGATCCCGACAACTCGATTCGACAGCACGTTCGTTTGCGCACTCCACGTGCACGTGCAGGCGACCGGGTGCCGAGTCGATCCCTTGCGGCGCAGGGAAAATCGAGGTGAGCGAACGTCCAGGAATTGTCACTTATCTGACTGGGAATAACGGGGCAGCCGCGCAACCAGACGTGCGTTATCCTGCTCTCGGCGGTGTCGAACCGTCACGTTCCGCAGTTAACCTGAACGGACGCCTACGCGACGTTCCGGCCCTCGATGCCGCACCCGGCCGGCCGGCACGCGCCCGTCGAAAACCGAGGGGACGCACGTGGCCGAACTGGACGGGCCTTCGACAGAGATCACCCCAGGCTTGCGTTGGGTGAAGAGTTCGGCGAGCGGTAGCGGCGCAGAGGGAGATGCCTGCGTCGAGGTCGCCCGAACTTCCGAGCACGTGCTCATCCGCGATTCGAAGCAGCCCGGCACCTGGCTCTCGATGCCCCCCGGAAGCTGGCTGGCGTTCTTGCGCCGACTCTGAGCAAGGCTTTCCCGCGACCCCGGCCGACCTGATCGAGGTCCGGCCGGGGTTGCTGCCGTTCATGCCCAGACACCACGCCATATGGTGGGACGCAATATGCCACACGACGAGTGTGGTGCTACCGTTCTGCCATGTGGCAGATCGGTAGCCTGCCACCCGACACATGGAGGAGTGAAGAAAATCATGACTAGGGCGCACTCGCCAGTGGTCAGCCAGCGCCGTGTGCTGGCGGAGATAAGAGAGGCGCGTGAGGCCCTGCAGCTCACCCAGAAGGACGTCGCCGAGGCACTGGACTGGTCGACTTCGAAGCTCATCCGCATCGAAAACGGCACCGTGGGCCTGTCGATCACCGACCTCAAGGCGCTCCTGGTGCACTACGGCATCACCGACCGGAACCGCGTCGAAACCTACGTCGCCATGGCCAAGGCCGGCCGGGAGCCGGGCTGGTGGGACCAGTTCAAGCGCACCAGCAGCCCGGAGTTCGTGAAGTTCCTCGGCCTCGAATCGGCCGCGGTCATCCTTCGCCAGTACCAGCTGCACCTGGTGCCGGGACTGTTGCAAGTGCCCGAGTACACCCGTTCCCTGATGGCGCAGGTCACCGAGGACGCCGAGGTCCAGGAGCGGCGGATCAGGCTGCGCACGCAGCGGCAGGAGCGGCTCAAAGACCCCGAACTCGAGCACTTCTTCATCCTCGACGAATCCGTGCTGCACCGCCGCGTCACCGACGGCGAGAGCTGGGGAACCCAGCTGCGCCACCTCCGCGAAGTGGCCCAGAAGCCCAACGTGACCCTGCAAGTTCTGCCGTTCAAAGCCGGCTGGGTGGAAGGGATGCAGAGTTCTTTCGAGCTGCTCCAGCTGTCCGAGCAGACCAACGACCTGTTCCTCAACCTGGAACAACCCGACGGTGACCTTTTCTTCGACGACGTCATCGGCGCCGAAAAGGCCGCCCAGTTCATCCGGATCTTCTACCGGCTCGAAGACGCCGCCCTCAGCCCCGAAGAAACGCCCGACTTCATCGACAAGATGCTGCACCGGCTGGAGGACTGAATGAGACGCGCATAGGGAAGCGGCCCCTGGCTGGTACCCAGGGACCGCTTCGAAGGGCAATACCTCCGACCCACCCAGAAGCAAGCGCGGACATACTGCCGAGGCGCCAGCATACGACTCCGGATCCGGGAAACGGTCCCGCCGTCCGGCTCATGCCCCGAGTTCATTCTCCCGAGGGGCATGACGTCACTCGCTGGTGACAAAAGGCCGACCACGAGCCGAGGCTCGGCGGTGGCCTCCTCCTCGGGCAGCGTCCGCGGCGCACCGATCCGAGTCCGGCGAGCGCCGGCCAGTTCGAGGAGGCACTGTGCATTTCGACGTCCGTGCTGACCGCAGACCGTTCCCCCGCCCCTGTGCCGCGCTGGCCAGCCGGGCCGGTGCCCTCTGCTACGCCTCATCACCGAGGGGGCGACAATGACCGGCGACCGCTCCTGGGCGACCCGGCTCGGCAAGTCCCTCCTCGTCCTCGCCCCGCACATCGTCGCCCTCCTGCGGCTCGACGACCTCAACCCGCTCGCCGAGACCGATCACCGGGTGCAGCGCAACTACGCCGTCCCGGTGGACGGGGAAGATCGGCCCGACGCCGGTCGGTTCATCCGCGAGCGCGGCGAAATCCTCCTCTCGGCGGAGCAGGCGCGGCAGGCCACCCACGGCCTCGTCCTCGCCGGCAGCACCCGCGGCCTCGACGACGTGCGCGGCCCCGTCCTGCTGGTCCCGCACGGGGGCGGCCTCGGGCAGTACCGCTCCGGCGAACTCGTCACCGGCCTCGACTCGAGCCGGCTGGTGCGGGGCGGCCGGGTTCGGGCCGACCGGATCGTGCTCACCCACGGACGGGAACTGGACCTGCTCGCCGAGGTCTGCCCGCAGGCCGTCCCGCACGCCGTCGTCGCCGGGGACATCGCCTTCGACCGGCTGGTCGCCAGCGCTCCCTACCGCGACCAGTACCGGGAGGCGCTCGGCGTCACCGACGACCGGGAGATCATCCTCGTCACCGTGACCTGGTCCGCCAGGTCCGGTTTCGGCATCGACCCCCGTGTCTTCCGTGACGTCGCCGAGGCCGCGCCCGGCGCGTGCGTGGTCGCCTCGCTGCACCCGCAGATCTGGTCTCAGCACGGCACCGGCCAGGTGCTCGGCTGGCTCACGGACGCCGTCGACGCCGGGCTCACCGTGCTGGCTCCGCACAGCGACTGGCGCGGTGCGGTCGTCGCCGCCGACGCCGTCATGGCCGACTACACCTCGGTCGGCACCTTCGCGGCCGGTTTCGGTGTGCCCGTGCTCCGGATCCCGCACGGCCCCCAGCCGCTGCTGGCGGGCAGCCCCGCCGCCGTGCTGGCCGCGGAAGCCCCGCTCTGGAACCGGAAGCGACCGCTTGCCGCCCAGCTCGAAGCCGCCCAGAAGGCGCAGTGCCACGGCCTCGGCGCCCACATCGCCGGCCTGGTGACCTCGCGCCCCGGGCAAGCCGGGAAGATCCTCCGCAGGGAGATGTACGGCCTGCTCGGCCTCGGCGAACCGGCGCGAACGGTGCCGTTCTCCCCGGCGCCGCTCCCCCGGCGCGTGACCTGGCCGGTGATCCCGCTGCCGCGAAGCCGGTGACCCTCCCGCCGTCGCTGTGGACCTACGCGCTCACCTCCGGCGCGCAGGGCAGCTTCACCACCGCCGGGCGCCACCAGCACCCGGCGCTGGCGGACGTGCTCATCCACGACGGCACCCGCGCCTTCGCCGATGCCCGTGCCCTGATCGCCCGGTCATTCGCCGGCTTGCCCGGGCTCTCCGTCGCCGCCGTCGGCCCGGTCGTCGGGGACCGCTCCGGTGGCCTCGCCGTGGTCGACAGCGCCCTCGCCGGGATCGCCGCCCACCTCTGGGTCCTCGGTGGCCGCCGGCTCGCCGACCTCGGCGGCGTAACGCTGCAGCCGGGCCCGGACCCGCGTCACCTGCGGCCCGCCGACCTGCTCGTAGAGCTTCAGCGCCTCGGCGAGGTGACCCCGCGCCGCGGCGGGGTCGTCGCCGTGCTCCGCCACGTCGGCGAAGCCGACCAAGACGTCCGCCTGGTAGACCGCTGACCCCGATTCGGACAGCACCGCCCACGCCCGCTCCAGACGCCGCCGCGCCGCCGGGACCTCGCCGGCGCGGGCGTCCAGGCGGGCGAGCCCCACCAGGACCTTCGCCTCGTCCTTCTCGTCCCCCATGTCGGCGAACATCCGGCGGGCGCGCTCGAGGTGCGCCAACGCTTCGGGATCACGGTCCGCCTTCGCCAGCACCTCGCCGATCCGGCGGTGCCGCTGGGCGACGCCGCGGTCGATGCCCAGTTCGGCTTCGATCTCCAGGCTGCCGGTGTAGCAGGCGATCGCCGCCGCGACGTCGCCACGGCCCTGCGCCGCCGTGCCCAGCTGGTCCAGCGCCACCGATTCGTTGTGCCTGCTCCCCGCCGCCCGGGCCAGCTCCAGCGCGCGGCCGCACTCCTGCTCCGCCGCCTCGAAGCGGCCCAGATCGAGGTACGCGCGCCCCAGCTGGCAGCGCAGCCGGGACTCCGCGACGACGTTCCGGCACCGCTGCGCCGCGCCGATCCCGATCTCGTGCGAGCGCAGCCACAGTGGGAAGTGCTTCCGGTGCAGGAACAGCTCCCACAACGCCTCGCACAGCTGCCAGGCCACCTCGTCGTGCCGCTGCGCGGCGGCTTCCTCGAGCACCGCCAGCACGTTTGGCAGTTGCTCGTCGAGCCAGTCGAGCGCCGCCCGGCCGGAGCCGAACGCGGGTGGGCTGGTGCGGTACTGCTCGCACACCGGGCTGACCCGCCAGCGGATCGGGATGGCCACCATGTTCGCCCGCGTCATCGCGTGCAGGTACCAGGTCGCCACCCGCGGCAGGACCTCGAAGCGATCGTCGTCGCGCTGGGCGCGGGCGTGCAGCCGGACGAGGTCGTGGAAGCGGTAGCGCCGCTCGTCGACCTCTTCCAGGAGGCTCGCGTCGACCAGCTGCTGCAGGCCGTCGGCCGGGTCGGCCAGCTCGGTCGCCGCCACCGCGACGTCGACGCCGAACGACGCGCCCGGGAACTCGCCCAGCAGGCGGTACAACTTCGCCGCCGGTTCGGGCAGCGCCCGGTAGGACCAGTCGAACGTCGCCGCCACCGGGGCTTCGCCCTCCGCCGACAGCCGGCTCAGCCGCGAGTTCTCGTCGCCCAGCTCGGCGACCACCCGCGCCACCGGCCACCGGGGCCGGGACGCCAGCCGGGCGGCCGCGACGCGCAGCGCGATCGGCAGCCGCCCGCACAGCGTGGCCAGCTCGGCGACGTCGTCGAGCTCGCCGGCGACCCGGGTCCGGCCGACCGCGTTCACCACCAGCTCCACGGCGTGCGGCTGCGCGAGCGGCGCCACGTCGAGGAACCGCGCGCCTTCGGACACCAGCCCGTCCAGCCGCAGCCGGCTGGTCACCACCACCGTGCAGCCCGCGGACGCGGGGATCAGCGGCCGGACCTGGGCCGCCGACAAGGCGTTGTCCAGCAGGACGAGCAGCCGTCGGCCCGCGGTCAGCGTCCGGAACAGCGCCGCCTGCTCGGCCAAGCCGGGCGGGACGTGCTCGGGCGCGATGCCCAAAGCGCGCAGGAACGCGCCGAGTGCCTCGTCCGGCAGGACCGCGGTGCCCGGCGAGAAGCCGCGCAGGTCGGCGTAGAGCTGGCCGTCGGGGTAGCGCCCGGCGTGCCGGCTGCCCCAGGTGACGGCGAGCGCGGTCTTGCCGACCCCGCCCGGCCCGATCAGCACGGCGAGCGCCGGCTGTCCCCCGGTTTCCTGCCCGGCGACCTCGTCCAGCGCCGCGAGCTCGGCCGCCCGGCTCGTGAAGTGCGACGGCGACGGCGGCAGCTGCCGGGGCACCGGGTGCGGTGACCGCGGGGCGGCCACCCAGACGTCGCCGGTGATGGTCCCGGCCTGCAGCACCACCCCGGCCGCGCCACCGTCGATGTGGTTGTGCACTTCGGATGGTGATGCGGCACCGCTCCGAGACGTCATCCGAGAACTCCCGCCCAGACTCGAACTTCTCTGTGTACCTGTCGCTCGCGCGCGACGGCACGGGAAGCCGGGCGAATTACCTCGAACGTACGAGGACCGCGCGCCCGCGGTCCGTCAGAATCGAAGGCCACCGGCAACCAGGAAGGCCCGGCCTTGACCTTCGACGAACTCCCGCCGTACCGCGCCCTGCTGGTGGTCGACACCAAGGGGTTCGGCGGCAACCCGGCCGCCACCCAGGCGATGCTCTCCGCGGCCATCCCCGACGTGCTGTCCCAGGCGTTCGCCCGCGCCGGGCTGCGCGAGGTGTGGGAAACCGCCCTGTTCCCGCACGGCACCGGCGACGGCTACGGCCTCGGCTTCGACCCGCGGTTCCTGCCCGCGGTGGTCAGCCGGTTCTTCGACGAGCTGGAAGCCGTGCTCGCCGAGCGGGACGCGCGCCTGCGCTCGGCCGCGCGATCGGTGCGCCTGCGGATGCGGGCCAGCCTGAACGTCGGCCCGATCCTCGAGCCGGAGCCGGGAACCACCGCGGCGGCCGCGATCGGCAGCGCGGTGATCACCACGCACCGGCTGCTCGACGCCGCCCCGGTGCGCGCGGTGCTGGAGCGCTCGGACCCGGACCAGACGTTCCTCGCGGTGGCGCTGTCGCAGCGGATCTTCGAGGACGTGCTGGCCGGCGGGTACGCGGACCTGCCCGCGTCGAAGGTGGTGCCGGCGGATGTCCGGGTCAAGGAGCAGCGCGGCACGGTCTACCTCTACATCCCCAACCCCAGCGGGGACCTGCTGCGCCACGGCGCCGGCTTCGAAGAGGAGCTCGCGGCGGCCCGGGCGAAGATCGAGCCGCCGGCCCCGGGCAGCACGACCAACACGATCAACGGGACCGTGCGCGGGACGGCGTTCCAGATCGGCCAGGTGCACGGCGACCTCCGCCACGGCTAGTTCTGCAGCGGCACCAGCTCCGCCCGGAACTTCTCCAGGAAGCCGTCGAAGTCGCCGTGCACGGGCCGGATCACGAACTTCGACAGCCCGGCTTCGATGTGCTGTTCCACCAGCCGCCGGGCTTCCGGCCAGCTCGTCGCGACGAGATCCGCCACCGCCGCACCGGGGTTGCGCCGGGCCGCGGCCGCCGCGAGCGCGGCCGGGATCCCCTGGTCGGCCACCGCGAGGCTGAGCCCGAAGTGGTCTTCCTCGATTTCGCGGCCCGCCTCCGCCGCGGCCCGCTGGATGGCGATGCGGGCGTCGCGGGCCTGCGACGGTGTGTGGAAGCTGCCCAGCCAGCCGTCCGCGAGGCGGCCCGTGCGGCGCAGGGCCGCCGGCGCCGACCCGCCCAGCCAGACGTCGAGGCGCTTCTGCGGGCGCGGGCCGAGGCGGACGCCGTCGACCTGGAAGAACTCGCCGTCGAAGGACACCTCGTCCTCCTCCAGCAGCCGGCGCAGCAGGACGAGCGATTCGTCGAAAACGGCGGCGCGGCGGCCGGGCGGCACCGGGAACAGGCCGGCTTCGGCCGCACGGGCCGGGCGCAGGCCGAACACCGGCAGCACGCGCTTGGGCGCGAGCCCGGCCAGGGTGAGCAGCTGCTTGGCGACCAGCACCGGGTGCCGTCCCGGCAGGATCGCGACGCCGGTGCCGACCTTCAGCTTCGACGTCCGGGCCAGCGCGTGCGTCATCCCGATCATCGGGTCGACCTCGGGCGAGTAGACGAGCTCGGACAGCCACAGCGAGTCGACGCCGGCGTCCTCCAGCCGGGCGGCGAGCCCGGCGAACTCCGCCGGCCCGGTCCCGGCCGCGGGCGCGACGCCCAGCCTGATCTTCAGCAAGGGTTCCTCCCGGAAGGCTCTCTCGGGGAGCAACGCGCCGGGCGGCCGGGAATTCCTCAGGCGGTCGCGTCGATGACCCGGGTCAGCACGCCGTGCAGGGCTTCCAGCTCGGCGACGTCCATGCCGAGCGTCTGCACCACCTTGTACGGGATCTTCTCCGCCTCCGCCCGCAGCGCCCGGCCCGCCTCGGTCAGCTCGACCGTCAGCCGCCGCTCGTCCGAACGGCTGCGGGCCCGCGTCACGTACCCCAGGGCTTCCAGCCGCTTGAGCAGCGGCGAGAGGGTCGCGGGTTCGTGCCGCAGGGCCTCGCCGAGGTCCTTCACCGACCTGGGCGAGCGTTCCCACAGCGCGAGCATCACCAGGTACTGCGGGTGGGTCAGGCCGTACGGCTCGAGCAGCGGCCGGTAGATCGCGATCACGCTGCGCGAAGCCACCGACAGCGCGAAGCACACCTGCCGGTCCAGCTTCAGGGGGTCCTCACCCAGGTCGATCATGTCCGAATCCTACTGTGTCGTCGGTCGCCCTAATGATTAGGGCACTAAGTATTAGTGTACTGTCGAAGTCATGGAACGACCGAGTGCGCTCCGCTGGTTCGGGTACGCCGTGGGCGTGCGCCTTCCCGAGCGCTACAACGAGTGGGCGTTGCACGATGCGACGTCGAAGCACTGGCGAGCCCGGTTCGTGGTCCAGCGGTCGATCGGCATCGTGCCGCTGTGCGCGGTGTGGCTGCTGCTGCCCGGCTCGATCTGGCTGCGGCTCTCCCTGGTGCTGATGGCGGCACTGGTCGCGTACTTCTATTCGTGCGCGTACATGGAGGAAAGCGTCGAGCACCGGCTCGGCAGGCAGGGCTTCCCGCACAACACCGGGCGCCGCCTCCGCGCCGAGGCGGCCGAGGCGAAGAACGCCGAAGTCACCGCCCGCTACCTCGCGCGCTACCGGACGCCGTCGGAGGGTTAGTTACAGTCGGGGGCGATGAGACGCAAGCTCCGCCCGCCGATCCCGCCCCGTCACGGGCTCGACCCCGCCCGGCTGAAACTGCCCGACGGCGAGTGGCCGACCCTGCTGGCGCACCTGGTCGAGCGGCTGCCCCGCGTGGCGCCCGGCCGCATCGAGCAGATGCTGCGCGAGGAGCGCATCCACGGCACGGACGGCCCGCTCGGCGTCGACACGCCGTATGCGCCCGGCTCGTTCATCTGGTTCCACCGCGACCTGCCCGACGAGGTGCCGGTGCCGTTCGCGATCGACGTCGTGCACCGCGACGAGCACCTGCTGGTCGTCGACAAGCCGCACTTCCTGGCGACCATCCCGCGCGGGCAGCACATCCTGGAGACGGCGCTCGTGCGGCTGCGCCGCGACCTCGACCTGCCGCAGCTGTCCCCCGCGCACCGGCTGGACCGCGTCACCGCGGGGCTGGTGATGTTCGTGATCACGCCCGAGCTGCGCGGCAGGTACCAGACGCTGTTCCGCGACCGCCGGGTGCACAAGGAGTACGAAGCGATCGCGCCGTACGACCCGGCGCTGGCCCTGCCGAGAACCGTCCGCAGCCGGATCGTCAAGGACCGCGGGGTGCTGGCCGCTCATGAGGTGCCGGGCGAGCCGAACGCCGAGACCTACGTCGAGCTGCTCGAACACCGCGACGGCCGGGGCCGGTACCGGCTGGTCCCCTCGACCGGCCGGACCCACCAGCTGCGCGTGCACCTCAGCGGCCTGGGCGTCCCGATCCTCGGCGACGACTTCTACCCCGAGCTGCGCGAGAAGCCCCTGGGCGACTTCACGAAACCCCTGCAGCTGCTGGCCAGGGTGCTCGACTTCGACGACCCGCTCACCGGCGCCCACCGCCGCTTCACCAGCCGGCGACGGCTGTCCGCCTGGGACGACTTCGACGCCTGGGCGGCGTCCCCGGGCGGGGACGCCGCCGCGGACGTCACTTGTGCCAGAACCTGATCCCACTCCACTGCACGGTGATCGGCCCCGCGCCGCTCGCGGTGCGGTAGCTGCCGAACTTGTCGTAGTAGCTGCCACTCGGGCTGGAGACCGAGTCCTTCTGCGAGCCGTTGATGTACACCTTGTGCGTGCTGCCGACCTGGTTGATCGTGTTCACCCGCACGCTCGTGCCCACGGTGGCCCCGGTGGCGATCGTCTCGCCGCCGTGCACCGCGTAGAGGCGGCCGCCCTTCTCCACCGCCAGCAGGAAGAACGGCCCGGCGCTGGAGCCGTCCCGGAACGTCTGCTTGAGACTGATCCGGCTGCCGCCCATGCTGGTGATCTTGAACGAGCCCTCGAACTGGTGGGTGCCGCCGGTGTAGGTGGTGTAGCGGCGTTCCGCGCGCTGGTCACCGCTGCCGGTCGAGCAGGTGAGCTTGAACGTCAACCCGGAGATGTCACCGCAGCCCCGCTCCTGCTCGGAGTAGCCCGGGGAATCCGAGACCCACGGACCCGTGCCGACCTGGGCTTCCACCGCCGGGGTGAGCACCGCGAGCCCCAGCGCCGTCGCCGCGAGCACGCCCGCACCGCGAAGTCTGTGCACCGTCAACCTCCTGTGACACTCGAGGCGGCGGTCACCCGGCAACAGGTTCAGACCTTTGCGGGCGTGGAGACGACTGTACGAGCCCGGACCGCGGCGGGCAAGAGTCACCGTTCCCGCTCTGCGGTCTGTCGGAAGTTTTCTTCGGAAGCCGTGTCGAATCCGGCTTGCCCCGTTCGACAGACTTGCAGGAGCAAGATCGACCACCGAGGAGCAACCCCATGCGCACCCTGATCTCCAGCTCGTTCGTTTCACTCGACGGCGTCGTCGAAGCCCCCGGCGGCGAGCCGGGCTACCGCAACTCGGGCTGGACGTTCAAGGACATCGAGTTCGACCCGGCCGCCTACGCGATCAAGGGCAGCGAGCAGGAGGAAGCCACCGCGCTGATGATGGGCCGGGTCAGCTACGAGGCGTTCGCGCCGGTCTGGCCGGGCATGACCGTGGAGTTCGCCGGGTACAACGCGATGCCGAAGTACGTCGTGTCGACCACCCTCACCGACGCCGGCCTGGTCGACAACTGGGGCGAGACGACGATCCTGCGGTCCCTGGACGAGGTCGCGGCCCTGAAGGAGACCGAGGGCGGCCCGATCATCATCGCCGGCAGCGCCACCCTCAACCGCGCACTGGCCGACGCCGGCCTGATCGACCGGTACCACCTGCTGGTCTTCCCGGTCCTGCTCGGCGCGGGCAAGCGGCTCTTCAGCGACACCGACAAGGACAAGCAGAACCTGAAGCTCGTGTCCAGCGAGGCCTACGGCAACGGCGTCCAGAAGCTGGTCTACGACGTCACGCACTGACCGTGTGGCGATGTTTCACGTAGAACATCTGTTCGAACATCGTGTACCGTCGGGGTCATGACGACTCCGGCACTGCAGGCCTCACTGTTCGGCGAGTCCGGCCCCGTCACGCTGCACGCCCTGGCCCCGCGCCGGACCGAGCTCGGCTCCGGCGCGTGGGTCGACGTGCAGCCGGGCTGGCTCGCCGGCGCCGACGAGCTGTTCGCCGACCTCGCCACCGGCGTTCCCTGGCAGGCGGAGCGGCGGAAGATGTACGACCGCGTGGTGGACGTCCCGCGGCTGCTGTGCTTTTACCGCGAAGCCGCGCCGCTCCCCCACCCCGTGCTGGCGGAAGCCCGCGCGGCGCTGAGCGAGCACTACGCGAGCGAGCTCGGCGAGCCGTTCCGCACGGCGGGCCTGTGTTACTACCGCGACGGCCGCGACAGCGTCGCCTGGCACGGCGACACGATCGGCCGGGGCAGCACGGAGGACACGATGGTCGCGATCATCTCGGTGGGCGCGGTCCGCCACCTGGCCCTACGCCCCCGCGGCGGCGGCGGCGAGTCCTGCCGCTACGCCCTCGGCCACGGCGACCTGATCGTGATGGGCGGCTCGTGCCAGCGGACGTGGGAGCACGCGGTGCCGAAGACGAACCGGGCGGCCGGGCCGCGGATCAGCATCCAGTTCCGGCCGCGCGGGGTGCGCTGAGGTCAGTCCACCAGCACCGGGAGCTCGTCCAGACCGTACACAATGGACACCTTGCGGAACGACAGCTCGTCCTCCGGCACCGCCAGCCGCAGGTTCGGGAAGCGGCTGATCAGCGCCGGGTACGCGGTGCGCAGCTCCATCCGGGCCAGCTCCGCGCCGATGCAGCGGTGGATGCCGTAGCTGAAGGCCAGGTGCGACGTCGGCTCGCGGGTCGCGTCGAACGTCTCCATGTCCGGACCCAGCTTGGGGTCGCGGTCGGCCGCCGACAGCGACACCAGCACGATGTCGCCCTCGGCGATGTGGACGCCGCCGATTTCCATGTCCTCCTTGGCGAACCGGGGGAACGCCATCTGCACCACGGTCAGGTAGCGCAGCAGCTCCTCGACGAACCGGTGCACGGACTCGTCGTCGCCGCGGACGGCGTCCATCGCCTTCTCGTCGCGCAGCAGCACCAGCGCACCGAGGGCCAGCATGCTCGCCGTCGTCTCCAGGCCGCCGGTGAGCACGCCGTCGGCCAGGCCGGCCAGCTCGCGGTCGTCGATTTCGTCGCCGTGTTCCTTGATCAGCATGCCGAGCAGGCCGTCGCCGGGCTGTTCGCGCTGCTTCTTGACGATGTCGAGCAGGTAGGTCAGCGACTCCGACATCGCGCCGAGCGAGGCGCCGGCGCCGCCGAAGAGGTCGAAGCGGGCGGTGCTCAGCCGCTGGAAGTCCTCGCGGTCCTCATAGGACACGCCGAGCAGCTCGCAGATGGTCAGCGACGGGATCGGCAGCGCGAACGCCTGCCACAGGTCGACCGGCCCCTCGGCCGCGGCCATCGCGTCGAGCTGCTCGGCGACGATCTCGTCGATGCGCGGGGCCAGCCGGCTCAGCCGGCGCATGGTGAACTCCGGCGTCAGCAGCTTCCGCAGCCGCGTGTGCACCGGCGGGTCCGCGAAGCCGAGCCCGCCCGGGTTCTGGTCGGCGGTGACGCCGGCGTTGCCGACGAGGTTGCCGAAGTCGCTGGAGAACCCGGTGGCCTTGCCGAGCACGGCCTTCGCCTCGTCGTACCCGGTGACGAGCCAGGCGTTCATCCCGAACGGCAGGTCGAGCTTGCCGATCGGAGCCTCACGGCGGTTTTCGGCCATCGCCGGTACCGGGTCGAGGCCGTCCCGCTTCAGCGGCAGCAGCGCCGAATCGGGCAGGATGGCCGACATCTTTTCGAGGTCGAAGCCCTTTTTCGACTGCCGGGCGAGGTAGCGCCGGCCGACCCAGCCCAGGACCCGTGAGCGGAGACTCCCCATGGGACCGACAGTACCGTACTAGCCCGATCGGGTGACGAGAACCGAGACGGGGTTCACGCGGGCTTCCGCGCCAGCAGATAGGCCTGCGGGGTCTTCTCGGGCGGCTGCGGCTCCCGGACCACCCGAGCCTCCACGACCAGCCCGGCCTCGACGCACAACCCGGCGACGAACTCCGGCGGCAACCGGTAGGCGTCCAAGGCGACGTCGTGACCGTAGCCCCGGGTGATCCGGCGGCGCTCGTCACCGACCTGGAACCCGGTCAGCAGCCGTCCGCCCGGCGCCAGTACCCGGGCGAGCTCCGCGATCACCGGCGCCAGGTCCGCGGGAGGCGTGTGGATGAGCGAGTACCACGCCACCGCGCCCGCCAGGCTCCCGTCCGCCAGCGCCAGGGCGGCCAGCGAGCCGACCTCGAAACGCAGCTCGGGATGGGCTCGGCGGGCCGCGTCGATCATGCCCGGCGAAAGGTCGACGCCGAAGACGTCCAGCCCGAGCGAGGCCAGGTACCCGGTCAGCCGGCCCGGGCCGCAGCCGAGATCGCCGACGAGACCGGTCTTCCCGACCAGTTCGGCGAACGTGCTCAGCACCGCCCGGTCCCACGGGCTCTCGTCGAGAAGGTTCCGGAGCTCCTCGGCGTAGGAGTCGGCGACGGTGTCGTAGGCGGTCCGGGTCTCGGTCACGAAGGCGGGTTCGGTCATGGGCTGCGACCCTATCGGTGTTCCCCGGCCGGCTCCGGCGGTTCCGCCGGAGTGTCCACGCCGAGTTCCGCGCGGACTTCGGCGAGGAACGCGCTCTGGGCACGCTCGGCGCATTGCAGGGCGGATTCCCGGGAGTCGCCGTCCACCCCCTCGGACGTGACGGTGATCCGCGCGCCGAGCGCGGCCTGCACGAGATCTTCGGCAAGCGCGCAGATGCGCGGCGAGGCGAGGATGTCGACGGCCGCGTGGAAGGACGCGATGGCGCTGGCATGCTCGCCCATGAGCGCCTGGAACTCGCTGACCGGTTCGTGCCGGGCCAATGCCTCCACGCACTTGAGCAACGCGCTCAGGTACTCGTCGGTCTCCTTGAGCAGACCGGCATAAGCGTCCCGGCGCTCCTGCGACCAGTGCAGCGTGATCGCGTGCGCGCGCTCGGCGGCCAGCCGTTCGCTTTCCCGCCGGTGCCGCAGCTCCTCGCGCGCCGCTTCGCGCTCCCACCGCCGGTCCTCCCGGCGGCTGTTGATGAGCTGGCCGGTGACGACCCCGACCAGGCCGATGATTCCCACGACGATCGGTACCCAGACCGAAACCTGACCGGAAGCCATGTCGGCAGACTAGTGCGGCGGCAGCTCCCGGTTCTCGGTGATCAGCCCGTGCTCGCTGGCCACGTAGTGGAAGTACGGCCGCCCCAGGTCGTCACCACCGGTGAAGAGCGTCTTCGACCGGCCGTCGGCTTCGGTGTTCACGCCGTTCGTGCGGGCCAGCACGCCCGAGGACGCCAGCCACTCCCGGGAAGCGTTCACCGGCCGCCAGCTCCGGCCGTCGCCCGTGGTGTCGCCGAGGATCTTCGTCATCTCCACCGATCCCGAGATCCGCAGGTTCTGGTCGTCGGTGATGTTCGCCGTCGCGTCGGTGGTCAGCGGGTAGGACCACGTGTGCCTCGCCGCCCGCACCCGGCCGTCCACTGTGGACGTCGAGGTCTGCTGCCCCGAATCCGCCTGCACGACGTGCTGGGTGAAGCCGCCGCCGGTGATGTCGTCGCTGTTGCGGTAGTCGCGGGTGCGCTCGACCCGCGTGAACACCCGGCCCGCCGACGTGTCGACGTAGCCCGCCGTCACGTCGTCGCGCTTGGCCGTGACCGTCACGTTCACGCCGCCGGTGATGTCCTTGACCGTTGTCTGCCGGGCCGGTGCGGCCGCGACGCCCGCGCGGGTCAGGGCGCCGGACGTCCGCGTCGCGTTTTTGTCGGTGTAGAGCAGTAGCGTCGGCACGACGGTGAATTCGCCGCCGATGTCCGGGAAGGAGAAGGAAAGGTCATGGGTACCGCCGTCGACGAGGCGCCCGGCGAACGGCGTGACGTCGTAGGTCTCGGCGTGCAGGCTGAAGGTGTCGATCGCGACGACCGGCCGCCACAGCTGCGGCACGATCCCGCCGGAGTAGATGTGCGGGAAGGTGAACGCGCTGCCGGCCGCCGTGCCGTCGATGGCGAAGTTCGCCTCGCGGTACGGGCCCTTCCCGCAGAGGCCGGCCGCCGGGTACTTCGCGGACACGTCGTCGGGCACGTCGTCGAACCACTGCTCGTCACACGCGTGGCCCTCGAGCGTGACCTCCAGGTAGGCGCGGGTGATGTTGCGCGGCAGGTCTTTCGCGGTGAAGTGCACGGTCGGCGCGGCCGGGGTCGCGTCGGCGTGCCCGAACCCGGCGACGTGATCGGGCGTCTCGGGCGCGGGGTGCTTGCGGTCCGCCTGGTAGTAGGTGAGCGTCACGGTCTGGGCGTAGACGCCGGTGTAGATCGGCGAGTTGTAGTTCTCGATGCCGCCGTGGAAGGGCTGTGGCGTGCGCAGCAGGGCGCTGTAGGGGGTGAGGTCCTTGTCGAAGTGGTAGGTGATCGGGCGTTTGCCCTCGCCGCTGGGCTCCTCGGTCGTGCCCCACCAGACCTCGGTGCCGCCGATCCGCAGGTCGCCGATCCGGTCGTACTGCCGCCCGCTCACGGTGACGGTCTGGTCCATGACGACCTTCGCCCACGGCCCGGGGCAGGCCTTCGGCGGCGTGAGCGTGCCTTCGTAGAACTGCGGGCTGCCGTCGGCGGCGTTGGAGCGGAAGCCGTCGGCGAGGGTGACGCTGCAGTGCGGCGTGCCCGGCCGGGTGACGGCGGGCGCGGCGGTGACGGGGTTGTCGGTGTCACCCTCCACAACCGGTGCGGCCGCGGCCACCGCCCCGGTGAACACCCACGTCAGCACGAGCGAAAGGACGATCGTGAAGATCCGCACCCCGGACTCCTCCCAGCGGCAGGCAAACCCGCCTGGAGCCTAGCGGCGCGATCATGCGACCAACGTCGGTAATCCGGATTCTGAAACGTTTCAGATCGTGCTAGGCTCACACTTCTCAGCGAGGGGGTCCGGTGGTCGGCATCAAGGACGTCGCCAAGCGGGCGGGCGTCTCGATCGGCACGGTGTCCAATGTGGTCAACCGGCCGCACGTCGTCGCGGCCGCGACGCGCAGCCGCGTGCTTTCGGTGATCGAAGAGCTCGGCTACGTGCGGGACGAGTCGGCGCGTCAGCTGCGGGCCGGGCGCAGCCGCGTCATGGGCCTGCTCGTGCTCGACCTCGGGAACCCCTTCTTCGTCGACGTCGCCCGCGGGGCCGAGCAGGCCGCGCACGCCGAGGGCCTCAACATCATCACCTGCAACAGCGGGCAGCGGTCCGCGCTGGAGGCGTCGTACCTGGCGATGTTCGCCGAGCAGCGGGTCCGCGGGGTGCTGCTGAGCCCGGTCTCGACGTCGGGCGAAGCCTTGCGGACGTTCCGGCGCACCGGCACGCCGTACGTCTTCGTCGACCGCAAGGCTCCGGCGTCCGAGGCGAGCTCCGTGTCGGTCGACGACGTCGCCGGCGGCGAACTCGGCGGCCGGCACCTGCTGGAGACGGGGCACCGGCGGATCGCGTTCGTCAACGGCCCCGCGATCCTCGCCCAGTGCCGCGACCGCGAACAGGGGCTGCGCAACGCACTGGCCGGTTCCGGCGCGGAGCTGACGGTGCTGGAAGCCATCGGCCTCGACGTCGCTTCGGGCCGCGACGCGGGCGCCCGCCTGCTCGGCGCGAGCCCCCGCCCGACGGCGGTGTTCTGCGCGAACGACCTGCTCGCTCTCGGCGTGCTGCAGGCGATGGTCGGCGCGGGCGTGCGCGTCCCGGACGAGATGGCGATCGTCGGCTACGACGACATCGAGTTCGCGGGCGCGGCGGCGGTCCCGCTGACGTCGGTCCGCCAGCCCGCCCGCCGTCTCGGCCGCACGGCCGCGGAGCTGCTCCTGGCGGAGACGTCGGACACGAAAGCGGAACGCCAGGCGGTGGTCTTCACCCCGGAGCTCGTCGTCCGCGAGTCGACGCGGGTGCGCCGCTGACGGCTCAGGTGGTGAACAGCCGGTAGTTCAAGACGATGTAATTGGGCACCTGGACGTCGTTGCAGCCGACCCAGCCGACCTTGCCGTCGGAGGTCCGCATGCAGAACTGGTATCCGGCGACCAGCATGACCTGCCCGCCCGGCGCGGGTTTGTCGTTGGCCACCACTCTGGGGCAAGCGGTGCTCGCCGCCTTTTCGCCGCCGCTGTAGGAGTACGCCGCGGACCGGTTGACCGTGACCCAGACACCCGAGTAGAAGAGGTCGATCTCGCCGTTGGGGCCGCTGGTGTCGACCGCGTGGGGATCGGCCGCGTCGACGTCGACCCCGGTACCGGCCTCCAGGCGCACCTGGGCGGACACGTCGCTCGTCTGCGCCACGCCGGTCGACGCGGGCGGGACACCCTGTCCCGGCGGGGTGGCCGTGACGGTCACCGTCCGCGGCGGGACGGCCGCGGTGCCCTGGTCGTTGCCGACCTTGTACGCCGCGAACACGCCGCCGATCAACGCGGCGATGACCGTGGCCAGTGCGGTGACCAGCGTGCCGCGGCGGTTGATGCGCGCCGCCTCGACCGCCGACCGGTCGACCTGACCGCCTTGATTTGCTGCGCCCGACATGGATGATGAGTCTCCGATTGGCTCCGCAGCGTTACGACGGCCGTCTCGGAACTTCTGCCCTTCGCCCGCCGCTAAATCGGTTGGAATTCACCGGTGCGTTCGGCAAGCTCGGGGCCATGGCGTCGAGGTGGGTGCGGCTGCAGGCCGTCGCGGTGTCCGGTTCGGCCGCCGAAGGGCTGCTCCTGGCCGCCATTCCCTTGCTCGCCGTCTCCGTCACCACCGATCCGCGGGAAGTGTCGCTGATCAACGTCGTCGGGGAAGCCCCCTGGCTGCTGCTGTCGCTGTTCGCCGGGGTGGTCATCGACCGGGTGCGCCGGACCACCGTGCTGGCCTGGGCCTACGCCGTGCTCGGCGCGGCCGCCGTCGTTCTCGCGACCGTGGCCTCCGCCGGGGTGCTGAGCCTGCCCGTGCTGCTGGTGGTCGCCTTCGTCGTCACCTCGGCGCGGGTGCTCGGGGACGGTGCCAGCGGGGCGCTCGTCCCGGAGGTCGTCGGCCACGAGCGGCTCGCCCACGCCAACGCGCGGCTCACCGTGATCGACCAGGGGGTCGTGCGGTTCGTCGTGCCGCCGCTGACCGGGTTCCTGGTCGCGGTGAGCGGCGGGGCACCCGCCTGGCTGGCCGTGGCCTGCGCACTCGTCGCGCTCGTGCTGGCGCGCCGGATTCCCTCGCAGTCCGTCGTGGCGGCCACGACGCACCCGCTGCGGGACCTCTCCGGCGGCCTGCGGCACCTGGTGCGGACGCCGCTGCTGCGGTCGATCACCACCAACGTCGCGCTCGGCTCGTTCGCCGCGAGCGCCGGGAACTCGATGTTCGTGCTCTACGCGACGCAGGTGCTGCACGTCGGCCCGGTCGGCTACGGCCTGCTGCTGGCCTGCCTGGCCGTCGGCTGGGTCGCTTCCTCGTTCGTGGTGCAGAAGATCGTGGACCGGCTCGGCTACTCGTGGTCGATGCGGCTGTCGCAGAGCCTCGGTGCCGTGGTGACGCTGCTGATCGCGATCGTCCCGCCGTGGCCACCGCTGGTGGGCCTCGTGCTGGTCTCGCTGACGGCGACCGTGCTGATCTGGAACGTCTGCTCGCAGTCGAGCCGCCAGCGCTTCACGCCGGCGCCGCTGCTGGGCCGGGTGCTCACCAGCCACCGCGCGCTGGCCTGGGGCCTGACTCCGCTGGGCGCGCTGGCCGGCGGCCTGGTCGCCGCGCACTGGGGCTTGCGCGCGGTCTGGGTGATGGCCGCGGGCATCCAGGCGATCAGCGCGGTCCTCGTCTGGTTCCAGCTCTCCCCCGCGGCCTTCCGGCGGACCGAAGAACTCGCCGCCGCCCGGGCTTGATACCGGGTGGTGTGCCGGGTCGGGGCACCGGCACACCACCCGGACGCCACTGTGCCGATGGTGACCAATCCGGCCACAGCCACGGCCGAATGACCTGGCCACCACGGTTACGTGCCCGCGGGGGGTCGGCCTACTTTTGGCCGGATTGGTCACTGCCCAGCGCCAGCGCCACCGCGCCCAGCAGCGCCGCGTCCTGGTCGAAGCGGGCCGCCACCAGCTCGGGCGGGAACGGCACCGCGTGCGCGAGCCGGTCCGCCAGCGCCGGCAGCAGCACGTCCGCCGAGCGCACGAGCCCGCCGCCGACCGCGATGCGCTGCGGGTCCAGGGCGATCGCCAGGTTGGCCACGTGCATCGAGAGCTCGTCGAGCGCCGCCGTCACCAGCTCCTTGGCCTCGACGTTCTCCTTGGCCAGTGCGAACAGCTCCCCGGCGGTGACCGGGCGGCCGAGCAGTTCGCTCGCCCGGCCGCCCAGCCCACGCCCACCGACGGCTTCCTCGAGCGGCGCCGCTCCGCTCGCGAAACCCTCGGTGTCCTGCGGCGAGAGCAGGTTGTACCCGATCTCGCCGGCAGCTCCGTTGGCGCCGGTCAGCACCCGGCCGCCGATCAGCACCGCGGCCGCGATGCCGGTGCCCAGCGACAGGAACACCGCGGGGTCGGCCCCGGCCAGCGCGCCCCAGCGCCACTCCGCCAGCGCCGCCGCCTTCGCGTCCGTGCCGACCGAAATCGACACGCCAGGGAACTCGGCGGCCACCAGCTCGGCCAGCCGCAGCTGTTCCCACCCCGGCACGTTCGGTGCGAGCAGGATGCGGTCCGGCAGCACGATCCCCGGGCTGACGACGCCGACGCACGCGGCCGTCGCGCCCTCGTCGGCCAGGAGGGACCTGGCCGCGGCGAGCGCGCGCACCACCACCTGCTCGGCCCCCGCCTGCGCGTCGGTGTCCAGCCGGCGCGTCGCCAGCAAGGTGCCGTCGCGATCGGCGAGTCCCAGCGCCACCTTGGTGCCGCCGAAGTCGATCCCGAGAATCCGATCCCCGCTCACGCGTGGGCCCCTCCCGTCCCCTGCACCACGATCCGGCCGGTGTTGAACCCGTCGACGCTGATCACCGGCGCCGCACCGCGCAGGTCCGCGGCCCGGTAGGTGACGGTCAGCGTCTGCGACTGGCCCGGCCAGAGCGTGATGTCGTTGTCGTCCCAGGTCGCGTTCGCGAGCTGGTTGTCCCCCGGCGCTTCCCGCCCGTCCGGCGTGCCGCGGCGGACGTCGGCCCGCAGGAAGAACGCCGCACCCGGCGTCTTCGCGGTGTTGGTCACCGTCACCGTGGTGACGAGGTCACCGCCCTGCGCGCGGGTCGAGGCCACCGCGCCGACCTGCGACTTCGGCAGGTTCTGCAGTGCCTGCAGGTTGCTGTACTGCGAGAGCGTCGCCTGCGGGTTGCCCAGCGTCTTGGCCCAGTCGACGACGTCCTTCTGCGTCGAGAGCCAGTAGACGTTCCGGTCGACGACCTTCCCGCCCTGCTTCACCTGCAGTTCGACGAAGTAGACCTGCGCGGGCGCCGGTGCCTTCGTCTCGGCCGGAACCTTCGGCTTCAGGACGCCCGTGCGCACACCCTGCGAACCCAGGGAGATCCCCGAAGCAGTCTGGTCGTCGAGCACCTTGCCGGCGGTGTCGAGCACGCGGGCCTGCACCGAAAGCCCGGACTGCGTGGCCGCTCCGAGGTTGTCCAGGGTGACAGACCCGTTGTCGTAGCCGTAGAGCGCGTGCAGCGGCTTGTTCGCCTTCTGGGCACCGAAGTACGCGCCCGGCTGGTCGCCGTCGTCGTTGTAGAGCGACCACAGCAGCGTCGGCCAGCCCTTGTTCAGCTGCCAGTAGACGACGCCGGTGGACGGGTTCGCCTTGTCCGTCGAGTGGTGCAGGAACGCCTCGAACTGCGAGCGGGTGTTCTCGTAGTTCGCGATGTTCGCCAGGTCCACATAGGACTTCAGCGACGACCACCTGCCGTACCGCTGCAGGATGGACTGGTCCAGCGTGTACAGCGTGCCGAAGGCGTAACCGCCGTGGTCGGGCTCGAAGTTGGCGTGGTACTGGTTGTACGCCGGGTCCTGCCACAGCTTCGCCTGCTCGGCAGGCGAGAGGAACCGCTTGATCGAATCGAGCGTCGGCACGGTGTGCCCGGCGCTCTGCTCGCTCGCGAAGCCCCACGCGCCACCCGCGTTCGTGCGGCTGTCGTCGGAAGCGTCGAAGTGCGAGCTGTCGTACCAGTAGGACGGCGGGACCCAGTCGTACGGGCCCTCCTTCTCCCCCGAGTTGCCCAGCGTCGGCGTGCTCTTGTACTCCGCCGAGGCGATCACCGGGACCTGGAAGTCCTCCTGCCGGAACGCGGTGAGGACGGCCTGCTCCTGGTTCGGGAACGGCTCGTTGTCGCTCCAGCCGTAGTTGAACACGCTGGGGTGGTTGCGTTCGCGCTGCGCGATGCTCACCGAGGAGTCGTGGATGATCCGCAGGTCGCGCTCGCCGAGCTGCTCGGCGGTGTCGGGCTGCCAGGCGTCGCAGCAGAGGAACCCGCCGATCACCAGCAGGCCGGCGCGGTCGGCCTGGTCGTAGAAGTCCTGCGGCATGTCGTGGCCCTCGAGCCGGACGCCGGACAGGCCCAGGTTCTTGATCAGCGCGAGCTGGTGCGCGGTGTCGGCCTTGTCGTAGCGCAGGAACAGGTCCGGCGCGAAGCCGCCGCCGCGGAAGACGAAGTCCTTGCCGTTGATGGTGAACTGCCGCGCGCCCTCCGGCAGCGGCGCGGACTTGCCGACCAGTCGCGAGGTCACCGTGCGGATGCCGAAGGTGCTCTTCGACGACGTCGACAGCGCGCCGTCCTGCGAGACCGCGGTGGTCAGGGTGTACAGCGGCTGGTCGCCCATCGAATACGGCCACCACACCTTCGGGTGGTCGATCTTCACCGGCGCGAGCGAAACCGTCCGCTGGGTGTTCGCCGGGATCGTCACGCGCTGCTTGACGACGATCGGCGCGCCCGAGGGCGCGGTGATCGTCGCGGCGACGTCCCCGGTCTGCGCGGTGGCCGCGTTGTTGGTGACGTCGAGCTTCACCGTCACCTTCGAGCTCGAGAGGTCGGGCGCATTGTCCTGGACGACGTGGGCGTTCTCGCCGGTCAGCGCGTCGGAAACCTGCAGGGTCGGCGGGAACTGGATGCCGGTGTCGTTGTCCGGCGGGATCTGGCCCCAGTCGACCTGGTCGAGCGTGTACATCTTCAGCGGGTTGTTCGGGTAGACCTTGATCGCCAGCGTGTTGCGGCCCGGCTTGACCAGTTTCGTCACGTCGAAGGTGTGGCCGGCGAACGCGCCGCTCACGACGTCCTTGGCGGCGACGAGCGAGCCGTTCACCCAGACGTCGCCCTCGCCCACGACGCCCGGGATGGTCAGCTTCGCGTGCTGCCCCGGCCGGATGCCGGGGGTGAAGTCGGTGCGGTACCACCAGGGGTCGGAGAACGGCTTCGTGACGACGGGGCCGAGCTTGTCGACGTACCCGAAGCACTTGCGCATGTTGTCCGAGAAGAAGACGTCCGGGCACTTGCCGTTCTGGACCAGTGCGGTGATCTCGGTGCCGGGCGCGCCGGCGTCGTCCGGCTTCACCGGCAGCCAGCCGCGGGTGGCGTACCCGGGCGTGGAGACCTTCTCACCGCCGTCCTTGACGCTCGCCGTGGTCAGCACCTGCCAGCCCTGCAGGCCGATCGTGGTGAGCCCGTGCGGCTGTGTGAAATCCTGCTGGGCGAGGTCCTGCTGCGCGGACGCCGGCGCGGCCACGCTCAGCACGCCGGGCACGAGCAGCAGCGCGGCGAGCACCGCGAGCTTGCGGGTCATGCCTGAACCCCTTCCGGTTCGGTGGCGAAGGCTTCCTTGATCTCCTTGGGCCCGAACGGCCACGTGTGCTCGGCCTTGGCGTAGACGAGGTAGGCGATCGCGCCGACGGCGATCCAGCCCAGCGACAGCCAGATGGACAGCCACTCGGCCGACTTGTAGATGTACACCCAGCCGACGAGCGCGATGATCGTCGGCACGGGGTAGAGCCACTGCCGGTACGGCCGCCTCAGGTTCGGCTGACGGCGGCGGAGCACGACGATCGCGGCGACCTGGGCCAGCGACTGGATGATGACCAGCGTCGCGACCGCGGCGTTGATCACCTCGGTCAAGGTGAACAGCGAGCCGACGATCGTGATGGCGCCCATGGTGAGCACGCCCGCGGTCGGCAGGTGCAGCTTCGGGTGCAGCTTGCCGAACACCGGCAGGAACACCTTGTCGCGCGCGGCTTCGAACGGCACGCGCGAGCCGCCGAGCAGCCCCGCGAACACCGACCCGATGGCGGCGATGACGATCAGCACGGTGACGGTCTTGGCGACCCCGGTGCCCCACACCTGCTCCAGCACCGACGACGCCACCGACTTCGCGTCCTTCAGCTGCTCCAGCGGGATCGAGCCGAGCACGCCGACCTGCAGGAGGAAGTAGAGGCCCATGATGCCGAGGATGGAGAAGATGATCGAGCGCGGCAGCGTGCGGCCCGGGTCGCGGACCTCGCCGCCGAGGTAGGCGGAGGTGTTGTAGCCGAGGTAGTCGTAGATGGCGATGATCAGGCCGGCGCCGAGGCCGCCCCAGAACGTGCCGGTGCCGGCCGAGCTGAACGCGCCCGGGGTGAAGGCGAACGCCTGCGCCCCGCTGAAGTGCGAGAAGGCCGCCACGATCGTCGTCAGCACCGCGACCAGCATGACCACGAACAGGACCGTCGTGAGCTTGGAGATCTGGCCGATCTTCCGGAACAGGGCCAGGATGATCACCAGGGTGATGCCGACGCCGATGATCTTGCCCAGCGGGGTCGTGCCCGCGTCGTCGGTGACGCCCGGGATCAGGTAGCCGAGGTACTGGACGAGCCCGATGATGCCGGTCGACATGATCAGCGGGATGAACAGCACCGCGCTCCAGACGAACAGGAACGGCATCAGGCGCCCGGTCCGGTACTGAAACGCTTCGCGCAGGTAGAGGTACGTGCCGCCGGCGCCCGGCATCGCGGCGCCGAGTTCGGCCCAGATCAGCCCGTCGGCCAGCGCGACGATCGCCCCGATGATCCAGCCGAACATCGCCTGCGGGCCGCCCATGGTGGCGACCATGGCGGGGATCGTGACGAACGGGCCGATCCCGCACATCTGGGTCATGTTGATCGCGGTGGCCTGCAGCGGGCCGATCTTGCGTTCCAGGGCGGGCGGCTCCCCGGAACGAGTGGGTGAACTCACGACGTGCCTCCGACTAGTAGTTAGTAAAGTTTCTTAACATAGAACGCCGCGGGCCGGAAGGGTCCGCGGATAAACATGCGGCAACTCAGGAGGACGCGTGGGACGAAACGGGCCGCAAGTCGGGACCCCGGCGCACATGCGGGCGCTGAACCAGCGCCTGGTGCTGGACCGGCTGCGCGCGCACGGCGAAGCCACGCGGCCCCGGATCGCCGCCGACACCGGGCTGTCCAAACCCACCGTGGGCCAGGCCCTGCTCGACCTGGAGCAGCACGGGCTGGTCCGGACCACCGGCCGCAGCCTGGCCGGACCGGGCCGTGCGGCGGTCGTCTACCAGGCCGCACCGGACGCCGGGCACGTCGTCGGCGTCGACATCGGGCGGCGGGCGATCCGGATCGCCGTCGCCGACCTGGAAGGCAGCATCGTCGCGCGGCTCGACGAGCCCAACCGGTGCCGGTCGGCGAGCACGCTGGTGCGCACGGTGAGCGAATCCGTCGAACGCGCGGTCGCCGCGGCCGGCCTGAGCCGCAGCGATGTCGTCTCGACGGTGGTCGGCACGCCCGGCGTCCCCGACCCGGCGACCGGCACGGTGCACCGCGCGCCCAACCTGCCGGGCTGGGAGCGGCGCGGGCTGCTGCACGAGCTCGTCTCGGCGCTGGCCGGCGCGGGCTCGGACGTGGTGGTGGAGAACGACGCGAACCTGTGCGCGGTCGGCGAGCACGCCCTCGGCGCGGCGCTGGGCGTGGACGTGCTGGTGTGCCTGACGGTCGGCACCGGGATCGGCATGGGCCTGCTGATGGACGGCAGGCTGTTCCGCGGCGCCCACGGCGCGGCCGGCGAGATCGCGGACCTGCCGTTCGACCCGCGGCCGTCCGGCACGGGCGCGCGGCGCCCCGGCCCGGTCGAGACGGCGGCGGCGGGCCAGGCGGTGCTGGCCGCGGCCCGCGCCCGCGGGCTGACGAACGCGCGCTCGGCGAAGGACGTGTTCCGGCTGGCCCGCGCGGGCGACGAGCGGGCGCTCGGCGTGGTCGAGGAGGAAGCGGAGAAGCTCGCGTACGTGGTCGCGGCGGTGACGGCGGTCCTGGACCCCCGCCTGATCGTGCTCGGGGGCGGCATCGGCGGCAACACGGACCTGCTGGCCGGGCCGATGCGCCGCGCCCTGGCCGCGACGACGCCGGTGGTCCCGGAGATCGTGGCGGGCCAGCTGGGCGAGGACGCGGTGCTGGCGGGAGCGATCGCCACGGCGCTGAGCACGGCCCACGAGCTGGTGTTCGACCGCCGGGGCCTCGGCCGCGCCGCCGGGGACGCCTGACCGCGGTGTCCACAGTGGACTAGTCGGACGGGCCCCGCAGGGTCAGCACCACCCGCAGCACGTACTCGACCGCCGCCGGGAAGGCGGCGCCGCGGAGTTCGCCGCGGTCGGCCAGGTTACGGGCGGCGAACTCCAGCTCCCGCTCGGGCCCGCCGCGCCGCACCAGCAGCGCGGCGATCTCTTCGAACTCGAGATCCGGGTGGTCCATGCGCGTCAGGGCGAACTCGATGATCAGTTCCTCGGCCGTCACGTCCGCCTCCTTCCGCTGCTTCGAGCGTACCGGCGAACAGGGCCGGACGGCCCTGTCCGGGTCCTGTCTTTCCCGGGACGGGTGGGGACCTCCGGCCCGACACGCCGACCGGGGCGCCGACGACATCTCCCGTGTCGGCACTCCCCCACTCCCCCCGGACGGTGACTGGAATGTTCAGCGTGGCGCCGTGTACGTCCACCGCGACCCGGCAGGCGAAACGACTCGCCCGGCGCGCCGAAGAGCTCGTTCAGCGGACGTTGACCGGCGTGGGTGCCCGGCAGTCCGAGAGCCGGATCGCGACCGATGCCCAGGCGTACTGGCGCGAGCCCACCGGCGACCGGTGGCTCGCGAACTCCCACTGGCGGGACGCGTCGGTGTTCCGGGACAACGACCTGTGGTCGCGCATCGGCCGGGAGCACCTCGAACTGTTCGAACGCGGCGCGAAGATGGCCGGCTTCACCCGGCCGTGGAACCGGATCGTCGACTGGGGCTGCGGCGGTGGTGCGAACGCCGTGGCGTTCGCACCGCACGCACGGGAGTACGTCGGCGTCGACATCTCGGCGGACACGTTGCGCGAATGCGAGCGGGAGGTCGCCGCGACGTGCGACACGCCGTTCACGCCGGTCTCGATCGACGTCGAGGCGCCCGAAGCGGCGCTGGCGCGGATCGGCGAACCCTGCGACGTCTTCCTCAGCTTCTACGTCTTCGAGCTGATCCCGACCCCGGAGTACGGCGAGCGCCTGCTCCGCATCACTTCGCGGCTGCTCGCCCCGGGCGGGCTGGCCCTGATCCAGATCAAGTACGACACGGGCAGCTGGTGGACCCGGCCGCGCCGCCGCGGCTACCGGTCCGGGCTCGCCGAGATGACGACCTACCCGATCGCCGCGTTCTGGGAGCTCGCGTCGCGCTGCGGCCTGACGCCGGCCGCCGTCCAGCTCGTGCCCCGCAACGAGCTCGACAAGCACTACGCCTACTTCTTCCTGTCGAAGGCCTGAACCCGGCGGGTGGGCGGCGTCACCAGGCTTACTATACCGTCCAGACGGTATAGTAAGCCGCATGACCGCCCTCCTCCCGACTTCCGCACGTCCGTTGAGCCCCCGGCGCCGCTGGGCCGCGCTGGGCGTGCTCGTCGGCGCCGTGCTGCTGCTCGCGGTCGACGGCACCGTGCTGTACCTGGCCGTGCCGTCGCTCACCCGCGAGCTCGCGCCGACCGCCACCGAGATCCTCTGGATCGGCGACGTCTACTCGCTCGCACTGGCCGGGCTGCTCGTCACCGCCGGCAACCTCGCCGACCGCTTCGGCCGCAAGAGGGTGCTGCTCCTCGGGACAGCGGCGTTCGGGCTCGCCTCCGTGCTGGCCGCCTTCTCCCCCACCGCCGGCGTGCTCGTCGTCGCGAGGCTGCTGCTCGGCGTCGCCGGTGCGACGATCATGCCCTCGACGCTGTCGCTGATCCGGACCCTGTTCGCCGACCCGCGCGAGCGCACCCGCGCCATCGCCATCTGGTCGGCGGGGTCCGGCGGCGGTATCGCGCTCGGCCCGCTGGTCGGGGGCACCCTGCTGGAGCACTACTGGTGGGGCTCGGTGTTCCTGATCAACGTCCCGATCGTCGTCGTCTTCCTGATCGCCGGTGCCTGGCTGCTGCCGGAGTCGCGCGACCCGAACCCGGGCCGGTTCGACCTGCTCTCGGCCGGGCTGTCGCTGGCCGCGATCGTTCCGCTGGTCTACGCGGTCAAGCACGCCGTCAGCTCGGGTCCCGACCTGCAGGTGGCGATCGCGGCCGCCGTGGGACTGGGGTCCGGCGTCCTGTTCGTCCGCCGCCAGCGGCGGGCCGAGGCGCCGCTGATCGACGTCACGCTGTTCCGCAACGGGGCGTTCAGCGGCGCCGTCCTGGCGAACTTCATCGCGGTCTTCGCGCTGATGGGCCTGCTGTTCTTCTTCTCGCAGTACCTGCAGCTGGTCCGCGGCTTCTCGCCGCTGCAGGCCGGGTTCGCGGAGATGCCGGCGACGCTCGCCTCGATCGCCGTCGTGGCCGCCGTCGGCGTGGTCGCCGGACGGCTCGGGCGGGGGCGGGCCGTCGCGGCCGGGCTCGCCGTCGCCGCACTCGGCCTCGCGCTGGTGTCGCTCGCCGAACGGGCACCGCAGTACTGGTGGCTGGGCCTGACGCTGGTGCCGGTCGGGCTCGGCGTCGGGCTGGCGCTGACGCTGACCGTCGATTCGGTGCTGTCCGCGGTCCCGCGGGACAAGGCAGGCTCGGCGTCGGCGATCTCCGAGACCGCCTACGAACTCGGGGCGGCGCTGGGCATCGCGATCCTCGGCTCGGTGGTGAACCTGGTCTACCGGGCGTCCCTGCCGGCGGGCCCGCTCCCGGACCAGGTCCGCGACTCCCTCGCCGGGGCCGCGAGCGTGCTGGACCCGGCTTCGGAACTCGCCGGCGCCGCCCGGGAAGCGTTCACCGGCGCGATGCAGGTGACGTCGCTGGCGGCGGCGGCCGTCACCGCCGTCGCCGCGGTGATCGCCTGGCGTAGCATTCCGTCCGGAAAGGACTGAGCATGCCACGCAAGGCCGGGCGCGGCCCGGAAGAGACGCGCCGCGCGCTGCTCGACGCCGCCGCGACGGTCATCCGCACCCGCGGCGTGTCGGCTTCCCTCGACGACATCGCGCGCGCGGCCGGCGTGTCGAAAGGCGGGCTGCTGTACCACTTCCCGGCCAAGGACGCGCTGGTGCGCACGCTCGCCCAGGACCTGCTGGACGAGTTCCGCACCGAGGTGCAGGCCGCGCTCGACCCGGCGGACACCGAGCCCGGACGGCTGACGCGCGCGTACGTCCGGGCGTCCCTCGACACCTCGCAGGACGAGGTCGCGATCCGCGAGAACATCGCGCTCATCGCGCAGCTGATCTCGATCCCCGAGATCGCCGACCTCGCCCGCGCGGACGCGCAGAGGTGGGAGCGCGACCTCCACGACGACGGCCTGCCGGCCGAGGTGGTCACCTTGGTGATCGCCGCGGCCGACGGCGCGAGCACGGCGCCGCTGTGGGGTGTGGGCATCGACGTGACGGCCGCGCGGAAGCTGGAGCAGCAGCTGCTCGCCCTCACCCGCCGATGATCCGGACGGCGTGACCCGGCGGAGTCAACCCGACTTTGGTGTTGGGAAATCACCAGTTGCCGGGCCCTACGTTAGTCGGCTCCGGCGAACGTGTCTTCCGGGTAAATTTTCGACAGCGCGCGCAATTCCGGCAAATCCCCGTCCCCTCCGAGGAGTCTTCCGATGTCGAGGAAGTTCGCCCTGGCCGGCGCCGTTGCGCTCGCCCTGACCGTGACCCCGCTCGCCGCGGGGACCGCGTCGGCCGCCACCGAGCAGGAAGCGGCCGTCACGACGGTCTACTACAGCACCGCGAGCGCACCGACGTTCCGCTCGGTGATCAACGCCGGTGCCGCCAACTGGAACAACAGCGTCACCAACGTCCGCCTGGTCGAGCGCAACTCGGGCGCCAGCCTGCGCTACACCGAGGGCAACGACCCCCGCGGCTCGTACGCCTCGACCAACGGCCACGGCAGCGGCACCATCTTCATCGACTACACCCAGGCCCGCCAGTACAACCCGACCCGCATCGCGGCGCACGAGACCGGGCACGCCCTCGGGCTGCCCGACCACTACTCGGGCCCGTGCTCCGAGCTGATGTCGGGTGGCGGCCCCGGCACGTCGTGCACCAACGCCTTCCCGAACTCGACCGAGCGCAGCCGGGTCAACCAGCTGTGGGCCAACGGCCTCGTGGCGACCAACGCCGAGCGCGTGTACGAGACGATCTACGGCTTCTGAGCCGGAACGACTGAGCTGTGGCCCGGGCGGACACGCCCGGGCCACAGCCCTGTCCGGGGCCGCCTCGGTGATCATCCCGATGTGGCGGAGCGCGGCCGTCAATACGGTCGAACCATGCGAAAACGACTCGTCGCCGGGCTCACCGGCGTTCTGCTCCTGACCGCGCTCCCCGTCTCCGCCGCCGCGGCCACCGGGCTCGCGTTGCCCGCTCCCACCGGACCGTTCGCCGTCGGCAGCGTCGATCTGCACCTCGTCGACCACGCGCGGCCGGACCCCTGGGTCGCCGGGAAGCCCCGGGAACTCATGGTGACCGTCCGGTATCCCGCCCGCTCCGGCGGGGGCCCGAGGGTGCCGTACCAAACGCCGGGAGCCGCGGCCGTCCTCGCCGCCGAAGACGCTCGGCAGCTCGGCATCGCCGCCGACCGGGTCCGCTACACCTTCCCCACCCACGCCCGCGCGGGCGTTCCCGCGGCCGGCGGGCGGCGGCCGGTCGTGCTGTACTCGCCCGGCGCCAAGTACCCGCGCTCGGTCGGGACCGCGCAGCTGGAGCAGCTGGCCGGCGAGGGCTACCTGACGGTGGCGATCGACCACACCCACGAGCCGGCCGCCGTGGAGTTCCCCGGCGGCCGCGTCGAACGGCAGGTGCTGCCCACCGGCCCGGATGCCGGACGCCGGCTGATCGCCACGCGCGTTGCCGACACCCGGTTCGTCCTCGACGCACTGGAAACCCTGGCCCGCGGCGGGAATCCGGACGCCGAGCACCGCGCGCTCCCGGCCGGGCTGGCCCCGGACGTCTCCCGCATCGGCATGTTCGGCCACTCCGCGGGCGGGTTCACCACCGCCGAGACGATGGTGTCGGACGCCCGCGTGGCCGCCGGGGCCGACCTCGACGGCAGCATGGCCTACTCCCAGTCGGCCCGCGAGTTCGGCCGCGCCGCCGACGAAGGGCTCGACCAGCCGTTCCTGCTGCTGAGCGCGGGCAACCACAACGCGGCGTCCGATCCGTCGTGGCAGGAATTCCTGGCCCACCAGCGCGGGCCGGTGCGCACACAGCACCTGCCGGACGGCGAGCACTTCAGCTACACCGACTACCAGGTGCTCCTCCCCCGCCTCGGCCTCGCCCCGGCGGCGATCGCGCCGTTCGTCGGGACCGTCGACCCGGACCGAAGCGTGGCCGGCCAGCGAGCGACCCTCGGCGCGTTCTTCAAGCGCTATCTCGAACCGGACTGCTGACCCGCGCTAGCAAGTTAGCTTGCTAGCATGCTAGCGTCGGCTCGTGGGCGATGAAGACGTCAAGCAGTTCAACGTGTACCTGCCGATCGGGCTGATTCGGCAGGTCAAGCTCCGCGCCGTCGAAACCGAACAGTCGCTTTCGGCGCTCGTCGCCGCCGCGCTGCGCGCCTACCTCGAGACCGATTCCGAAGAGGAGCACTGACATGACGACCGAGGGCATCGAGGCGATGTACCTGGAAACGCACAACTGGGGCAAGGCGGCCAAGTTCTTCCAGGCGCTGGGCTACGAGATCGACTTCGCGACCGACCACAACTCCGGGCAGCTGCGCAACGGCGACGGTCCCTGGCTGTTCATCGCCGAGGTGCCCGAAAGCCAGGAGCCGCGGACGCAGATCGTGTTCAAGGTCCCGGACGCGGAGAAGTTCGAGGCCGGCGACGTCGTCGAGGTGGTCACTCCGTTCGAAGAAACCCACTACGGCACCAGGGAAATGACCGTCCGCGACCCGGACGGGCGGACGTGGACGCTGTCGGCTCCGGGTGCGGCCTGAAGTGGCCGCGCCCGACAGCACGGCGGTGCGGACCGCCCTGTGGCGGGCCCTGCACGTCGCCGTCGATCCGCCGCCGCACGTGTTCGCCGACGAGGTGGGCCTGCGGCTGGCCGAGCCGGGCGAGGGCTGGCGGCACCGCGACGACATGGACCCGGCCACCGCCGGCCGCTACCGGGCCGGCATGGTCGCCCGGGCCCGGTTCGTCGAGGACCTCGTCGCCGAGCAGGCGGCGCGCGGTGTCGGCCAGTACGTGATCCTCGGGGCCGGGCTGGACACCTTCGCCCAGCGCCGTCCGGAACTCGCGGGCCGCCTGCGGGTGTACGAAGTGGACCAACCCGGTCCGCAGGCGTGGAAACGCGCCCGGCTGGCCGAACTGGGCCTCGGCGTCCCGGACTGGCTGCACTTCGTGCCGGTCGACTTCGAGACGGCGTCGTGGTGGGACCGGCTCACGGCCGCGGGCTTCGCGCCGGGCGAACCGGCGGTCGTCGCCTCCACCGGCGTCAGCATGTACCTGACCGAGGCGGCGAACGCGGCCACACTGCGCCGGATCGCCGGGTTCGCCCCCGGCTCCACGCTGGCGATGACGTTCATGCTGCCGGCGGAACTGCTCGGCGACGGCGAGCGCGCCCGGCACGAGGCCACGGCGAGCAAGGCCGCGGCCGCGGGGACGCCGTTCGTCAGCTCGTTCTCGCCGGCGGAAATGCTCGCGATGGCCCGCGAGGCCGGGTTCCGCGACGCCGTCCACGTGTCGGCCGCCGAGCTGGAATCGCGGTACTTCGCGGGCCGCGCGGACGGGCTCCGGATCGCCCGTGGCGAGGAGTTCCTCGTCGCCACCACGGAACCTACGGCCGGGGCTGCAGCTGCAGGTACGCCCGCAGCATCGTCTTGACCGGCTCCAGCAGCTCGGTGGCACCGTCGCCGCGGAACGCCTCCTGGATCACCGCGTCGGCGGCGAGGAACGCGGTGCGGCACGCCACCGCGGCCGGGTAGTCGTCGCGCAGCAGCTGCTGGGCGACCAGGATGCGGTGCACGCCGGTGGCCATCACGCGCTTGTGCGCGAGGTCGGCTTCCCGGGTTCCGTCGGTGAGGCCGCGGCCGAACCACAGCGCGCGGAACCCGGGTTCCGCGCGGTAGAGCCCGGCGAAGGCGTCGACGAGCAGGCCGACGGGATCCGCCCAGGTCTCCCGCGCCGCCTGCTCGGCGAACGAGTCCATCAGCTCTTCCAGCCGGGCGAGGTAGAGCTCGCCCAGCGCTTCGGCGATGGCGTCGCGGTCGGGCAGGTACTGGTACAGCGCCCCCACGGAGATCCCGGCCTCGGCGGCGACCCGGGTCGTCGTCAGCGCTTCGACGCCTTCCTCGCCGAGCAGGCGATCGGCGGCCGCCAGCACCTTGGCCACCTTCTCGCGCGAGCGCGCCTGGCGCGGCACGCGGCGCAGCCGGCTGTCGGTCATCCGCTCCCCAAAGCTGAACCTGACTTTTATTCGGATTAATCCTAACCCGAGCGGCGCCGAAAAGTCAGTCGCAGCACGTCCGCGCGGCGGTTTACCCTTCCGGTGCGGGAAACCCCGACGGCTCGGGTCCCCGCAGCTTGGAGTAGTTCAGCAGGCAGAACACCCGGCTGTTCTCCGGGAGGGCGCAGGTTCGAATCCTGCCTCCAAGTCCCGTTCCACCAGGGGGAGTCCACATGGCACCGGAGGTGTCGCGCGGGTACGCCTACGGGCAGCTCGAACGCGCCCTGCGCACCGCTTCGTCCACACAGGACGCCGAAGTCCGCCGGCGCGCCGACGCCAAGGCGGCGCGGTGGCGGGCGGTGCTCGCCGGGATGGCCGACGGGTCACTGGGCGTCGGCTCGCGGACGCCGGTCGCGGACACCCCGTCGTGGGTGACCATCGAGGTCGCCCACGGCGGGTTCGCCACCGGCCGGTACCTCGCCGAGGTGCCGGTGCGCCCGGACGAACTCGCCGCCGTGCCCGCCGGCACGCCGGGCCGCACCGACCGGGAGCGCGTCAACCTCGGCCACCTCACCGACAGCGGGCTCGCCGCCCTGCGCACCGCACTGGCCACCGAGGCCTACCGGGTCGAGGTGCCGGAGGACGCGGCGCTGCCGGTGGCCGCCTGGCTGCTCGACCACGGGCACGCCGAGGCCGCCCTCGACCTCATCGCCGAGCTGCGGCCGCTCCTGCACCGGCTGCGGCTGGCCCCGCTCCCCGGCGCGGTCCCGCGGCCGTCCGGCGCGCTGGTGCGGCTGGCCACGGTCGGCGAGGTCCGCGAAACCCTGCGGTCGGCGAAGACCAAGCCCGCGATCGCGGCGATGCTGGAGACGCTGCGGGTGTGGCACCCGCTCTACGACCGGCTGGTGGCGCTCTGGGCGGAGACCGTCGAGGGCGAGCTGCCGCGGCTGACCGAAGACGGCGTCACCGGCGGCTGGCCCTGCCGGACGTGGCCCGAGGGCTGGGGTTCGCGGCGCGCGCAGTGGCTCGCGGACTACGCGACGGCGTGCGCGCGGCACCGGGCGTCGACGTCCCACCGGCAGCCGAAGAGCAACTTCGCCCGGCTGTACCGGGCGCTCACCCTGTGCCAGTTCGCGAGTGCGCGGCTCACCGGCCGGGACGTCGGCTGGATCCGCCGGGCGCTGGCCAACACGATCACCCGGCACGGCGAGCCGGGTTCGGAGCGGCGGGCGGCCCTGCGGTCGGTGCAGGCGGCGGTGGCCGCGCGCCCGACGCACGCCGAGCTCGCGGCCGTCCTGGCCGGCCGCCTCGACGCCTACCCCGGCGACGGTGGCCTCCCGGCGCTCGACCCGGTCGTCGAGCCGGCGGACGCCGTGCCGCCGCACCTGGTCGCGAAGGTGACGCGGGCGCTCGAAGCGCCGGTCGAAGAGCTGGTCGAACGCGGGGTGATCACCTCGGGCGACGTCCTCGCGGTGGTGCTGCCGCAGCTCACCGCCCAGCTGATGGCGGCGAACCTCGAGGACGAGCGGCTGGCGGTGTTGTACGCGCAGACCTACGCCGCCTTCCGCCGTCGCCGGGGGTTGCTGCTGCTCGACCTCGAGCACCAGGTCCGGCTGGAGGAACTGCCCTGGATCCGGGCGCTGGAGCCGTTCCGCGCCCGGCGTCCGGACGTCGCCGGGGCCGCGCGGCAGACGCTGACGCAGACGGTGCTGCTGGCGCTCGGGGCCTTTCCGCAGGCGATCCTGCCGAACACGCTGCTGCGCGAGCTCGGCGCCCTGGCGAAGCAGGCCGGGGTACCGATGCCGCTGCTGGAGGAACTGGCCGCCGACATCTTCGTGGGCACCTTCACGGAGAAGTGGCGCACGGCGGCGGCGACGGCGAGCCGGGTCATGGCGGGCACGCTGTACGCCCGCTACTACGACCTCCCGGAGGGGTGGCCGGCCCCGCCGCGCAGGCTGCGACGCACGGCGGACGACTTCGCGGCGGTCTGCGAGGCCCGGGCGGGCCGACGGCGGCGGTCGGTGGCGGGCAACGGGATGGTGATCGAGCAGAGCCAGATCCTCACGACGCACAACCTGGCGGTGCTGGCGGAGACGCTGGACCTGCGGTCGCGCCTGGATCCCGGCCTGGCCGGCCGGGTGTTCACCTGGGTGGTGCGCCGCCTCGCGGGACAGCGGTCGTGGGACCGGCAGCTGCTCAAGAACATCGCGTACGCCTGGCGGCAGGCGATCTTCTTCCTGAGCTTCCGCGGCGAAGACGAGCAGCGCGCCGCGGTGGCGCAGCTGGGTGAGCTGGTGACGCAGGCGGGGCTGCAGCACCGGTTCGGCCCGGCGGTGACCGGCCTGGCGGCGGCGGTCGAGGGCGCGCGGTTTTCGCCGGACGGCACACTGCCGGACGGCTCGGGACGGCGGCTGCTCGGCTGGACGACCGGGCCGCACTGGTGCCGGTGATTCGCGCGCCGACGCGGCCGGAAACCCGTTCCCACGCGAGTTTCCGGCAGCCGCTCGGGCTCGGCCGGAAACCAGCCCCACCCTCGGCAGCCGCTCGGGCGCGGCCGGAAACCAGCCTCGCTCCTCGGCAGCCGCTCGGGCTCGGCCGAGCAATCCCGGCGTGACCGCAGCTTCGGCCGGGAGCAGCCTCGGCCCTTTCACGCCGCTTAAGCTCGGCTGAAAAACCTCGCCGCTTTCCGCCGGGCCGGGAGGCGCCCGGCCACCGCGTCCTCCAGCAGGGCGCCCACCGTCTCCCGCGCGCAGGCCTTGTTCGCGCCGATGCCGCCCGACGGGCCGCGCTTGATCCAGCCCGCCACGTACACCCCCGGCCGGCCGGACACGCGGCCCGCCGCGTTCGGCACGATCCCCGCCTCCTCGTCGAACGGCAGTCCCGGCACCGGCACCCCGCGGAACCCCGCCGCCCGGACCACGCGCCCCGCCGGGATCTCCACCGCACCCGACGGGCCCGACGTCACCACCGCGCGGACCTCCGTGTCGCCGCCGAACTCCAGCGGTGCCGAGTGGAACCGCAGCACGATCCGGCGGCCCTCCGGCGGCGGCACCGACCAGTCCACCCGCTCCCGCGGCACCCCCCGCAGCCACGCCGCCTTCTCCCCCGGCTCCGCGGCGTCGATGGCCGCCGGAACGCGCGGGTCGTGCGTGTCCACCACCAGGCCGCCGCGGGCCGCGAGGGCCAGGAGCTCCGGGCGCGTGTACGCCGCCGTCTCCGGGCCGCGGCGGGCCAGCAGCACCACTTCGCGGACCTTGGCCGACCGCAGCCGCGCCAGTGCGTCCGGCGCGATCGGCGTCTCGGCGAGCTCGCCCGGGTCCGCCGTGAGGATGCGGGCGATGTCCAGGGCGACGTTGCCCGTGCCCACGACCACCACGCGCTCGGCCGACAGGTCGACCGCGTCCGGCTCGACGTCCGGGTGGCCGTTGTACCAGCCGACGACCGTCGCGGCCGGCAGGCTGCCGGGCAGGTCCTCGCCCGGGACGCCGAGGCGCCGGGCCTCCGTGGCGCCGACCGCGTAGATCACCGCGTCGTGCCGGTCGGCCAGCTCGGGACCGGCCGTGACGCCGAGCCGCAGGCGCAGCCGCGGGTGGTCGTGGAACCGCGCGAACGTCTCGCCGATCTTCTTCGTCGACGGGTGGTCCGGCGCGACGCCGTAGCGGATCAGGCCGCCGGCCACGGGCAGGCGGTCGACGAGCGTCACCCGGGCGTTGGTGTGCAGCAGCAGGTCTTCGACCGCGTACATCCCCGCCGGGCCGGTGCCGACGACGGCGACGTCGAGCGGCGCGAAGTCGCTCGGCAGCACCCGCGCGAACGACGGCGGCGACCAGCGGTGGAAGTTCGGGGCCACCGAGACGTCGGCGAGCACGTCCCGGCCCGCGTAGTACTCGGCGTTGATCTGCTCGTAGGCCCGCAGCGGCCCGGTCAGGTCGCCGGCCGGGAAGATCGCGTCGACCGGGCAGGCGTCCGCGCAGGCGCCGCAGTCGATGCAGGTGGCCGGGTCGATGTAGAGCAGGTCCGTCGTCCCGAAGTCCGGCTCGTCCGGTGTCGGGTGGATGCAGTTGACCGGGCAGACCGACACGCAGGACGCGTCGGCGCAGCAGGTCTGGGTGATCGCGAAGGCCATCTCAGATCAGGCTCGCGCGCTTGTAGAACCACAGCGACGGCTTGGTGAGCAGCCCGGCCGAGTGCAGGAACTCCATCAGCCCGGCACAGCTCGAGCGCAGCATCGACTTGTGGTGCTCGTTGGCCTTCGCCTCGCGCCGCGCGCGCTTGCCATCCAGGCCCGCGTTCTCGTAGACCTTGGCGTTCACCATGCTCGTCACGATGAAGTACGACGCGATCGCGACGACCAGGCCGTTGACCTGCCGCCGCAGCCAGCCGGCGCCGCGCAGCCGCTCGCGGGTCTCCTCGCGGGCGAACTTCATGTGCCGCGACTCCTCCACGACGTGGATGTTGTTGATGGTCCGCACGAACGGGACCACCCGCTCGTCGCGCATCCAGTCGCGCTGCATGACGTCGAGGACCTCTTCGGCCACCAGGATCGCCGCGTACGCGGCTTCGCCGGTCGCGGTGGCCTTGAAGACGCGGCCCAGCTCGACGACGAACCGGCGCGGCCGGTAGGCGGGTGCCCGCAGCTTCGCCGCGCCGCGGGCGAACATGATCGAGTGACGGCACTCGTCGGCGATCTCGGTCAGCGCCCACTGGAACGCCGGGTCGGTGGGGTCCTTGGCGTAGAAGTCGCGCAGGACCATCTGCTGCAGGATCATTTCGAACCAGATCCCGGTGCTGGCCACCGACGCCGCCTCCTGGCGGGTCAGCTCGCGCTGCTGCTCCGGGGTCATGTCGTCCCAGTAGGAGGTGCCGTACAGCGTGCTCCACTCCGGGCTCGCGCCGTGGTAGCCCGTGTCGAGCGGCGTCTCCCAGTCGACCTCCTTGACGGGGTCGTAGGACAGCTGCTCCGACGAGTCGAGCAGCCGCCGCGCCACGGTCTCCCGGTCCGACACGCCCGATTCGCTGATGCTGGTCACTACCGACCTCCTCGTCAGGTGTTACCGAAGTTCACTGTTACCAACCGTAACACATACTCGGAAGCCCGTCGCGGGGCAATTGAGTGAACGACTGTACACTCGGATGGTGAACCCAGGACGCGCCACGGCGAAGCCGTTCGGCTCCGGCCTGCTCGGGCCGGTCGACGAGCACGCCACCCTGCTCCGCCGGCGCGTCCAGCGCCTGCTCACGGCCACTTTGATCGCCACCAACGTGATCGGTGCCCTGGTCGTCGTCGGCCTCGCGGCGCTGCTGATGCCGGCGCCGGGGATGTCCGGCGAACTCGTCCGCGTCACCGCGATCGCAGTACCCCTGTACGTCGTTTCGGCGGTCGTCGCCGGCACGCTGTGGGGCACGCGCGGCGCCCTCCGCACGCTGCACTGGGCGGCCGAAGGAAGGCAGCCGACCGACGCCGAACGCGCCGCGAGCCTGCGCGTCCCGTTGCGGCTGACGGCCGTGCAGGCCGTGCTGTGGGGCATCGCGACGCTGCTCTTCGGCGGGCTCGCGGCCCTCGTGCAGCCGGAGGTCGTGCTCACCGAGTTCCTCGTGGTCGCCTTCGCCGCGGTCGTCGTCTGCGCGATCGCCTACCTCTTCGGCGAGTTCGCGCTGCGGCCGTACGCGGCGCTGGCGCTGGCGGGCACCACACCGCCGCGTCCGGTCAACGGCGGCGTCAACCGGCGGATGCTGCTGTTCTGGTGCCTGGGTACCGGGGTGCCGGTGGCCGGGCTGGTCGTCACCGCGGTGCTGGCCTGGGTGCGCGGCGACGTCTCCACCACGAAGCTGGCCGTGTCGGTGATCGCGCTCGGGCTGGTCGTGCTGTGCTTCGGGCTGCTGGTCACCGTGTTCACCGCCCGCTCGGTGGTGGGCCCGATCTCGTCGGTGCGCGACGCCCTCGGCCGGGTGCGGGCCGGGGACTTCACCGCCCGGATCCCGGTCTACGACGGCACCGAGCTGGGCCTGCTGCAGGCCGGCTTCAACGACATGACCGCCGGGCTGGCCGAACGCGAACAGCTGCGCGACCTGTTCGGCAGGCACGTCGGGCACGAGGTCGCGGTCGAGGCCATGCGCACCCCGTCCGGGCTGGGCGGCACGGTCCGGACGGTGTCGGTGCTGTTCGTGGACCTGGTCGGGTCGACGGCACTGGCCGCCAGCCGGCCGCCGGAGGAGGTCGTCGGCCTGCTCAACCGGTTCTTCGCGGTGGTGGTCGACGAGGTCGACCGGCACCACGGGCTGGTCAACAAGTTCGTCGGCGACGCCGCGCTGGCCGTGTTCGGCGCTCCCGCGCCGCTGGGCGACCACGCCACCTGCGCGCTGGCCGCCGGCCGCGCGATCGCCCGCCGGCTGGCCGCCGAGGTGCCGGACGGCCCGGCCGGCATCGGCGTGGCCACCGGCGACGCCGTGGCGGGGAACGTCGGCGACCCGCGCCGCTTCGAGTACACGGTGATCGGCGACCCGGTCAACGAAGCCGCGCGGCTGACCGAGCTGGCCAAGAACGCGCCCGGCCGCCTGCTCGCCTCGTGGACGGCCGTCGAGGCCGCGGCCGCGGACGAAGCCGCGCGCTGGACGGCGACCGAAGACGTCACCCTGCGCGGCCGCAGCCGGCCGACGACGCTCGCCTCGCCGCGGTCGAGCTGAGCGATCAGCGCCGCGGGTCGATGTGGACCTTCGGGCCCGCGCCGCCGGTCCGCTCCCCGGCGAGCACGGCACCGACGTCACCGAGGCCGACGGTCGCCGCGACGAGCGGCCGCGGATCGACGGCACCGCTCGCGTACGCGGCGATCGTCTCCGCCAAGCCGGGTGACGCGGACAGCACCCCGACCGCGGTGACGTCCTTCAGCACCAGCGCGCGCGTGTCGAGCCGGCTGGGTTCCCCGGACAGTCCGATGTAGACGACCCGGCCCGCGGGCTCCACCAGCTCCACGGCCAGCGCGGGTGAGCCGGCCGCGCCGGTCGCGTCGACGACCGCGTCGAACGGCAGGTCCGGCAGGGTCTCCCGGGTCCACGCGTGCGGGAAACCCAAGCCGCGGGCGAACTCCAGGGAGCCGACCCCCAGCAGGTGCACTTCGGCGCCCGCCGCGCGCAGGAACATCGCCGTGAGCAGCCCGATCGTCCCCGGACCGAGCACAAGGGCCCGATCGCCCCCGCCGACCCCGGCCGCGCGGGCCGCGCGCAGGGCGTTGCCGCCCGGTTCGACCAAGGCGCCGAGCACGGCGTCCACCGCGTCGGGCAGGGCGTGCAGCGACCACGCGGGTACGGCGAGCTTTTCGGCCAGCGCGCCGGCCCGGCCGCCGCGGATGCCGACCTCCTGGCGGCGTTCGCAGGTGTGCTGGTGGCCCCGGCGGCAGCGGCGGCACGTCCGGTCGCCGAGCATGGTGTCGCCCATGACCCGGCGACCCAGCCAGGCCGGGTCCACGCCCTCCCCCACCGCGGTGACGGTGCCCGCCCACTCGTGGCCCAGCCGCATCGGGTACGCGGAGTGCCCCTGGTGCAGGTAGGCCATCGCGCCGGTGAAGAACTCGACGTCGGTGCCGCAGACCCCGGCCCGTTCCACGTCGACGACGACTTCGCCCGCCACCGCCCGCGGCGCGGGGACCTCCTGCACCGAGTACTCCCGCGGACCGGTGAGCACGAAAGCCCGCATCGTCGACGCCATGGCCGCATCCTCGCACGCGGCCCGTTCGCGAACACTTGCTATTTTCTTGACAGATGTCCAGAATCGACCGCGTGACCGACTGGACCACCGAAGCGCCCGCCAAGGACCGGCGGGTGCGCCGGTCGCGCGCGGCGCTGATGCGGGCCGCCGTCGAGCTCGTGTCCGAACGCGACTCCACCGCCGTCACCGTGTCCGAGATCGCGGAGGCCGCGGACGTCAGCCGCCAGGTGCTGTACCAGCAGTTCGGCGACCGGGACGCGCTGCTGCTGGAGGCCGCGCTCGACCTCGTCCGCCGGGAACTGCTCGGCGAGCAGGGCGGCCTCGCCGCCGCGTCCGACGAGCACGGCTCGGTGCTGGCGCTGGGCCGGCACTTCGCCCGGTACCGGCGCTTCTACCGCGCGCTGCTGACCGGCGCGTCCGCGTACGCCCTCAACAAGGCGCTGACCGGCCTGTTCCTCCCGTTCAACCGCGAGAACCTCAGCCGCGCGCTCGGCGGCCGCCCCGACGCCGATGCGGTGGCGGACCTGGCCACCTTCCTGACCGGCGGGGCCGGGGCGGTCGTCAACGCGTGGGTCGTCGACGGTCCGGACCCGCTCGACCCGGAAGAGTTCGCCGGACGGCTGCTGCGGATGCACTCGGTCGTCACCGCGATGATCATGAAGGAGGACGTCCGGTGATCAGCCGTCTCGTCGAACGCCTGCTGAAGCTGCCCGCGCCAGTCACCCGGCGCCTCGCCGTCCAGCGGGACCTGCGCGTCCCGATGCCCGACGGCGTCGCGCTGCTCGCCGACCGGTGGGCACCCCGCACCGGCGGGGACGGGCTGCCGCTCGCGCTGGTGCGCACGCCCTACGGCCGCCGGGGTGTGTTCGGGGCCCTCCTGGCGCGCCCGCTGGCCGAACGCGGGTTCCAGGTGCTGATCCAGAGCACCCGGGGCGGCTTCGGCTCCGGCGGCGTCTTCGACCCGCTGCGGCAGGAACGCGAAGACGGCCTCGCGACCCTGGACTGGGTGGTGGAGCAGCCGTGGTCCGGCGACGCGATCGTGCTCGTCGGCCCCAGCTACCTCGGGTACGTGCAGTGGGCGGTCGCCGATCGCCTGCCGCCGCAGGTGAAGGCGATAGTCCCGCAGGTCACCGAGTCCGGGCTGACGCTGGAGTTCCTGCGCGAGGACGGCCTTTCGCTCGAAACGCCGTTCGGGTGGGGCGTCCAGGTCGCGGTCCAGGAACGCCGGTTCTCGCTGCTCCGGCAGCGCAGCCAGGCGAAGAGGCTCGAGCGAGCGCTGCACACGCTGCCACTCGCTCAGGCCGACGTCGTCGCGATCGGCCACCGCTCCGACTACATCCAGGACATCCTCACCCGCAACGGGCACCACCCGCGCTGGGCGGAGGTCGACCACCGGCGCCGGGTCGCGGACGTCACGGTGCCGGTCAGCTCGGTCGCCGGCTGGTACGACATCTTCCTGCCCGGGCAGCTGCGCGACTTCCGCACGCTGCAGGAGCTGGGCAGGCGGCCGCGCCTGACGGTCGGGCCGTGGACCCACACCGGCAACCTGTTCGCCAGCACGGGCGAGACGCTCCGGGAAACGCTCGGGTTCGGGCTCGCGCACGCCCGCGGCGAGGAACCCCCGGAGCGTGCGCCGGTCCGGCTGTTCGTCATGGGTGCGGAAGCCTGGCGGGACTTCGCGTCCTGGCCGCCGGAAGGCTATGCACCGCAACGGTTCCACCTGCAGGCGGGCGGGGTGCTGGCGCCGGGGGAACCCGGCGGGTCCGAGCCGGACCGCTACCGCTACGACCCGGCGGACCCGACCCCCGCGGCCGGCGGCGTGCGCATGGCCCCCGACGCGGGCCGGGTGGACAACGCCGCGCTCGAAGCGCGCGCCGACGTCCTCACCTACACCACGGCCGTGCTGGCCGAAGACGTCGAAGTGATCGGGGACGTCCACGCGGAGATCTGGTTCCGCTCCAGCCTGCCCTTCGCCGACGTGTTCGTCCGGCTCTGCGACGTCGGCCCGGACGGCCGTTCGGTCAACGTCTGCGACGGCCTCACCAGCCTGCGGACCGCGGACGAACTCGCCGCCGTCACGGTCCGGCTGTGGCCGACGGCGCACCCGTTCCGGCGCGGGCACCGCATCCGGGTGCAGGTTTCCAGCGGCGCTTTCCCGCGCTACGCCCGCAATCCCGGCACCGGGGAACCCCACGCCACCGCCGTCACGCTGCGCGCGGCGGACCAGGAGGTGCACCACGACCCCGCGCACGCGTCGGCGATCGTGCTTCCCGTGCGTGATTCACGGAAATGACGGCCATACCGCGAAAACACGGCGAAGTGGATTGAAAAAGAATTCCCGGCGACGCGCCGAGAATCGTGTAACGCGCCTCCCGGGTGCGCGACTAACGCGATGTTTCCGGCTCGCTCGCGGGGAGGCATCGTGGACGTCAACACGGACCGGCAGTCCGAACAGGAGCAGGCCGCGGCCGCGCGGGCCGCGGACCGCACCGGCGAGCGGCAGGCCAAGATCGCGTTGCTGCGCAAGCCCGGCGGCATCGCCGAGGCCGACGAGCCGAGCCGGGTGGCGACCCGGATCGACCGGCTCGGCCGCTACTACCCCGACATCCGGCCGGTGAGCCCGGCGGCGATCGCGGCGGGCGACCCGGCGGCGATGACGGCCGCGGGCGCGATCCTCGAACGCATCGTCCTCACCGACGACCTGCTCGGGGTCGGCTACCTCGAAGGCGGCGTCACGGCTTCGGGCGCCGTCGGCCGGGTGAACATCCGCAACGCCCAGGGCAGGCTGATCGGCTACGGCACGGGATCGCTGGTGTCACCGGAACTGCTGCTCACCAACCACCACGTGCTGCCGGACGCGGAGACCGCCGGGTTCAGCGTCGTCGAGTTCGACTACCAGGACGGCGTGGACGGCCTGCCCCGGCCGGTGCGGGCGTTCCCGCTCGACCCGGACCGCTTCTTCGCCGCCGACCAAGGGCTCGATTTTGCGCTCGTCGCGGTGAAAGCGGCCGATGGCGAACTGCGCCCCTTCGGCTTCAACCGGCTGATCGGCAGCGAGGGCAAGGCGATCGTCGGCGACTTCGTCACCATCGTGCAGCACCCCGGCGGCGGCAAGAAGCAGGTCGCGCTGCGGGAAAACCGGGTCGTCGACGTCCTCGACGACTTCCTGCACTACGAAACCGACACCGAACCCGGGTCGTCCGGGTCGCCGGTGTTCAACGACCAGTGGGAGGTCGTGGCGCTGCACCACGCCAGCGTCCCGGCGGCGGGCCACGCGGAGTACGGCGGGTTCCTCAACGAAGGCATCCGGGTCAGCAAGCTGCTGAAGTTCCTGCGGGGGCAGTCGTTCCCGCCGGCGCAGCAGGCACTGCTCGACGGGCTGGCCACCCGCCCGGAACGCGCGCTGCCGGCCGCGGCCAACGGTTCTGCGCCGGTGCTGACGCTGTCGATGCCGTTCGACATCCGGCTGCGCGCCGAACCGCTGAGCGGGCGGATCGACCCGGACTACTCGAACCGCGAAGGGTACGACCCGGCCTTCCTGCCCGGGCACACCGTCCCGCTGCCCGGCCTGTCGGAGACGCTGCTCCCCCTGGCGGCGGTCAACCGCCAGGCCACCGGCGAGCCGCGGTACGTCCTGCCGTACCACCACTTCAGCGTCGTCATGCACCGGGAGCGGCGGCTGGCGATGTTCACCGTGGTCAACATCGACGGGCGCACCAGCCGGGCGCTGCGGCGCGAAGCCGACCACTGGTCCCTCGACCCGCGCGTGGCCGTGACCGAGCAGATCGGCGAGGAGATCTACCGCGACAACCCGCTGGACCGCGGGCACCTGGTCCGCCGGCTCGACCCGGCGTGGGGCGCGACCGAGGCGGTCGCGCAGCTCGGCAACGACGACACGTTCCACTTCACGAACTGCTCGCCGCAGCACAAGGACTTCAACCAGAACAAGACCACGTGGGCCGGGCTCGAGGACTACGTGCTGAACAACGCGGCCAACTTCGGCCTCAAGGTGAGTGTGGTGACCGGCCCGGTGCTGGCCGCGGACGACGACCACTACCGCGGTGTCCAGCTGCCCCGCCAGTTCTGGAAGGTGGTCGCGATGGTGAAGACGGACGGCACCCTCTCGGCGACGGCGTACCTGCTGAGCCAGGAAGAGCTCATCCACGGCCTGGAAGCGGCGACCGAGTTCGACTACGGCGCCTACCGCACGTACCAGGTGCCGGTCCGCCGGATCGCCGAGTTGACCGGCCTGTCGTTCGGTGAGCTCGAAGCCGCCGACCCGCTGGCCGGCCTGGAGTCCACGAGCCAGGCCCAGGAGATCCGCACGGCGGCGGACCTGGTGCTCTAGCTCGTCCGTCCACTGAGGATTTCGAACGCGTGGCGGCGGTGCTCGGCGAAGAGCGCGAGCGCCGTCTCGCGCTCTCCGGTGCGCAGGGCCGCGACGAGTTCGCGGTGCTCCGCGGGGATGCCCGCCAGGTAGCCGTCGGTGGCCAGGCCGATCCGGGTGAGCAGGAACAGGTGCACCTGCGAGCGGATCGCCTGCCAGGCCTCGAGCAGCCGGCGGTGCCCGGCGGCGGCGTACACCGCGTCGTGGAACTCGAGGTCGCACCGGACCATTTCGTGCTCGTCGAGCGCGCGGTCCATCCGCCTGACCACCGCGTCGAGCGCGGCCAGTGCTTCTTCGCCCGCGTGCTCGACGACCCGCTCGACGGCGAGGTGCTCGAGGGCGGCCCGCAGGCTGTCCAGCTCGGCGACGTCCTCCTCGGACAGGGAGGTGACGGTGGTGCCTCGGTGCCACTCGCCGCGGACGAGACCTTCGCGCTCCAGCCTCAGCAGCGCCTCCCGCACCGGGCCGCGGCTGACGCCCAGCGCTTCCGCCAGCTCGACTTCGCGCAGCTGGCTGCCGGGGGCGTAGACACCGTCGAAGATCGCCTCCCGGATCCGGTCCGCGACCTCGTCGGCCAGCCCGCGGCGGCGGGCGGGAACCAGCGAACCACTCATGTCGCAATGTTAACATTAGGACATGACTCCCTCCCTCCCCCGGTTCCACCTGGCGATGCCGGTCGACGACCTGGCCGCGGCCCGGCGGTTCTACGGCGAAGTCCTCGGCCTCGAGCAGGGCCGCAGCGCGGACACCTGGGTCGACTGGAACCTGCACGGCCACCAGTTCGTCACGCACCTCGCGCCGGCCGGGCCGCAGCGGGTGCACAACCCGGTCGACGGCCACGACGTGCCGGTGCCGCACTTCGGCCTGATCCTCACGATCCCGCAGTTCCAGGCGCTGGCCGAGCGCCTGCGGGCCGCGGAGGCGGAGTTCGTGATCGAGCCGTACGTCCGCTTCGCCGGCCAGACCGGCGAGCAGTGGACGATGTTCCTGCTCGACCCGGCGGGCAACGCCCTGGAGTTCAAGGCCTTCGCCGACGATTCCCAGGTGTTCGCGGCCTGACCGACCACCCGATCGGGCCGACCGGCGGTCACGGACACCACACCCCCACTCACTTTGGGTACCCGGGAGGCGCGGAGCGTGCCTGATCACGGGAGAACTGATGGAACCAGCCGACGACGAGCCGGACGCGGCGCTGCTCGCCGCCCTGCGGGCCGGTGACCTCGACGCGGCCGGGCGGCTCTTCCGGCGGCACCTCGAGCCGCTGCGGCGGACGGCCGGGGCCTGGGCGCGGCAGCCCGCCGAGCGGGACGACCTGGTGGCCGAGACGTTCGCCAGGGTGTTCACGATCGTGCGGGCCGGTGGCGGGCCGCAGGACGAGCTGCGGCCCTACCTCGTCGTGACGCTGCGCAACCTGGTGGCGCGGTGGAGCCGCCAGCGCAGCCGGGTGGAGCTGTGGGCCACCGTCCCCGAAGCGGCCGCCGGTGGCGCCGACGAACTCGCGCTGCACCGCTCCAACGCGCGGCTGGTGTGGTCGGCCTACTGCACGCTGCCCGGCCGCTGGCGGACGGTGCTCTGGCGCACGGAGGCCGAGGGCGGCACGCCGACGGAGGTGGCACCGTCGCTCGGGCTCTCGCCGAACAGCGTCTCGGCGCTGGCGATGCGGGCCCGTGAAGGGCTGCGGCAGGCCTACCTGCAGGTCCAGGTGCCGGAGGCGGAGGACCCGGGCTGCCGCGAACCCCGCCGCCGCATGGGCGCCTGGATCCGCGGCGCCCTGTCACCGCGCCGGGCGGCGATCGTGGCCGAGCACGTGGCCGGCTGCCCGTCCTGCCGGCTGGTCACCCGCGGCCTGGTGGAGGCGAACCGCGAGCTACCCGGCTCGGCGGCCCGGCTCACCGGCTGATCCGGAGGTCGGGGCGCCGAGGAGCACTCCACGCAGCGGCCGAGCGACCGGCTCGCCGGACACCGGCCGCAGTCCCGCTCACGAGCCGAGCACAGCGCCCGCGTCGCCGAAGAGCCGGGCTGTGCCGTGGGCTCGCTTGAAGTACAGGTGGGCTTCGTGCTCCCAGGTGATCGCGATACCGCCGTGCAGCTGGATCATCTCCGCCGCCGCGTGGGTGAACGCCTCGGTGCACACCAGGTTCGCGGTCGCCACGGCCTCGGGGTCACCGTCCACCAATGCCGCGTACAGCGCCGAGCGAGCCGCCTCCACGTGGACGTGCACGTCGGCCATCCGGTGCTTCAGCGCCTGGAACGACCCGATCGGGCGGCCGAACTGCCGACGCTGCTTCGTGTACTCGACCGTCAGCTCCAGCGCCCGCGCGGCCGCCCCGGTCTGCTCCGCCGCGACGGCGATCGTCGCCACGTCGCGCAGCTTCCGCAGCGCCTCGGCGAAGCCGCCCGCGTCGAGGCGGCGGGCCGGGGTCGCGGTGCATTCCACGACCGCGAGCCGCCGTCCCGGGTCCATGCTGGTCACGCGCGAACGGCGCACCCCTTCGACCGGCACCTCGAACAGGCCGGCGCCGTCGTCGGTGCGGGCCACCGCGAGCAGGACGTCGGCGAGGTCGCCGTCCAGGACGTAGTGCGCGCGGCCGTCGAGCCCGGTCTCCGACGCGCGCAGGGCCGGCGTGCCCCATCCGTCCACATCGGACCAGGCCAGCGCGGCCAGGGTCGTGCCCGCGGCGACGCCCGGCAGCAGCCGCTCGCAGGCTTCGTCGTTCCCGGTGCGCAGCAACGCCTCCCCGCACAGCACGGCCGAACCCAGCATCGGTGCGGGGGTGAGCGTCCGGCCGAGTTCCGCCAGCACGACGCACGCTTCGGCGAGCCCGGCACCCGCGCCGCCGTAGTGCTCCGGGATCGCCAGTGCGGCGACGCCGATCTGCTCGCAGAGCGTCGACCACAGCTTGTCGTCGTAGCCCAGCGGCGACGCCATCGCCGCCCGCACCGCCTCGGGCCCCGACCGGCGCGCCAGCAGCGCTCGGACGGCGTCCCGCAGCGCCCGCGCTTCCTCGGTCTCCAGCGGATCCGTCATCGCAGGACCCGCGCCCGGTGGAAAGACCCGGTCCCCCACGCCCCGGCCAGCGCGCGCACCTTCGTCAGCCGGAGGCCGAGGTCGTGCTCGGCCGTGTAGCCGATGGCGCCGTGCACCTGCAGGGCGGTCCGGGCGGCGAGGTTCGCCGCTTCGCCGGCCATGACCTTCGCCGCCGAGACGTCGCGGGTGAAGGTGTCCCCGGCGACGGCCGCGCCGTGCAGCAGTGGCCGGGCCAGTTCGAGCCGGGTGGCGACGTCGGCGAGCAGGTGCTTGATCGCCTGGTACTCCCCGATGGCCCGGCCGTACTGCTTGCGCTGCTTCGCGTACGCCACCGACGTGTCGAGCAGCCACTGCCCCGCGCCCAGCAGCTGGGCGGCCACGGCCAGCACACCGCGGTCGAACGCGGGCCCGCCCGCCCGCCCGGCCGCGGCCGTGACCCGGAACAGCCGCCGCGGCGGGTCGATCGAGCGCACCGGCCCGGGTTCGGCGGCGAGTTCCGCGCCGGTGAGGTCGAGGACCACGCCCGCGACGTCGGCGTCGAGGGCCAGCGGTACCTCCGGCGGCGCGACGACGGTGGCCACGAGGTCGCCTTCGGCCAGCGCGGTGAGCCGGTCGCCGGTGAGCAGGGCCGGTGCGACCGCGGCCGACTCGGCGACCGGGCCGGGGACGGCGTGGTAGCCGAGCGCCTCGCAGGCGACCACGAGGTCCACCGGCCCGGCGCCGAGGCCGCCGTGTTCCTCGCCGACCAGCAGCGCGAAGACGCCGACGTCGGCGAGCGCGCGCCAGAGCTTGAGGCCGCGTTCGTGCTCCCCCGCCGCCCAGGCGCGGGCGGCGGCCGCGGTGTCGGCCCCGCCGAGCAGCTCGTGCAGGGTCGCGGCGAACTGCCGTTGCTCCGGCGAGAGCAGGAACCTCATCGGCGGGCCTCCCTCGGGAGCTTCAGCAGCCGTTCGGCGATGGTGTTGCGCTGGATCTGGTCGGTGCCGCCGTAGATCGGCCCGGCGAGGGAGAACAGGTAGCCGTTCACCCAGGCCTGGTCGGTCTCCGCGGCCGGGCCGAGCACGTCCAGGGCCGTCTCGTGGAGCTCGACGTCCAGGTGCGACCAGAACAGCTTGTTCACGCTCGACTCGGGGCCCAGCTCGCCGCCCTCGGCCAGCCTGCTGACCGTCCCGAACGTGTAGAGCTGGTAGGCGCGCGCGCCGATCCACGCATCCGCTACCCGGTCCCGGGTGGACTCCCCGGCGCCGCTCGACCGCCAGAGGTCCACCAGGCGATCGGCGGCGGCGAGGAACCGGCCCGGGCTGCGCAGCGACAGCCCGCGTTCGTTGTTGGCCGTCGTCATCGCGACGCGCCAGCCCTGGCCGACCTCGCCGATCACGTCCTCGTCCGGCACGAACACGTCGTCGAAGAAGATTTCGGCGAACCCGGGTTCGCCGTCCAGCTGCGGGATCGGCCGGACCGTCACGCCTTCGGCCTTCAGATCGGCCATGAAGTACGTCAGGCCGTGGTGGCGCTGGGCTTCCGGATCCGTGCGGAACAACCCGAACGCGCGGTCGGCGAAGGACGCCCGGGAGCTCCACGTCTTCTGCCCGGAGAGCAACCAGCCGCCGTCGGCGCGCACCGCCGTGCTGCGCAACGCGGCGATGTCGCTGCCCGCCTCGGGCTCCGACCACGCCTGCGCCCACACCTGCTCCCCCGTCGCCATGGCGGGGAGGATCCGGTCGCGCTGCTCCTGCGTGCCGTGCGCGAACAACGTCGGCCCCAGCATGAAGATCCCGTTCTGCGACACCCGGCCCGGCGCACCCGAGGCGTAGTACTCCTCCTCGAACAGCAGCCACTGCAGCATCGACGCGTCCCGGCCGTGGTACTCCCGCGGCCACGACACCACCGACCACCGCGCCTCGGCGAGCTCGGCTTCCCACTCGCGGTGGGCTGCGAAGCCCTCGGCGGTGTCCATCGACGGCAGCGAACGCACATGCGACGCGAGCCACGCCCGAGCTTCGTCACGGAAGGCGGCCGAGGCCTCGTCGATGTCGAGGTCCATCACGCCTCCTTGTTCGCGTCACGCATCGACCGCGCCGACTGCCCGCCGAGCGAGTCCTCGGACGTTTCGGCATTGTGCGCGTGCGCCAAGTGGTGCAGCCCGAACACCGAGTCCATCCCGGACCGCAGACCCATCAGGTCTTCGGCCTGGTTGACGGCTTTCTTGGCCAGGGCCAGCCCGAACTGCGGCATCCCGGCGATCTTGTCCGCGAGTTCGAGAGTGCGCTCCTCCAGCTCGGCCCGCGGGACGATCCGGGTGACCATCCCCCACTCCTTGGCCTGCTGCACCGTGAACCGCTCGCCGGTGAACAGCACTTCCTTCGCCGCTCGCGGACCCAGCACCCACGGGTGCGCGAAGTACTCCACGCCCGGGATGCCCATCCGCACCACGGGATCGGCGAAGAAGGCGTCGTCGGCCGCGACGATCAGGTCGCACACCCAGGCCAGCATCAACCCGCCCGCAATGCAGGCGCCCTGGATGCTCGCGATCATCGGCTTCGGGATCTCCCGCCACCGGCGGCACATCCCCAGGTACACCTCCGATTCGCGAGCGAACCGCTGATCACCGCCGACCCGGTCGGTGTGGTCCCACCACAGCACCGCCCGCCGGTCGAACGGCACATCCACATCACGGCCGGGCGTGCCGATGTCGTGGCCCGCCGAGAAGTGCTTGCCCTCCCCCGCCAGCACGATCACCTTGACGTCGGGATCGTTCACCGCGTCGGTGAAAGCGTCGTCGAGGGCGTAGGTCATCGCCGAGTTCTGGGCGTTGCGGTACTCCGGCCGGTTCATCGTCACCACCGCGACCGGCCCCCGCCGCTGCGACCGGACCACCGTTTCACTCATGCGTTCTCCTCGGTCAGCAGCCGCTTCAGCACCTTGCCGGAAGCGTTGCGGGGCAGGGCGTCCACGAACTCGACGTACTTCGGGTTCTTGTAGTTGGCCAGCCGTTCGCGGCAGAAGGCGAGGACAGCCTCCTCGGTCAGCCCGGTCCCGACGACGTAGGCCTTGCCGACCTCGCCGAGCCGCTCGTCCGGGACGCCGACCACGGCGACGTCGCGGACCCCGGCCAGCTCGGTGAGGGCGTTCTCGACCTCGGCCGGGTAGATGTTGAAGCCGCCGCTGATGTACATGTCCTTGAGCCGGCCGGTGATGGTGAGGTTGCCGTCGGCGTCGAGCTCGCCGACGTCGCCGGTGTGCAGCCAGCCCTGCTCGTCGATCGCCTTCGCGGTGGCTTCGGGGTCGTCGAGGTACCCGAGCATCACGTTGGGGCCGCGCAGGACGATCTCGCCCGGCGAACCCTGGATCGCCACTTCGAAGCCCGCGGTCGCCCGGCCGGACGTGCTCGCGACGAGTTCCGCGGGATCCCCCGGCCGGCACATCGTCACCATCACGGCCTCGGTGAGGCCGTAGGCGGTCAGGACCGTCTCGAACCCCAGCTCCGCTCCCATCCGCCGGACCAGCGAGGCCGGCACGGTGGCGGCCCCGGTGACCGCGAGCCGCAGCGACGACAGATCGCCCTTGCGCGGTTCGTGCAGCAGGGACTGGAAGACCGTCGGCGCGCCCGGCAGCACGGAGATCCGCTCCCGCTCGATCACCCGCAGCGCCTCGCGGACGTCGAACACCGCCTGCGGGACGATCGTCGCCCCGGTCAGCAGGCACACGACGATGCCCGCCTTGTAGCCGAAGCTGTGGAAGAACGGGTTGATCACCAGGTACCGGTCGTCCGCGGTGACCTGGCCGCACTCCGCCCACGCGGCGGCGACGTCGGCCGTCTGCCGGTGGGCGGAGAGCACCCCCTTGGAGCGGCCGCTGGTGCCGGAGGTGAAGAGGATGTCGCTGACGTCGTCCGGCGCGACGGCGTCCGCCCGCGCCTCGGCTTCGGACGGCGGGACTCCCTCGGCGCGGGCCAGGAACTCGTCCCAGCCCAGCGTGCCCTCGACCGGCCGGTGCGGCTCCTGCAGCGGCACCCGGACGACGGTGGCGAGGTCCGGCAGTTCGGCACCCGTCTCGCGGATGGCGGCGTGGCGGTCGGTGCCGAGGAAGTCGGCGGCCACGACGAGCGCGGTGGCGCGGCCGCGGACGAGCAGGTCCACCGTTTCGATCGCGGTGAAGCGGGTGTTGACCGGGATCAGGGTCGCGCCCGCGTAGAGCGCGCCCAGCGCCGACAGGACCCAGTGGTGGGTGTTGGGCAGGGCGATCGCGACCCGGTCGCCCGCGCGGACACCGCACGCGGCGAAGGCCCGCGCGACGGTCTGAACACGTTCCAGAAGCTGGTCGAATCCCAGCCGGACCGAGCCGTCGACCAGCGCCTCCGCGGACCCGAACTTCGCGGCGGCATCACGGACGACGGCCGGGATCGTGGTCTGTCCCACCACTGCCTCCTCTGGACCGACAAAGTAGAACGTGTTCTCATTACCCTAGGTGCCGGACCCGCCCGGCAGCAAGGAGGCGTGCGTGGAACCGTCGCGATTCCGCCGTGAGGTCGCGGACTGGCTGGCCGGCAACCTGACCGGCGAGTTCGCCCGGCTGCGCGGGCTCGGCGGACCCGGGCGGGAGCACGAGGAGTTCGACCTGCGCCTGGCCTGGGAACGCCACCTGGCCGCGGCCGGGTGGACCTGCGTCGGGTGGCCCGTCGAGCACGGCGGCCGGGGTCTCTCGCTGGAGGAGCAGGTCGCCTTCCACGAGGAGTACGCCGCCTCGGGCGCGCCCGCCCGGGTCAACCACATCGGCGAACAGCTGCTCGGTCCGACGCTCATCGCGTTCGGCACGCCCGAGCAGCAGGCCCGCTTCCTGCCGAAGATCGTCGCGGTCGAAGAGCTCTGGTGCCAGGGCTATTCCGAACCCGGCGCCGGCTCCGACCTGGCCGCGGTCTCGACGTCCGCGGTGCTGCGGGACGGCGAGTGGGTCATCAACGGCCAGAAGATCTGGACCTCACTGGCGCACGTGGCCGGCTGGTGCTTCGCCGTCGCCCGCACCGAACCCGGCTCCCGGCGCCACCACGGCCTCTCCTACCTGCTGGTCCCGCTGCGGCAAGAAGGCGTCACCATCCGGCCGATCCAGCAGCTCACCGGCACGTCGGAGTTCAACGAAGTCTTCTTCGACGACGCCCGCACGCCCGCCGACCACGTCGTCGGCGCGCCCGGCGAGGGCTGGAAGATCGCCATGGCCACCCTCGGCTTCGAACGCGGCGTCTCCACCCTCGGCCAGCAGATCGGCTTCCGCCGCGAACTCGACGACATCACCGCCGAGGCGAAACGGCTCGGCACCTACGACGACCCGCTGCTGCGCGCCGACCTCGCCCGCGCCCGGATCGGCCTGCGCGTGCTGCGGGCCCACGCCCTGCGGACGCTCGGCCAGGCCGCCGGACCCGAAGTCGCCGTCGGCAAGCTGCTGTGGGCGCAATGGCACCGCGGCCTCGGTGAACTGGCCATGCGCGCCCGCGGTGCTCGGTCCCTCACTTCCGACGGCGACGAGCTGGACGAGTGGCAGCGGCTGTTCCTGTTCACCCGCGCCGACACCATCTACGGCGGTTCCGACGAAATCGAACGCACCATCATCGCCGAGCGCGTCCTCGGCCTGCCCCGGGAGGCTCGCCCGTGATCCCGTCCTACCCACCCGGCCACGACCTCCTCCAGGGGAAGGTCGTGGTGATCACCGCCGCCGCGGGCACCGGCATCGGGTCGGCCGTCGCGAAACGCTGTCTCGAAGAAGGCGCGCACGTGGTGATCAGTGACTGGCACGAGCGCCGCCTGAAGGAGAAGGCCGCCGAACTCGGCGACGTCCACGCGATTGCCTGTGACGTCACCCAGGAAGACCAGGTCCAAGCCCTCGTCGACGGCGCGGTGGACCACTTCGGCCGGATCGACGTGATGATCAACAACGCCGGGCTCGGCGGTACGAAGTCAGTACTGGAGATGACCGACGACGAGTGGTCCCGCGTCCTCGACATCACCCTCAACGGCACCTTCCGCTGCACCCGCGCCGCCCTCAAGCAGTTCGTCGCCCAAGGTGGGGGCGGCGCGATCGTCAACAACGCGTCCGTGATCGGCTGGCGCGCCCAGGCCGGCCAGGCCCACTACGCCGCCGCCAAGGCGGGCGTCATGGCGCTGACCCGCTGTTCCGCGCTGGACGCGGCCGAGCACGGGGTCCGGATCAACGCCGTCGCCCCCAGCCTCGCCATGCACCCGTTCCTGGCCAAGGTGACCAGCGACGACCTCCTGGAAGACCTCACCAAGCGGGAGGCCTTCGGCCGCGCCGCCGAGCCCTGGGAAGTCGCCAACGTGATGGTCTTCCTCGCCAGCGACTACGCCTCCTACCTGACCGGCGAAGTCGTCTCCGTCAGCAGCCAGCACCCCTAGGGAGTCCCCGTGCCCGAAGCCTTCCTCCTCGACGCGGTCCGCACCCCCGTCGGCCGGCGCGGCGGCGCACTGTCCGGCTGGCACTCGGCGGACCTCGCGGCCCACGTCATCAAGGCCGTCGTCGGACGCGCCGGCGTCGACCCGGACCTGGTCGACGACGTCATCCTCGGCTGCACCGACACGCTCGGCCCGCAGGCGGGCAACATCGCCCGCACCGCGTGGCTGGCCGCGGGCTTCCCCGACCACGTGCCCGGCGTGACCGTCGACCGGCAGTGCGGGTCGAGCCAGCAGGCCGTGCACTTCGCCGCCCAGGCCGTCATGTCGGGGACGCAGGACCTGGTGCTGGCCGGCGGCGTGCAGAACATGAGCCGCATCCCGATCAGCGCGGCCATGCTGGCCGGGCGCGAGTACGGCTTCGACGACCCGTTCTCCGGTTCGAAGGGCTGGCAGGAGCGCTACGGCAGCGCCGAGGTGTCGCAGTTCCGCAGCGCCGACATGATCGCCGAGCACTGGGACATCAGCCGGGAGGCGATGGAGGAGTACGCGCTGCGCAGTCACCGGCGCGCGCTGGCCGCGATCGACGAAGGCCGGTTCGACGCGGAAACCGTGCCGGTGGAAGAGTTCCGCCACGACGAAGGCCCGCGCCGCGACACCAGCCTGGAGCGCATGCGCGGCTTGAAGCCGCTGAGCGAAGGTTCCCGGCTGACGGCGGCGGTGGCCAGCCAGATCTCCGATGGCGCGAGCGCCGCCCTGCTGGCCTCGGAGGCGTTCGTGCGGGAGCACGGCCTGACGCCGCGGGCACGCGTCCACCACCTGTCGGTGCGCGCGGCGGACCCGGTGTGGATGCTGACCGGCCCGATCCCGGCCACCGCGCACGCCCTGCGCAGGAGCGGGCTCGGCATCGGGGACGTCGACCTGTTCGAGGTCAACGAGGCCTTCGCCAGCGTGGTACTGGCCTGGCTCGACGAAACCGGCGCGGACCCCGACCGGGTCAACGTGAACGGGGGCGGGATCGCCCTCGGCCACCCGATCGGGGCCACCGGCACCAAGCTCCTCGCCACGCTCCTGCACGAACTGGAGCGCCGCGGCGGCCGCTACGGCCTGCAGACGATGTGCGAAGGCGGCGGCACCGCCAACGTCACCATCATCGAACGGCTGTGACCTCGGACAACGCCGGTCAGCCGAGGGCGCGCAGCTTCGGCAGGACGTCCTCGGAGAACTGGGTCAGGAACCGCTCCTGGTCGTGGCCCGGGCCGTGGAAGACGAGGTGATTGAGGCCCGCGTCCAGGTACGGCTTGATCTGGGCGACGGCCTCGTCCGGGTCGGAGGCGACGATCCAGCGCTTGGCGACCTGGTCGATCGGCAGCTCGTCGGCCAGCCGCTCCATCTCCTCGGCGCTCGACACCGTGTGCTTCTGCTCCGCCGTCAGCGACAGCGGCGCCCAGAACCGGGTGTTCTCCAGCGCCTTCTCGTGATCGCGGTCGTACGACATCTTGATCTCGATCGTCCGGTCGACGTCGTCGACGGTCTTTTCGGCCGCTTCGGCGCCTTCCTTCACCGCCGGCATCAGCTTCTCGGTGTAGAGGTCCATGCCCTTGCCGGAAGTGCAGATGAACCCGTCCCCCGAGCGGCCCGCGTACTTGGCCACCACCGGGCCACCGGCGGCGATGTACACCGGCACCGGCTGCTCCGGCCGGTCGTAGATGTGCGCGTTGACCAGCTCGTAGTAGTCGCCCTTGAAGTTCACGTTGTCGCTGGTCCACAGCTCGCGGATCAGCTTGATCGACTCCCGCAGCCGCGCGAAGCGCTCCTTGAACTCGGGCCACTCGCGGCCCGAGACGGCGATCTCGTTCAGCGCCTCACCGGTGCCGACGCCGAGGATCACCCGGCCGTTCGACAGCAGCGACATCGTCGCGAACGCCTGCGCGATCACCGCCGGGTTGTACCGGAACGTCGGGGTCAGCACGCTCGTCCCGATCTGCACCCGCTTCGTGCGCTCCGCCACCGCCGGCATCCAGGCCAGCGCCCACGGCGCGTGCCCGCCCTCGTGCCGCCACGGCAGGAAGTGGTCGGACACCCACACCGAGTCCACCCCCACCTCTTCGGCGCGCACGGCGTACTCGACCAGGTCCCGCGGCCCGAACTGCTCCGCGGACGCCTTGTACCCGACCTTCAAAGCCACCGCTCATCCTCCCGTTTCCCGGCCGAGCCGCCGCAGGATCTCACCTGCCTCGGCGACTGCGCCCTCGACGATCTGCGCCACCGTGGGCAGGTCGTGGATCATGCCCACCACCTGTCCCGACGCTAGCACTCCCGCGTCCGTCCGGCCTTCGACCAGTCCCGCCCGCAGCAGCATCGGGGTGTTGGCCGCCATGACCAGCTGGCTCCACGTCAGATCGTTGCCGTGCTTCATCGCGAAGCCTTCTCGCAGCATCGCAACCGGGGACAGTCCGGTGATATTCCGGAAGCGCAGGGCGTTGCTCGCGGCCTGGGCCAGACCGCGGAGCCTGCCGGTGCGTTCGAGCTTCTCGACCAGCTCGGTGCGCAGCACGCGGTGCGGGAGGCCGTCGACGCGCCGGGTGACGACCGTCCCGGTGAGACCCTGCTCGAGGTAGCGGCGCTTGACCTCGTCGGGGACAGTGCTTTCCTTGCTCAGCAGGAACCGGGTGCCCATCGCGATCCCGGCCGCGCCGTAGGCCAGTGCGGCGGCGAGCCCGCGGCCGTCGAAGAAGCCGCCCGCGGCGACCACCGGGATGTCGACGGTGTCCAGCACCGACGGCAGCAGCAGCGTGGTGGCGACCCCGCCGGTGTGCCCGCCGCCTTCGCCGCCCTGGACGATGACGGCGTCCGCGCCCCAGGCCGCGACCTTCTCGGCGTGCCGGGCGGCCCCGACCGACGGGATCACGACGACGCCGTGGTCCCGCAGCTTGGCGATCATCTCCTTCCGCGGGGCGAGCGCGAAGGAGGCGACCTTGACGCCTTCCCGGATCAGCAGGTCGACGCGCTCGCCGGCGTCGGCCGCGTCGGCGCGGAGGTTCACCCCGAACGGCTTCTCCGTCCGCTTCCTGACCTCGGTGATCGCCGCTTCCAGCTCGCCGAACGTCATGGTGGCGGACGCCAGGATGCCGAGCGCCCCGGCTTCCGCGGTCGCCGAGACCAGCCGCGGCCCGGCGACCCAGCCCATCCCGGTCTGCACGACGGGGTGCTCGACGCCGACCAGCCGGGTCAGGGCCGTCTTCACGCCGGGACTTCCTTGTCACGCAGGTCCTTCGGGTCGAGGACCTCGCGGATGAGCCGCAGCTCTTCGTCGGTCGGTTCGCGGCTGGTCCCGGTGCCGGTGAAGTCGATGTCGAACGCCGTCGCCGCCACGACGTCGTCGCGGGTGACGCCCGGGTGCAGCGACACCGCGCGCATGGCGTGGTCCGGGCCGCCGAAGTCGAAGACGCCGAGGTTCGAGACGACCCGGTGCACGTCGTGGTACTTCTGCGCCGACAACCCCGCCTTCGCGGCGTTGTCGTACCCGACGCCCGACACGACGTCCACGGTCTCGACGAAGACCCGGGTGCTGTGCCGGGGCACCCAGTAGCTCGTGCGGTGGTTGATCGTGTTGCCCGGTGCGCCGCGCACGCCGAGCAGCTGCTTCCTGGGGCGGGCGTGGTCGCCGATGGCGGAGATGTTCTGGTTGCCGTAGCGGTCGATCTGGTTGGCGCCCATGAGCACGTGCCGTCGTCCGTGCGGGACGATCGTGTCGAGCATCTTGCGGAACGGCTGCCAGCCCTCGACCACCCCGTCGGCGGTCAGCAGGTGGGCCTCGCCGTCGGACAGCAGCAGGTCCGGCTCGAACGTCAGCCGCGCGAGTTTCGCGCCCAGCTGCGGGATGAAACCCATGGGGCTGGCCAGGATCTCGCCGTCGCCGCGGAACAGCTCGGCCACCGCCACCACGGCGATCTCGGCCCGGGTCGCGCTCATGCCGCCTCCGCCTCGAACTTGTCCACTTCGGACAGATACCGCCGCTCGTCACCGGACAGGAACCGGTCGACGAAGCCGGGCCACGCGTCGAGGTCCTTCGCGCAGGCCGCGTAGTGCCGCTGGAAGCGTTCGTCCCGGCCGTAGTCCGGCACCGCCGTGGTGAAGTGCGCCCCCCGCGGGGATTCGACGACGCCGTCGACACTGCCCCGGTTGAGCAGCAGCGACTGCACCGGGCCGCCGGCCAGCAGCTCGTCCGTGTCGACGAGCTTTTCCACCGACACGAAACACCTCTCGGCGGCCAGGCCGAACAGCTCGTCGAAGTACGGGTCCGGCCCCAGGTACTGGGCGTTGCCGCGGGCGTCGGCGCGGTTGAGGTGCACCAGCGCCACGTCCAGGTGCTGCGCCGGGACCGCGACGAGTTCCTCGCCGTCGTCGTACGGCGAGCGGACGGTACGCAGGTGCGGGTTGGCGCGCATGACTTCGGAGCCGAGCCCGGCCCGCGTGGGGAGGAACGGCAGCCGCTGCATCGCCGCCGACAGGGCCGTGCCGAACATGCCCTCGTCGTATTCGGTCACCTCGATCGCCCCGGTCTCGCGGGCGCGGCCGAACCACGGGTCGTACGGGATCGAATCCAGCGTGACGAACCCGAACACGACCCGCTTGACCTTGCCCGCGGCGCAAAGCAGCCCGACGTCCGGGCCGCCGTAGGAGACGACGGTGAGGTCCTTGACCGGGGTGCGGAGGATCGCGCGGACCAGGGCCATCGGCTTGCGCCGGGAGCCCCAGCCGCCGATCCCGACGGTCATGCCGTCCTTCAGCTCGGCCGCCACCTCGTCGGCGGTCGTGCGCTTATCGGCCATTCAAGAACTCCTCGCGGGCTTCGTCGGACGCGCCGAGCAGGTTGAGCTCGAAGGTGAAGCCCTGCTCGAAGCGGTAGCTGCGGTGCACCTGCTGGGTGTCGATGCCGTTCAACGCCTCCTTCGCCGCCCGGATCACCCGCGGGTCCTTGGCCGCGATGTCCCGCGCGACCACGAGAGCCGCCTCGTCGAGATCCGCGCGCGGCACCACCTGGTAGACCGAGCCGTGGGCGTGCAGCTCGGCGGCGGTGATCCTGCGGGCGGTGAAGTACAGCGTGCGCATCAGGTGCTGCGGCACCAACCGGGCCAGGTGGGTCGCCGCGCCCAGGGCTCCCCGCTCGACTTCCGGTACGCCGAAGGTCGCGTCTTCCGAGGCGATGATCACGTCGGCGTTGCCGACCAGGCCGATCCCGCCGCCCAGGCAGAAGCCGTGCACCGCGGCGACCACCGGCACCTCGCAGTCGTAGACCGCACCGAAGGCCGCATGACAGCCGCGGTTCGCACCCACCAGGGCGTCATACCCGGCACTGCGCTGGATCTCCTTGATGTCGACCCCGGCGTTGAACCCACGGCCCTCGGCGCGCAGGATCACCACGTGCACTTCGGGGTCACGCCCGGCCTGGGTGATCGCGTCGGCCAGGTCGAACCAGCCCTGCACCGGCAGCGCGTTCACCGGCGGGAAGTCGACCGTGACCACCTCGACGTGCCCGTCGCGTTTCGTGAGGATCGCCATCAGCTCGCTCCGTAGACCGGTTCGGGCTCGGGCGCGCGCTCGAGCAGTTCCTTGACCACCGGCCCGAGTTCCGCCGGCTCCCACCGCTCGCCCTTGTCCACGACCGGACCGTGCCGCCAGCCCTGCGCGAGCGAGACCTTGCCGCCCTCGACCTCGAAGACGCGGCCGGTGACGTGCGCCGACTCCTCGCTGCCCAGCCAGACGACCAGCGGCGAGACGTTCTCCGGCGCCATCGCGTCGAAACCGGTGTCCGGCCGCGCCATCGACGCGAACACCCCCTCGGTCATCCGGGTGCGGGCGGCCGGCGCGATCGCGTTCACGGTGACGCCGTAGCGGGCGAGTTCCGCGGCCGCCACCACCGTCAGCCCGGCGATCCCCGCCTTCGCCGCCGAGTAGTTGCCCTGCCCGACGCTGCCCAGCAGCCCGGCACCCGAACTGGTGTTGATCACCCGGGCCTGCGGGGTGCGCCCGGCCTTCGCCTCGGACCGCCAGTACTCCGCCGCGTGCCGCAACGGCGCGAAATGCCCCTTGAGGTGCACCCGCACCACCGCGTCCCACTCGTCCTCGCCGAGGTTGACCAGCATCCGGTCCCGGAGGAACCCCGCGTTGTTGACCAGCACGTCCAGGCGCCCGAACCGCTCGATCGCGGTCCCGATCAGCTCCTTGGCACCGGCCCAAGCGGCCACGTCCGAAGAGTTCGCCACGGCCCGCTCACCGACGGCCTCGACCACCTCCGCGGCCGCGTCGGCGTCCACGTCGTTCACCACCACCGACGCCCCTTCGGCGGCGAAGGCCAGGGCGTGCGCCCGCCCGATCCCCCGCCCGGCACCGGTCACCACGGCCACCCGGCCCTGGCACAACCCGCTCACGAATCCTCCCGATGGTTGACGTCGGCCGCGGCGAGGAACGCCGGGACCTCACCTCCGCCGTGCACCCGCAGGGTCGCGCCGGAAACGTAGGAGGCCAGGCCGGAGGCGAGGAAGGCGGCGCAGTGCCCGACTTCCGCAGGCTCGGCCAGCCGGCCCAGCGGCACGGTCTTCCCGACCGCCTCGACGGCGGCCTCGCTGCCGTAGTGCAGGTGCGCCTGCTCGGTCCGCACCATCCCGACGTCGAGGGCGTTGACCCGCACCTTCGGCGCCCACTCCACCGCCAGGCTCGCGGTCAGGTTGTCCAGCCCGGCCTTCGCCGCGCCGTAGGCCGCCGTTCCCGGCGAGGGGCGGGTGCCGCTGACGCTGGAGATCATCACGATCGACCCGCCGGAATCCTGCCGCTGCATCACCGCGTTGGCGTGCTGGGCGACCAGCAGCGGCGCCAGCAGGTTGAGCTGCACGACCTTCTCGTGCAACCGCGGTGACGCCTCGGCCGCCGACACGTACGGCGCCCCGCCGGCGTTGTTCACCACGACGTCGAGGCGCCCGTGCCGGGAGACGATCCCCTCGACCAGCGCGGCGACCTGCGCCTCTTCGCGGACGTCGCAGGCGACGAACTCCGCCTCGGTGGGCGCCGCGCGCCGCGCGCACACCACGACGTGGGCGCCGTGGGCGCGGAACACCTCGGCGATGCCCCGGCCCACCCCGCGGACGCCGCCGGTGACCAGCACCACCGTCCCGGCCAGGCCCAGCTCCGTCTTCACCGGCACACCACCTTCCGTCCCCAAAACTAGAACATGTTCTCGCTGGGGACAAGGTCGGGAGCCGAGCCGGGAAGCCTCCTACGGCTCCGGAGGGGAGAACTCGTTCCGGGCGATCCGCAACCCCGAGGCGCGCAGCGCGGCCTGCATGGCGAAGCGGGCGTCGGGATCGTCGAGGCGAGCACCGAAGGCCTGCTTCAGCTGGCGCACGCGGTAGCGGACCGTCTGCGGGTGCACCGCGAGGTCGACCGCGATCTTTTCGGAGTTGCCGCCGTTCTGCAGCCAGGACAGCAGGGTCTCGCCGAGCCGGTGGCGCGTCCGCTCGGGGAACTTCTCGAGCGGAGCGAGCTGCCGCCGGGCGACCTGGTCGGCCAGCGGCGAGTCGGACAACAGCCACAGCTCCGTCAGGTGGTCGGAGCACCACGTCACGGGAGCGTCCGGGAGCGCGCCCTCGGCCACCAGCCGCAGCGCGGCGCGCGCCCAGCGCAGGGAATGAGCGGCACCGCCGAGGTCGGTCGGCGGCCCGACCGCGATGCGGGTGCCGAGCCGCGTCAGTGCCCGCGCGTCCACCGGGGCCGGGAGCAGCAGGTACGGCTGCGGCGGGTCGAGGTCGGCGAGGACGTCGGGCCCCCACGCCGTGCTCACGGTCGCTTCCGCGGCGACCGCGGCCACCTCCCGCGGCACCGGCCAGCCCGCCGCGGCCGCCAGCTCGGCGAGGACCGCGTCCGGAACCGTGCCGGGGCCGGTCAGCAACCGCAGCAGCCGCCGTCGCAGGCCCACCCGGGTGCCCTCGATCTCCGCCCACGTTTCCCGGTGACCGCGGCTCGACATCCGGGCGAGTTCGTCCGCGTACCCGAACAGCATCTCGGCCAGCTGCGCCATGGCCGCCGACGACAGCCGGTGGCGCCGGCCCAGCCGCATGATCCAGCGCCAGCCGACCCGGGTGCCGACGCGGTAGGCCGCCTGCAGGTCGTCGAGCGTCCGGCCCTCCCGGGCTTCGCCGACGCCGAGCCGGCGGCACGTCTCGTACAGCCGTTCGCGGGAAGCCAGCGGATCCTCGACGAGGTCCACGAAGAGCTCGACCGCGCACTCGACGGCGTGGCGGGTCACCCGCCCGTAGGACCCGTCGCCCGGCCGGGCGTAGACGGGCACCGCCCGCCGGACCTCCCGGACGATCCAGTCCGCCAGGGCCGGCAGCGCCGGACGCATGAGCGCGGCGAGCTCTCTGCGCCGGATGACTTCCTCGCCGGCGTCCTGGGGCGCCGGAACCGGTTGCCGAGCACTGTCGCGGGACACCAGGATTCCTCCACCGGCAGGCGATCGACGCTCTTTCGGGGGTCCGGGTGGCCGAGCCCCCGGCCCGGGGCGCGGCCCCGGATGTCACAGTCCTTGCTTTACCGGAAAGTAAAGCAAGGAGTCCGTACAGTACACCTCCATGAGCAGGCAGAGTCCTCCTGATCGATCCAGCGCCCGCCGCAGCCCGGCGGCCCGGCCGACCGACGACGAGCTGCTCGACGCCGCCCGCGCGGTGTTCGCCGAGCGGGGGTACGCGCAGGCCACCATGGGCCTGATCGCCGACCGCGCCGACTCCACCAAGCCCACGCTCTACGCGCACTTCGGGGACAAGGCCGCCCTGTTCCGCACCACCGTCCGCCGGGAGGTCGCCGCGTTGCGCGCCTGGGTGATCAGCGCGCACGCGACGGCGAACGCGTGCCCGCTGGAGGAACGCGTCCGGATCTCGGTGATGGCCATGTTCGGCTACGCCGGCGCCCACCCGGAGAGCTTCCGGCTGCTGTTCGACTCGGCCGTCGACGAGATGTCGAACGAGCGCCGCGCGCTGGCCGATTCCATCGCCACCCACGTGATCGGCCAGGTCCGGGAGCACCTGCTCGCCCACGGCCGCCCGGTCGGCCCCGGCGCGGACCTGCTCGGCGAGATGATGGTCGGCCTGGTCGGGCGGGCCGCGATGCACGTCTCGCACTCCCCCGGCCTCGACCCGATCGCCGCCGGGGAACTGGCCACCGGGTTCGTCATGGCCGCGCTGCGCGGGCTGGATCCCACGCTGCTGGAGCGCCTCGACGACCCGCAGCCGGCCGCACAGTCCGCTACCTGAGCGTTCACCTCGGACCGTTTGTCACCGGCTGAACAATTTCCGGCGGTCCGCCGGAATCACCTCTTGCCGGGTTCGGCAACCACTGCGACGCTGCGATAACCGCAAGCGCCGCAGCCATTTCCGTCTCCCGCGGAAAGCGCTTGCCGACCCCTGTTTCCCACAACGAGGTGAGATCAGCCATGCTTCGCGCCCCCAAGAAGAACGTGTTTTCCGCCGTGGCCGCCGTCGGCTTCGCCGTCGCCGGGCTCACCGTGGCCGCCGCGCCTGCCGCCTCGGCCGCGCCCTGCACCGACATCGACGTCCCGGTGGCCCGCGGCACCGGTGAACCCGGCACGCTGGGCTTCATCGTCGGCGACCCGGTCTTCTCGGCCGTGCAGAACCGGCTGCGCCCGCGGTCGGTGAGCAGCTACCGCGTCGACTACCCCGCCGACCTCGGCGAGCCGGCGTCGGTGCAGAAGGGCAACACCGACCTGGTCGCCCACGTGCGGACGCAGGCCGCGGCCTGCCCGGCCCAGCGGTTCGTCCTGGTCGGCTACTCCCAGGGCGCCAACGTCGTCGACAACTCGATCGGCATCAGCAGCGACGGCGCCATCGTCGGCGGCCCGATCGTCGCGACCATCCCGGCGGATCTGGCCCCGCGGATCGCCGCGATCCTGTTGTTCGGCAACCCGATCCGCGCGATCGGCCGCTCGGTCACCGGCACCTACGCCGGCCGCACGAAGGACTACTGCGCCGCGGGCGACCCGATCTGCCAGGCGGGCGGGTTCAACATCCTGGCCCACCTGAGCTACGGGAGCAACGCCGGCGACGCGGCCGCCTTCGCCGCGAGCAAGGTCTGAGCCGTACCCAGAACCCGTGAATGCCCCGTCGAATTGCTCGACGGGGCATTCACGGGCTTTCTTCAGCAGTTCGAAGGTGCCGTTTCGCCGTTGAACCGCTTGACGATCCACTGGTGCGCGTCGGCGTTGCCGGCGAGGATGCCGCTCGCGTGTTCGGCCGGGTACGTCGTCCACTGCTCGCGCACGCCGGCCGCGCAGTACGCGCGGTGCAGGGTTTCCGCCTGCGGGGTGTTGACGATTTCGTCCGTGCTCGCGTGGTACTGGAACACCGGCACCCGCGGCGGGTGCGCACCGAGCTTGTTCTGCGCCAGCCGCGCCTGCCACTGCGGCGTCCCCAGCGGGTTGGACGTGGTGAAGTCGCCGATCTTCTTGAAGGAGTAGTTCAGCAGCAGTTCCGCGGTGCAGGCGTTCTTCTTCGCGTCGGCCAGCTGCCGGCGGCCGGTGTCGTTGAGGAACGAATCGAGCCGCAGATCCGGGTAGGCGGCGTCGAGCCCGACGGCGGCGAAGGCCAGGAACCCGAACCCGATGAACCCGTCGAGGCCCTTGGCGACTTCGGTCAGGTCGGCGGGCACCCCGCCCGCGACGACGCCGACGACGTTCAGCTCCGGCGCGTACGCGGGCTGCTTTTCGCCGGCCCACATCGATCCACCGCCGCCCTGCGAGTAACCCTGGAAGATCACCTTGGCGCTCTTCGACAGCCGCGCGGACGGCAGGTCCTGCGCCGCCCGCACCGAGTCGATCACGGCGGGCCCCATCGACTGCCCGGTGATGTAGGTGGGCACGGTCGCCGGCGAGTAGCCCTCGTAGTCGGTCACCGCGACCGCGTAGCCGCTGGAGAGCGAGTCGTTGATGGCAGGCTGGTCGTAGAGCGTGCCCCGTTCCATCGCCTTGGACGCCGTACACTTGAACGCCGGGCCCTGCGTGCCGACGGCGTAGCCGATGATCGGTGCCGTGGCCGGGTTCACCCCCTTCGGCACGAGGATCGTGCCGGTCACCGCGTTCCGGTTCCCGAGCGCGTTGGTCGAGAGGTACATGACCTGCCAGGCGTCGGCGTTGAGCGTGTTCAGCAGCGGCACCGAAGGCCGCCAGCGGATGACGTCACCCGGCTTGCCCGCCGGCAGCGGGGAGGGCGGGGTGTAGAAGGAGTCGTCGAACGGGCCGGGCAGCAGCGGGGCCGCACCGGCGGGCGGGTTCGCGGCCGCCACGCCCAGCGCGACCAGGCAGCAGGTCAGGAGCGCCGAAAGCACGGCGCGACGTCGGGCACGCTTCACCACAACCTCCATCGGGGAAAGGGACCGCGCTCAGGCCGGGAGGCCCAGCGCGCCGGCCAGGACCGGCCAGGACTGGTGCAGGGCCCGCTGCCAGTACGGCCAGCTGTGGGTGCCGGCCCCGTAGTAGTCGACGGTCACCGGGATGCCGGCCGTCTGCAGGCGGTCGGTGAAGCTGCGGGACGACATCTCCGCCGTCGACTCGAGGAAGTCCGCCTGGTTCGGCGGGTCGAGCGGCCCGGTCTGGCCGTTGCCGCAGGAGACGTAGAGCGCGGTGCCGCGCAGCTGGTCGATGTGGTCGTAGGGGTTGTTGGCCGTCCACAGCGTCTTCAAGCCGAACGCGTCGCCCCAGAGGTCGAGGTAGTTGTAGAACCCGCCGCGGGCCAGGATGCCGATGATCCAGACCGGCAGGCCAGGGTAGAGCGTGTTCGGCACCCCGCTGTAGGACGCGGCCGCGCCGAACATCCCCGGGTGCTTGAAGGCGTACGCCATCGCGCCGTACCCGCCGATCGAGAGCCCGGCGACGGCGCGGCGGGTGCCGCCGCGGTAGCCGCGCTCGACGATCTGGCGCACTTCGGCGGTGTGGAAGGTGTCCCAGTCCGGGGTGTTCCGCAGCCCGAAGTTCCACCACTTCGTGTACATCCCCGCCGCCCCGTCCGTCGGCATCACGACCAGGGCGTCCTTGGCCGCGGTGAACGCCTTGACGTCGGTGAACTGGTCCCACGAGCGGTAGTCGACCGGCTCGCAGCAGCCGTGCAGCAGGTACAGCACCGGCCAGGTGCGGGTGGGCTGCGCGGCCCAGCCGGACGGCACGATCAGCCGCACCATCCCGGTGGTGCCCAGTGCGGGCGAGCTGATCTGCAGGTCGACGGTCCGGGCGTCCAGCCACGTCTCCTGGACGACCTTCGCGCCGTCGTCGGCCACGGCCGGGCTCGCCTGCGCGGGCACCACGCCGGCCCCGGCGAGCAGGATGACGACGGACAGCGCCAGCAGGGCGATCCGCTTCATGGGGGCTCCTCAGAGGGGGATGTTTCCGTGTTTGCGAGCCGGCAGGCTCTGCCGTTTGGTGCGCAGCATCCGCAGCGCCCGCGCCACCTGGAGGCGGGTCTGCGACGGCTGGACGACGTGGTCGACGTACCCGCGCTCGGCGGCGAGGTAGGGGCCGCCGTGGCGTTTGCGGTACTCGTCGGTGAGCCGGCGGCGCGCCGCCTCCCGTTCGCCGGCGGGCAGGCCGGCCAGCTCGCGCCGGTAGAGCACCCGCACCGCGCCTTCGGCGCCCATCACCGCGATCTCCGCGGTGGGCCAGGCCAGCACGACGTCGGCGCCGAGGTGCTTGGAGCCCATCACCGCGTAGCCACCGCCGTAGGCCTTCCGGACCACCACGGTCACCTTCGGCACGGTCGCCTCGGAATAGGCGTAGATCAGCTTGGCGCCGCGGCGGATGATGCCGCCGCGTTCCTGCTCGGTGCCCGGCAGGTAGCCGGGGACGTCGGCCAGGGTGAGCAGCGGGATCGAGAACGCGTCGCAGAAGCGCACGAACCGCGCGGCCTTTTCCGAAGCGTCGATGTCGAGCACGCCGGCCTGGTGCCGCGGCTGGTTGGCGACGATGCCGGCGGTGTGGCCCTCCACCCGCGCGAAGGCGCAGATCATGTTGGGCGCGAAGGCGCTGTGCACCTCGGTGAACTCGCCGTCGTCGACCAGCGCGGCGATCAGCTCGGTCACGTCGTAGGTCTCGTGCGGCGAGTCGGGCACCAGCCGGTCGAGCGCGAGGTCGGCGGCGGTGAGGCCGGTGCCGGTGTCGTCGGCGTAGACGGGCCCGGGGTCGAGGTTGTTCGCGGGCAGGTAGCCGAGCAGCGTCTGCACCCAGTCGAGGGCGTCTTGCTCGTCGGCAGCCCGGTGGTGGGCGTTGCCGGCGACCTCGCTCTGCACGGCCGCGCCGCCGAGTTCCTGCGCGGTGACGCGCTCGCCGGTGACGGCGTGCACGACGTCCGGGCCGGTGACGAACATGTGCGAGGTGTCGTCGACCATCACGACGAAGTCGGTCATCGCCGGCGCGTACACCGCCCCGCCGGCGCACGGTCCCAGGATCAGCGAGATCTGCGGGATCACCCCGGAGGCGTGCGCGGTGCGGCGGCCGAGCTCGGCGTAGTACGCCAGGGACACGACGCCTTCCTGGATCCGCGCGCCGCCGGAGTCGTTGATCCCGACGACCGGGCAGCCGATGGTCATGGCCAGGTCCATCAGCTTGAGCACCTTTTCGCCGGAGACCTCGCCGAGGCTGCCGCCGAAGACGCTGAAGTCCTGCGAGAACACGCAGATCTGCCGCCCGTCGACGGTGCCGTGCCCGGTGACGACGCCGTCGCCCCACGGCCGGTTCGCGTCCATCCCGAACTCGGCGCACCGGTGCCGCGCGAACTGGTCCACCTCCACGAAGGACCCGGGGTCCAGCAGCAGGTCGATCCGTTCGCGCGCGGTCAGCTTCCCCTTGGCGTGCTGCCGGTCGACGGCCCGCTTCTCGGCGATCCGCACGGCTTCGTCCTGCCGGGCGGCGAGATCGGCGATCCGGAACGCGGTGGTCGGGGTGAGCTCGTCCATCAGCGGACCACCTTCCCGATCCGGTCGGCCAGCACGGCCACGTGCGGCGGGTCGATCATCGACACGTGGTCGCCCGGGACGCGCACGACTTCGAGGGCGCGGCAGTGGGCGTCCCAGCCGAGGGCGTCGTCGGTGCGCAGGTACCGCGGGTCCAGCGCGGTGGTGAGCGGGTGGGGCTCCTGAGCGCGAAGCAGGACCACGCGACCGTCATGGCGTTGCGGCGTGTACCGCTCGGCCACCCTTGCGTCCACATAGGACTCGTACTGGTGACGCAGGACGCCGGCGCCCAGGTCCGGCACCTGCTCGGCCAGCCGGGTCATGACCCAGCGGATCTGGGCGTCTTCGTCCAGCTCGGCCAGTTCGCCGCGGGGCACCGCGAACGGGACGCCGTAGGTCCGCGAAATGTGGGCGGCGAACCGGTCGAAGCGATCCAGGAGCAGGTCCGCCGGGCTGGCCGTGCCGGGCAGCGGCAGGATGGTGTCGATGAGGAAGACGACTTCGGCGCCGTTCAGCTGCCGGGCCGTCTCGTAGGCGAGACAGCCACCGAACGACCAGCCGCCCAGCCGGTACGGACCGGCCGGCTGGACCTGCCGGACGAGTTCGGCGTACCGGGCGGCCTTGGCCTCGACGGTGTCCCGGTCGTCGAGGCGTTCGAAACCGTAGACGGGACGGCCTTCGGGGAGCAGCCGGGCGAGTTCGCGGTAGACGCTCGCGGTGCCGCCGGCCGGGTGGAAGAGGAAGACCGGGTCGCCGGCCACGCCGTCGCGCAGCAGCCGCACCGGGCCGCCGCCGTGGCCTTCGAGTTCGGCCCGCACGAGATCGGCCATCGCGGCCACGGTGGGGGTGGCGAAGAGCTCGTCGGGAACGGCGGTGAGGTGTTCGGTGAAGAGGGCGCGGAGTTGCCCGGCTTGCGCGGCGTCGCCGGGGAAACGGTCGTGGACGCCGGGTTCGGGGCCGCCGAGGACGGCCCGCCAGTGCCGGGCCACCCACCGTTCGGCCGGATCCCGCGGCCCGGTGACGACCGGCGCCGTGGTGGGACCGGCTTGCGACTCTGCGCTCTCCCGCGTCTCGGTTTCCGCCGCCGGACCGAAACCCGCCTGGTCCGCCAGGTTCTCCGCCAGCTCCGCCAAACTCGCCCCCCGCAGCAGCAACGGGATCGGCAACGGCACCCCGAAGTCCCGTTCCACCGCCCCCCGGGCCCGCATCGCCGACAGCGAGTCGAGCCCCAGCCGGGTGAGCGGGACCGTCCGGTCCACCTCCGCCAGCCCCAGCAGGTCCGCGATCACCCCCGCCAGGTGGGCCGCGATCGCCGCACGGGCCGCCTCCGGCGTTCCCCCGCGCAGTGCCTCCAGGCCGTCCCATGTGGACGATGGCGTCCGCGGTGCGAAGAGCGCGAAGAACGGCCGCTCCCCCAACCTCGGGAACAGCTCCAGCACCGCGCCGGAGTCCACCCGGGCCACGCCGGTCGCCGTGCGGTCGCGGGCCAGCACGAATTCCAGTGCCGACAGCGCTTCCCCGGTCCCGAGCGGCTCGAGCACCGGGTTGACCGACCCGGCCGCCGCGCCCACCTCGCCCCACGCGCCCCAGCCGATCGTCGTCGCCGGGAGTCCTTGGGCGCGGCGCCAGGCCACCAGCGCGTCCGTCCACGCGTTCGCCGTCGCGTACGCCGCCTGGCCCGGTGATCCGAACAGCGCGGCCGCCGACGAGTACACCAGCCACCAGTCGAGGTCGTGCCCGGCCGTCGCCTCGTGCAGCCGCCACGCGCCCAGCGCCTTCGGCCGCCAGACCGCTTCGAGCGCGTCGGCGTCCAGGCTGATCGCGGCGCCGTCGGCCAGGACGCCGGCGGCGTGCAGCACCCCGCGCAGCGGCACGCCCCCTTCGACGGCTGCCGCGACCAGGGCTTCGGCCGTGCCGGGGGCGGCGATGTCGCCGGGCACCACCCGGACGTCGATCTCGGACGGCCCGGGGTCGGCGGCGTGCCTGCTGTTGAGCACCAGCCGCGTCGCGCCCCGCGCGGCCAGCCACTTCGCCGCCGCCCGGCCCAGGCCGCCGAGGCCGCCGGTGATGATGTACGCGCCGTCGCGGACGGGCTCGCGCACCGGTTCCCCCGGCGACGGACGGCTCAGCCGCCGCGTGTACCGCACGCCGCCGCGCCAGGCGATCTCGTCGTCCGGGGCGTCCGCGCGGATCTCGCCGGGCAGCCGGTCGGCGGCGCCGTCGACCTGGGTCACGCGCAGCTCGGGGTGTTCGAAGGCCAGCACGCGCACGAGCCCGCGCAGCGCGGCGGCTCCCGGGTCACCCCGCTCCCCCGCCTCGACGCTGTGCGCCCCGGACGTCACCAGCCACAACCGCGGCGCCACCGGCAGCTCGGCGAGCTCGGCGACGACCCCGGCCACGGTCCCGGCCAGCCGGGCGCCCCGGGCCGGATCGGGCTCGTCCGCGGCGCCGAGCAGGGCGACGACGGCGGCCGGCTCCCCGTCACGCAGCAGCTTCGCCAACTCGGCCCGGTCGCCGAGGCGGGCGGTCCGGACGTCTTCGCCGGCCAGGGTCGAGCCATCGCCCGACAGCACGATCCACCGGTGCCCGCGGGGGCGCCCCCCGTTTTCCACTCTACCGACCGGCACCGACAATTCCGGCGCCTCAGGCAGTGGCGACGGCTGCCACGATGCCTCGAACAGCAGGCGCGTCACCGCCGCGTCGCGGTAAGGACGGCAGTAGACGTCGCGGAACTCGACCAAGACGACGTCGTCGGAGTCGACCAGCTGCACGCTGCCGAGCACGCCCTCGCCGGACTCCTTCAGCACGGCGTCGACCCGCACCCCGCGGCGGGGATCGCCCGCGACGATCACCTCGCCGATGCTGAGCGGCAGGTACAGAGCGTCCGCCGCGCCGACGGCCGCGGCCAGCGTGTGCAGGCAGGCGTCGGCGAGGGCGGGGTGCAGCACGTACGCGGGGTGGTCGGCGTCCGGCTGCGCGATCGACGCCGACGCGCGCCCGGGCGCCGCGGTCACCCGGCGCAGGCCGCGGAAGGCCGGCCCGTAGGACTGTCCCAGCTCGGCCAGCGCGCGGTAGACGTCGACCGGTTCCCCGGCGGTCTCCCCGAACGGCGCCGACGGCGTGCCGCCGGTGCCGATCCGCGCGGTGGCGTGCCGGATCCACTGCCCGGCCCGCGTGTGGACGCTCAGCTCGGCCCCGCGCAGCGTCGTGGTGACCTCGGTGTGCTCGCCGAGCGGGAGCACCTCCCGCAGTTCGAGGTCGTGGACGCGGCCGCCCGGGCCGGCCGCGGCGAGCGCCAGTTCGAGGAAGCCGGTGGCCGGGAACACCGGGACGCCCCGGACCGGGTGGTCGGCCAGCCACGCCCACGCCGCGGTGCCGACGTCACCGCGCCACAGGTGGCCGCCACCGGGGTCTTCGACGTGCACGCCGAGCAGCGGGTGCGCCCCGCCGGTGCGGACGGTCCGGCGCGGCCAGAAGCGGGTGTGCCGCCACACCGGGCCGGGCAGCTCGACCGGCGGCGTCTGCGGCCGGGCGGCCAGCACGCCGGGCCGGCCACGGACGTGGAGCCGGGCGAGGCTGGTGAGGAACGCCGTCCGCTCGTCGATCCGGCGGCTCGCCGAGGGCAGTCCGAGGACGCCGCACTGTTCGATGGCGGCCAGTGCCACCGGGTGCGGCGAGATTTCGACGAACACGGTGTGCCCGTCCGCGGCCGCCGCGGCGAGTGCCTGGCTGAACCGCACGGGACGGCGCAGGTTCGCCGCCCAGTATTCGACGTCGAAGGACGGCGGTTCGTCGTGGACGCTGCTGTAGCACCGGATTGGGGGCACACCGGGGGTCAGCCCGGCCACCGCGGCGCGGAACGGGCCGAGCAGCGGTTCGACGGCCGCGGAATGCCCGGCCCCGCCGACCGGCAGCCGCCGGGCCAGCCTGCCGAGGCCTTCGGCGTGCGCGACCACGGCGTCGACGTCGTCGGCGGCTCCGCTGATGGTGCACTGGGTCGGCGAGGCGTAGACCGCGATGGCGACGTCCGGGAACTGCGCGAGCTCGGCCGGTGTCAGCTCGACGACCGCCATCGCCCCGTCGCCGCGTTCGTCGAGGTCCGCGAGCAGCCGCGCCCGGGCGGCCATGACCCGCAGGCCGTCGGCGACTTCCAGCGCCCCGGCCACGACGGCTGCCGCCACCTCGCCCATCGAGTGCCCGAGCACGGCCGCGGGAACGACACCGTGCGAACGCCAGAGTGCGGCCAAGGCGAGCTGGATCCCGAAGAGGGCGAGCTGGGTCCCGGCGAGGCCGGGCCGCTCCAGCGCCTCACGCAGGGAAAACCCGGCTTCGGCGCGGAAGACGGGATCGAGCGCGTCGATCTCCGCCCGGAAGGCGGGCTCCGAGCGGAGCAGCAGGCGGCCCATCCCGGACCACTGCGAGCCGTACCCGGAGAAGACGAAAACGACACCGGTGTCCGCCGCCTGGTCACCGGCGGCCAGGTTGCGCAAGGCTTCGACCACCTCACCGCGGCTCTCCCCGACCACCGCCCCGCGCACCGGCAGGTGCTCCCGCCGGTGCGCGAGCGTCGACGCCACGGCGTCCAGGGGCACGTCACTCTCCGCCAGCCAGTCCGCCAGCTGTTCCGCCCGCGCGTGCAGCACCTCGGCGGACCGCGCCGAGAGGGCGAACACCTGCGGGCCGGCGGCACCGGCCCGGGGCGGGAACGCCGCGGACGGCCACTCCTCGACCACGACGTGCGCGTTCGTCCCGCCGAACCCGAACGCCGAAACCCCGGCCCGCGCGGTTCCCGGGTAGCGCGGCCAGTCCGTTCCCGACGCCACCACCCGCAGCCCGGTGAAGTCGATGCGCGGGTTCGGTTCGCGGAAGTGCAGGCTGGGCGGCAGCCGCCGGTGCGTCATCGCCAGCACCACCTTCAGCAGCCCGGTGATCCCGGCCGCGCCTTCGAGGTGGCCCAGGTTGCTCTTCACCGACCCCAGCAGCAGCGGACGGGCGGCCGGGCGGCCCGGCCCGAGCACCGCCGCCAGTGCCCCCGCCTCCAGCGGGTCGCCCAGCGGTGTCCCGGTGCCGTGCGCCTCCACGTAGTCCACAGAGGACGGATCGACACCCGCCGTGGCGTACGCGTCACGCAGCAATGCCGCCTGCGCGGCGGGGTTGGGTGCGGTCAGCCCGTTGGAGCGGCCGTCGGAGTTGACCGCGCTGCCGCGGATCAGCGCCAGCACCCGGTCACCCGCCCGCCGGGCCGCCCGCAGGGTCCTGAGCACGACGACGCCGCAGCCTTCGCCCCGGACGATCCCGTCGGCGCCGGCGTCGAAGGGTTTGCAGCGGCCGTCCGCGGCCAGCACGCCGGCCCGGTGGAAGCCGGCCGTGATCCCCGGCGAGAGCAGCACGTTCACCCCGGCGGCCAGCGCGGTTTCGCTCTCGCCGCGGCGCAGGCTCTGCACCGCCTGGTGCACCGCGACCAGCGACGACGAGCACGCGGTGTCCAGGGTGAGGCTGGGCCCGCGCAGGTCGAGCAGGTACGACAGCCGGTTCGCCGCGATGCTCGCCGCCGCGCCGGTGCCGGACCAGACGTCGACCGCGCCGACGTCGGTCATCGTCAGCGAGCCGTACTCGGTGGCCGACAGCCCGACGAACACCCCGGTCCGGCTGCCGCGCAGGCCGGCGGGCGGGATGCCCGCGTGCTCCAGCGCCGCCCAGGCGACCTCCAGCAGGATCCGCTGCTGCGGGTCCATCGCCTCGGCTTCCCGCGGGGTGATGCCGAAGAACTCCGCGTCGAACCCGGCGACGTCGTCGAGGAACCCGCCGCGGGCGGGCACGCCGGCGAGCTCCTCCGCCGGGGCGAAGGTCTCCCAGCGGCCGTCCGGGACGGTACCGATGCCGTCGCCGCCGTCGTCGAGGAAGCGCCAGAACGCCTCCGGGGATTCGATGCCGCCGGGCAGCCGGCAGCCGAGGCCGACGACCGCGATCGGCTCGCCGTCCTCCGGCAGGGGAACGTGCGCCGGCACCGGCTCCACAGTGGACAGGTGGGCGGCGAGCGCGTCGATCGTCGGGTACTGCCACACCAGGGTCGGGGCGAGCGGGCGGCCGGCGAACGCGCCGAGGTCGGCCGCCAGGGTCGTCGCGTCCCGTGAGGACAGTCCGGTTTCGTGCAACGGCCGGCCGGGGTCGACGGCACCGAGCCGCGCGATCAGCCAGGCGCGGATCGCCGCGGCGTCCGGCGCGCTCATCCGAGCCGCCGCGCGGTCAGCGCACCGTCCAGGTAGGACACCCGGCACCGCGCCCTGCTGATCTTGCCGCTGGAGGTGCGGGGCACTTCGCCCGGGGCCAGGAAGACGACGTCGTGCAGGCGCAGCCCGTGCCCGGCCGAGACCGCCGCCGTCACCGCGGCGGTCGCCGCGGCGATGTCGGCTTCGGTGTCCTTCGCGCGTTCCAGCACGACGACCGCGGCTTCGCCGTCGTCGCCGTCGATCGCGAAGGCCGCGGCCGAGTGCGGCCGGACGGCCGGGTGTTCCTCCACGGTCTGCTCGATGTCCTGCGGGTAGTGGTTGCGGCCGTCGACGACGACCAGGTCCTTCAGCCGGCCGGTCACGAACAGCTCGCCGTCGAAGACCACGCCGAGGTCACCGGTCGCCAGCCAGCCCTCGCCGGTGTCCGGATCGAGTGGCGGCAGGCCGAAGGCGGCCGCCGACGCGTCGGGCCGGCCCCAGTAACCGCGGCCGACGTTCGGGCCACTGACCCGGATTTCGCCGACCTCGCCCGGTTCGGCGGGCCGGCCGTTCACCGGGTCGGCGATCCGCACCCGCTGGCCGGCCGGGCGGCCGCACGAGACGAGCGTGGTGGCGGTCGTGCCCGGGACGACGGGCACGGCGTAGCCGGCGGCGAGCCGGGCCCGGTCGAAGGTGACCTGCCGCGGCGGTTTTCCGGCGTCGGTCACCGAAACCAGCACGGTGGCCTCGGCCAGGCCGTAGGAGGACCGGTGCACCTCGGGCCGCAGCCCGCAGCCGGCGAAGGCGTCGTGGAACTTCGCGATCGTGGCCGGCAGCACCGGCTCGCTGCCGTTGATCAGCGAGACCACCCGGCTCAGCTCGAGGTGGAGCTTCTCGGCCTCGGTGACGCGGGAGGCGCAGTAGGCGTAGGCGAAGTTCGGGGCCGCGCTGATCGCGCCCGGGCTCGCCGAGAGCGCGCGCAGCCAGCGCGCGGGCTGCTCGAGGAACGCCAGGGGGTCCATCAGGACCGATTCCAGCCCGCCGGTCATCGGCGCGCCGATGCCGAGGATCAGCCCCATGTCGTGGAACAGCGGCAGCCAGCTGACCGTCGACGTGGTCCCGCTTTCCGCGCCGTAGGCGGTGCACGCCTGGCGGGCGTTGGCCAGCACGTTGCGGTGGGTCAGCACGACCCCGGCCGGCGAGCGCGTCGACCCGGACGTGTACTGCAGGTACGCCGGGGCGTCCGGATCGGGCTCGGGCCACCCGCGCGGCCCGGCGGGCGGCACGGCGTCGACGTCGACCACCACCGCGTCGACCGGGCCACCGGCGAGGAACCGGGTGACCGGCTCGCGGTCGCCGTCCGTGGTCAGCACGACGCGCGGGCCGCAGTCGGCGAGCGCCGCGGCCAGCCGGCCCGCGTGCCCGGGCAGGCCGGGCGCGAACAGCGGCACGGCGACCAGCCCGGCCCGCAGCGCACCGAGGAACGCGACGACGTACCCGGTGGACTGCCCGGCCAGCACCGCCGCCCGCTCCCCCGGACCGGCCACTTCGGACAGCCGGACCGCGACCGCCTCGACCCGCTCGTCGAGCTCGCGCCAGGTGAGCGAAACCGCCCGTTCGCCGTGGTGGTGGTCGAGGTGGGTCACGGCGATCCGGTCGCCGAGGCGGTGCGCCCACTGCCCCAGCAAGGTGGCGAAGGATTCGCCGGCGGCGACGGGCGTACCGGTGCCGGGAACCGGCCGGGAAATGGTTTCCATGCATCCTCGCAGAGAGCGTTTACCCGGCGCAGTGAATAACCGCGCCGGTGCGGTTGTCAACGATTCGATCGCGGATACTCATGGCGAAACGGGTTACGGGACAGCACGTTTGTCACGCGGCGACGAGGTCTCGGCCAGGCGGGGCCCGGGCACGCGCACGGCCAGCAGCGCGCCCGCGAAGGTCAGCGCGGCCGCGGTGAGCAGGCCCGCGGTGTACCCGCCGGCCAGGGCCGGCCCGGCGGCGGCACCCGCTTCGAGCCGCGCCGCGCGCACCGCCGTCAGCACCGCGCCGATCAGCGCCACCCCGAGCGCGCTCGACAGTTCCCGCGCCGCGGTGAGCCAGCCCGACGCCGTGCCGGAGTGGTGTGGTGCCACCACGTCGAGCGCGTGCGAGGTCATCGGGACGGTGAACGCCGAGCCCGCACCGACCAGGACCAGGCCCGGCACACGCGGCCACAGCGACGGGAGGTGGTTCACCGCGGCCACGGCCAGCAGGCCCGCGCCCACCACCGCCAGCCCCGCCGCCACCGTCCGCAGTGGACCGTGCCGGGCGGCCGCGGCCGGCACCAGCGGGGTCGCGGCCACCACCGCCACCGCGACCAGCACCAGGGGCAGCCCGGCGGCGGCCGGGCCGAGCCCGAGGAACTCCTGGTGCAGCAACGGCGTGAAGAAGAAGATCCCGGAAATGCCCAGTCCCCACAGCAGCTGCAGGCCGAGCGAGCCCACGAACACCCGGTTCCCGGTCAGGGCGCGCGGGACCAGCCGCTCCCGCGCCCGCCGCTCCCGGACGAAGAACACCACCCCGGCGGCGATCCCCGCGGCGAGCAGCGGGATCCGGAGCGCGGGTTCGGCCAGCGCCGTGGTGAGCAGCACCAGGCTCGCCGTCACCAGGACCATCGCCGATGCCGGTGGCGTGCGGGCCCCGGCGTCGCGGCCGGGCGGCACGGTCCCCGGCAGCAGCACCAGCATCGCGGCCACGAACGGCAGGTTGACGAAGAAGATCCAGGCCCAGCCGCAGTATTCGCTCAAGACCCCGCCGAGCGCCGGCCCGCCGGCCAGTGCCGCGGCCAGGCAGGCCGTCCACACCGCCGCCCCGAACGTCCGGCCGCGCGCGTCGAGGTTGGTCCGCAGCAGGCTCAGCAGGCCGGGCACCAGGAACGCGGCCGCCACGCCCTGCAGCACCCGCGCGGCGACCAGCAGCCACGCCGAGCCCGCCAGCCCGCCCACCGCCGCGCCGCCACCGAACGCGAGCAGCGCACCGGCCAGCGCCGGGCGCCGTCCCCAGCGGTCGACGAGCGCGCCCGCGGCCGGCAGGAGCCCGGCGAACGGCAGCATGTACCCGAGCGCGATCCACTGCAGCGCCCGGACGTCCAGGCCGAGGTCGCGGGCGATCGACGGCGCACCCGCGACGACGATCGTGTTGTCCAGCGTCGTGACGAACGCGCCGAGCGCGAGCACGACCAGCGTCCGCCGGGTCATCGCGTGCTCCCCGCCAGCTCGGCGGCGACGACCGCGTTCCGGTGCGGGAACCACCAGTTGGCCGCGCCGAGCCGGGCCATCACGGCGGGGACGAGCACGCACCGGACGACGACGGCGTCCAGCAGCACGGCGACGGTCAGGCCGGCACCGGCCTCCCGCACCACCCTGGCGTCGACGAAGGCGAACGACACGAACACCAGCGCCATGATCAGCGCGGCCGCGGTGATGGTCCGGCCGGTCGCCGCGACCCCGTCGACGACGGCCGCGCGGGTGTCGCCGTGGCGGCGCCACGCCTCCTGGATGCGGGCGATGAGGAAGACCTCGTAGTCCATCGACAGCCCGAACAGCCCGGCGAACAGGAACACCGGCAGGTACGGCTCGGTCGGGGCGCCGAAGGCGAACACCACCACGCCGGCCGTCGCGGCCGCGGTCAGCAGGTTCATCACCGCCGCGGTGAGCGGGATCAGCACGCTGCGGAACACCCAGGCCAGCAGCAGCACCGAAATCCCGATGACGGCGGCGAAGAACAGCGGCAGCCGGGCGGTGATCGCTTCGGCGAAGTCGGCCCGGGCCGCGACCACCCCGCCGACGCTCGCGTCCGGGCTGCCGAGGATCCTGGCCAGCACCCGCGTGGAGGCGAGCAGCTCGCCGGTCGCCGGATCACCGGGTGCGGTCCGCGGGACCACCGTGAGCAGCCAGACCCCGCCGGGCAGCGCGGCAGGCGGGCCGACGTCGGCGCCGGCCCGCAGCGCTTCCCGCAGTTCGCCCACCGAATCGCCGCCGGTGCCGACCACCAGCAGGGGTGCGTCCGCACCCGGCCCGAAACCCTCCTGCAGCAGTTCGGCGGCCGTCCGCGTGATGCTGCCGGGCGGGTCGAGCGCGGCGTCCGGCACGCCGAGCCGCAGCCCGGCCACCGGGAGTGCGAGCACGGCCACGACCAGCAGGGCGGCCAGCGTGTACGGGCCGGGGCGCGCGGTCACCGACCGGGCGAGCCGGGCCCACCCGACGGCCCGCGCGTCCGGGCGCACCTTCATCCGCCGGGCGACCGGACGCAGCAACGCGGGCAGCAGGGTCAGCGCGGCCAGGGCGGCCAGCAGCACCGAGACCGCGGCGGCGACCGCGATCCCGGTCAGGAACGGCAGGCCGACGGTGAGCATCCCGGCCAGCGAGACGCACACGGTGACCCCGGCGAAGACCACGCTGCGGCCCGAGGTCGCGGCCGCCACCGCCAGCGCCGCCGCCGGTTCGGCGCCGTCCCGGCGGCCCTGGCGGTAGCGGGTGAGCACGAACAGCGCGTAGTCGACGCCGATGCCGAGCCCCAGCAGGGCGGCGATCTCGGTGCTGATCTTCGGCATGGTCATGACGTGCGACAACAGCGTCGCGGCGGCCAGCGCGCAGCCCACCGAGACCGCCGCGGTCAGGACCGGGAGCAGCACGCAGGTCACCGAGCCGAAGGCCACCAGCAGCACCACGGCCGCGGCGAGCAGGCCGATCCCGGCGTTGCCCAGGTCGGGCGCGGCGGCCGTCGTCGCGGCGAGCTCGCCGGACGCCCCGGCGGTCAGGCCGTCGGCGTTCCGGACGGTGGCGGCCAGCGCGTCGGCCGTCCCCTGGCCGAGGTCGGCGGCCGGCGCGTCGAAGCGCACGGTGAGCACCGCCGTCCGCCGGTCGGCGGACACCTGTCCCGGCGCCGGGTCGACGGACACCACGTGCGGCAACGCCGCGAGGCGAGCGGCCAGCGCGTCGAGCCGCAACCGGCCCGGACCACGGTCGATCGGGCCGTCCGGGGAGGAAGCGACCACGCGTTCGCCGGCGCCGCCGGAACCGGTGCTGCGCAGCAGGTTCGCCGCCAGCGTGCTGTCGGCGGCGGGGAGCACCACCGTGTCGCGGAAGGCCGCGCCGGTGTGCAGCGCGGCGGGAAGCAGCCCGCCGAGAGCCGCCAGCCACAGCACGAGCACGACGCCGGCCCGGCGGAAACACCAGGAAACGAGCGCCGTCATCGGTTCTCCTCCTCCCGCGGCCCGGTTGATCACGCTAACAACCATGCGGGGCGCGAAGATACCGTCCCGGTTCACAAATCGAATCCCGGAAACCTTTGCCGCGGTTAGTGATCCGGGTTTGTCGGGCAGGTGACAAACTCCGGTGCGGGCGTTGGTCCCGGCGTGACAGAACCCGTCTCGGACGCAGGGATGCCGGTTGCCAACTCCGATCCCGTGTGAGTACATGACGTCCGCGCCGACGACGGCGCGAACACTGCACGCGGCGCGGCGAGGGGTGTGAAGCATGACCGGGACGATCACGCAGGCGGCGATCCCGCAGCCGCGGGGCACCGGCCGCGCGCGGCAGCTGTGGTGCTCGCTGCCCACCGAACTCGCCGGGCGCTTCCGCCCGCACGCCGACCCGCTCGCGCGGCGGATCCTCGAGGAGGTCCAGACCGCCGTCCCGGAGTACGCCAAGCCCCTCGAAGGCGAATTCGGCAAGATGATCGTGCTCGCCATCGAGCAGGCGGTGCTCAGCTGCATCGACAGCATCGAGGAGCTACCGTCCACAACGGACGAATGGGCCGAGTTGTTCGTGGAGGTCGGCAGGCGCGTCCACCACGACGGCGGCAGCCTCAACTCGCTGCAGGCCGCCTACCGCGCCGGCGGGCGGGCGGCGTGGCGCTACGTCGCCGAGCTGGGGCAGGCCCACCGGTTCTCCGCGGCCGTGCTGTGCGTCGGCGCCGAGGCCATCTTCGCCTACGTGGAAGAGATTTCCTCCTACTCGGTCGAGGGCTACACCCTCGCCCAGGCGATGGCGACCGGCACGCTCGAACGACGGCGGCGCCGGCTCCTCGAACTGCTGCTGGCCACCCCGCCGACGTCCCCGGCCACGCTGGCGACGATGGCCAAGGCCGCGCAGTGGGTGATCCCGGAGTGGGTCACGGTGGTCGCGCTCGACCCCCGGACCGGCCCGCACCCGCCGCCGACCCCGCAGCTGGCCGGCGACGTGCTGCTGGACCTCGAAGGCCCCGAGCCGTGCCTGCTCACCCCGAGGCCGGACCGCGACCTGCGGGGCCTGGAGGGCCGGTTGCCGGGCTGGCGCGCGGCGGTCGGCCCCCGGGTCCGCCCGGCCGACGCGGCGACGTCACTGCAGTGGGCCCGCCGCACCCTCGACCTGCTCCGGGGCGGCCTGGCCGGCGACGCTTCGGTGACGCACACGGCCGACCACCTGGCCACGCACTGGCTGCTGCTCGACCGCTTCCTGCTGGACGAGCTGTCGGCGAAGGCGCTCGCCCCGTTCGCGGGCCTGACGCCCAAGCAGCAGACGCGGCTGGCCGAGACGCTGCTGAGCTGGCTGGAGCACAGCGGCAACACCCCGGACATCGCCCGGGCCCTGCGGATCCACCCGCAGACGGTCCGCTACCGCGTGAGCCAGCTGGCCGAGCTGTTCGGCGACCGGCTGGCGGATCCGGCGAAGCGCCTGGAGATCCAGATGGCCCTGAGCGCCCACCGGCTGCTGGGCACCCGTCCGCCGGCCGGCGACCGCTGAGGCCCCCGCCACGGCTCTGGCGGGGCCTCGGGCGGCTGTTCCGGCGAGTGTCCTTGACCGCGTGCAGCCGCGAATCTAAGGTCGATCCAGGCTGTTAGCGCTAACAGTCCGGGAGGATCGACGATGACCGCACCCGAACTCACCCGGGAGCTGTTCGGCAAGGCCGGCGGCACCGACGTCCACCGGTACACGCTCCGGCACCCCGGCGGGCCGGTCGTGCGCGTGCTCGACTACGGCGGCGTGCTGCAGTCACTGGAGGCGCCGGACCGCGACGGCCGCCTCGCCAACGTCGTCCTCGGCTTCGCGGACCTGGACTCCTACGTCGCCAACAACGGCCCCGAGGCGGACCGGGTGTTCCTCGGCGCGGTGATCGGCCGGTTCGCCAACCGGATCGCCGGCGGCACGTTCACCCTCGACGGCGTCCAGTACCGGGTGCCCCTCAACAACGGCAAGAACAGCCTCCACGGCGGCCCCGCCGGATTCGACACGCGGGTCTGGTCGGCGGCCGAGGTCCGGGACGACGACGGCGTCGCCGTGCGGCTCACGCTGATCAGCCCGGACGGCGACCAGGGCTACCCCGGCCGGCTCACCACCGAGGTCACCTACCGCCTCGACGCGCGCGGCCGGCTGCGCATCACCTACCGCGCGACCACCGACGCGCCGACCGTGGTCAACCTGACCAACCACACCTACTGGAACCTGGCCGGCGAAGGGACGGGCGACGTCCACGAGCACCGGCTGCAGCTCGCCGCGAGCCGGTACTGCCCGACCGGCGAGGACCTGATCCCGGCGGGCGACCCGGTCCCGGTCGCCGGGACGCCGTTCGACTTCCGCGCGTGGGCGCCGATCGGCGCCCGGGTCGGCGAGCCGGACCCCCAGCTGGTGATCGGCCGGGGCTACGACCACAACTGGGTGCTCGACGACGGCGCCCCGTTCGCCGCCCGCGCGTGGGATCCGGCGTCCGGGCGGCTGCTCACCATGTGGACGACCGAGCCGGGCCTGCAGTTCTACTCGGGCAACTACCTCACCGCGGACCTGACCGGCACGAGCGGCCGGCCCTACCACCGCGGCGCGGGCTTCGCGCTGGAGGCGCAGCACTTCCCGGACTCCCCCAACCGGCCGGACTTCCCCAGCACGGTGCTGCGCCCGGGCGAGGTCTACCACCAGGAGACGGTGTTCGCCCTGACCACCGCGGACGAGCCGCCGGTGGCGTGAACGACAATCGCGGGGCGCACGCGGAGTCCCGCCGCTAGCCTCGCCGGTCATGGGAGATCTTTCCGCCGTCGCCGCGGACCTCGCGCCCACCGGCACGCTGCGCGCCTCGATCAACCTCGGCAACCCCGTGCTCGCGCACGGCACGCCGGCGGAGCCGGGCGGGATCACGGTCGACCTCGCGCGCGAGGTGGCTGCCCGGCTGGCCGTGCCGGTGGCGTTCGCCTGCTTCGACGCGGCCCGCAAGTCGTTCGAGGCGCTGACCTCCGGCGCGGCCGACCTGGGTTTCCTGGCGATCGAACCCGCCCGCGCGGCCCAGGTGACGTTCACGGCACCGTACGTCCTCATCGAAGGCGTGTACGTCGTCCCCGACGGCTCGCCGTTCGCTTCGCCGGACGACGTCGACCGGCCGGACGTCCGGATCGGCGTCAAGCAGGGGTCCGCGTACGACCTGTACCTGACCAGGACCTTGCAGCACGCGACGATCGTGCGCGGCGAGGACGGCCTCACCGCGTTCGAGGACGGCGGCCTGGAGGTCGCCGCCGGGATCCGCCAGCCGCTGACCGCCTACGTCACCGCTCACCCCGGCACCCGGGTGCTCCCGGGGCGGTTCATGGAGATCCGCCAGGCCGTGTGCACCACCCCCGACCGCCGGCCGGAGACGGTCGCGTTCCTGCACGACCTGGTCGAAGAGCTGAAGGCCACGGGCTTCGTCGCCGAGGCCCTGCGCCGCGCGAAGCAGGACGCCACGGTCGCCGCGCCCGCCTGACGGCTAGACGAGTAATGCGTAACTCGGTCAGTGGTCGTAGGCGGTCAGGGATCGGGTGATGGCTTGGCCGGTGGCGCGGTTGTGCCAGATGGCGGCGGTCAACGCGAGGAGGCGTTGGGCGACGCGGACGCCGACACCCTCGATGGTGCGTCCGCCGT
>NZ_JBEXMD010000039.1:0-99382 GCF_040610315.1 Amycolatopsis sp. NPDC004169
GGTTGTCAAGGCACGCTTTCCCGCCTTGACAACCTGCCGCCGGCCGTAGTCACAATCGGGCATCGGGGTGGCGGAGAAAACACCAACCTGAAACCTGAATCAGGAACGAAGAGACCCCCGCCACCGCTGCCAATCAGTAACAGCGGACAACCCGGAATCAATCTCTTCACCAAGAAGAGCGGAAAGCTGAGCAGCAACATCCGAACCCAGCAACTCCCCCACCCGGTCCAGCAACGACAAAGCCTCCCAAGGCGACCCGGCAAGAGACCCCAGCGAAACCCCGGCCTCCGGAGCCCTCAACCCCTCTTCCAACCCGAACCGCCCAGCGGCCAAAAGAGCAGCAACCACAAGATGAGGCTGAGCATCGGCCCCGGCAAACCGGAACTCCAGCCGAGGCTCCGAGGAGGGCCCGGCAACCCGAACCGAAGCAGTCCGATCATCATGACCCCACCGGACATCCAGCGGGGAAAACGGCGAAGTCCGCAACCGCACGAACCCGTTCCAGGTAGGCGACCAAACAGCGGTCAGCGCCCGAGCATCCCGAAGGACACCGGCCAGAAAACCACCCAGCAGATCGGCTTCCGAGCCATCCACGGCAGACAGGGAAAGGTGAACGTGCCCGGAGTTCCCCTGCCCGGGCTCAGGAGCAGCGAGATAGTCGGCAACGATCCCATGCCGAGCGGCAACCCGCCGGACAACCAGCTGCTGCAGGAGGACATCATCACAAGCAGCCAGAGCATCCCGGTGCCGCAGAACGATCTCGTACTGCCCCGGATGACACTCCGCCCGAGCCGACTCGACCCCGAGCCCCGCCTCGGCCAGCTCCCGCCGCAGCTCCCCCAGCAGCGGAGCCAGCCGTTCGGTACCCCCCACCGCGTAGTCGACACCATGAGAGGTGAGCGGCACCCCGGAGGAATCCCGGAACACGACCTCGTGCTCGATCCCCACCGAAGGAACGAGACCCAGCCCCTCCAAGGCGGTGAGCTGAGTCCGCAACACCTCCCGGGGCGCCAGCTCGGCGGCCACGCCCGAAGGCCATTCGACATCACCGACAACGGCCCAGGTGCCCTCGCCGAGCGGGATGGCCGAAGCGGCATCCGGCCGCACCCGCAGATCACCGAACCCCTCGAGGTACCCGCCGAGCACGCCGGAGGCCGGCAGCGGATCGCGGGACGGCGACCAAGCGAGGACGTAGCTGCAGACCCCGTAACCGTCGTCGAGGACGGAGGCGGCAAACGGCCCGGCCAGCTCCACCGCGGCGAACCGCGCGTGCGGATCGGGAACCAGCAGCAGCAACCGGGCCCCCTCCTCGCCGAGCACCCCGCGCAGCACGCCCTCCCCCACCACGGCCGCCGCGCGCCGGGCGGCCAGGGACCGCGGCCCGACCGGCCGCGCGAACGCCGTCACCACGCGCCGCCCGGATCCGGCGCGTGCAGCGGGTTCGGCACCCGCCCCCAGCGCACGTCGAACTCGTCGTCCCGCTCCACCTTGTCGAAGCCCTGCCCGGCGAAGTGCTCCCGGTTGAGCGTCACCCGCTCCACGTCCGGCGCGAACAGCCGGCACGCGTCGAACCGGGCCGCCAGGTCCGGGTTCTCGTCCCGGTACCGGACGGCGATCTCCCGCACCGGCGCCCAGAACGCCGCCCGCGGCAGGCCCAGCTCGTCGAGCAGGACCTCGGCCCAGAACCGGAACTGGCCGGAGAACACCGAGCTGAACAGCGACTGGGCCAGCAGGTGCGCGGGCCAGCGCAGCATGTCCGCGGCCGCTTCGGGCGGCAGGGACGCGTAGCTCTCCAGCGGCTCGTCGAGCAGATCGACGCCCTGCGCGAAGTCCTTGATCAGCACCCGCTGCGGGAACCCGGCCGCGTCGACCACCAGGATCAGGTTCTGGCCGTGCGGGCAGAACCCGACGCCGTGGCGCAGCAGCCACTGCAGCAACGGCGTCAGCAGCAGGTCGAACAGCCGCGTCAGCCACGCCACCGGGTCGCCGCCGCCGATCAGGTGCGCCAGCACGGAGCCGCCGTCCGGGCCGCGGTACGGCAGCGCGGCGAACGAGATGGCGCGTTCCCCGTGCTCGAGCCGGATGGGCTCGCGCCACAGCGCTCCGAGGGTTTCGTGGAACCGGTACGGCAGTTCCTCGAGGTGCCCGAACAGCGGGTGCTGCACCGAGACGCTGGCCACCTCGCCGAGCAGCCCGAACCGGTACTTCCCGGTCAGCAGCGGGTCGGCGGCGCCGACCCGGCGCAGCCACGTCGTCACGGACGGCCCGGCGAGCGTGGCCGCCGAGTTGAGCCCGCGGTAGACGAGCGTGTTCCGCACCGACACCGCGGTCTTGACGTCGTGCCGGCCGGGGGTGCTGACGTTGGCCAGGGTCCGGACCGTCTGGTGCGGGCGGTAGGCGTCGGCGCTCTCCCCGAGGTCGATCACGACGCCGGTGGCCAGCTCGGCGGCGTAGAGCGTGCCGAGGATTTCGTCGGCCTGCCACGGGTGCACCGGCACCCAGACGTAGTCCCCGGGTGCCTTGGCGGCGAATTCTTCGCGCTGCTCGCCGAGTTCGGCGGCCAGCAGCGCGTCCCGGCTCAGCTCGTCGACGCAACGGAACTCGGCGTGGTCCGGGTGGACGGCGAACCAGCGCAGCCGGACGTCCGCGCCCGCCTCGGGCGCGTACCGGGCCCGGTCGCGCGCGGAGAACCCGACACGGCCCTTGTTGAGCACCAGCCGCGGGTGGCCGGTGAGGTGCCCGTCGGCGACGTTGTAGTCCATCGTGGACAGTGCGGCCGCGGTCGGGGCGCGGCGCAGGCGGGCGGCCTCGTTGGCGACCGTCGAGGTCAGCTCGGCGAGCACGTCGGCCAGCCGCAGCCCGCTCAGCCCCAGCACTTCGCGGGCGTCCACGACGAGGGTGCGCGGGTCGGTGACCGGTTCGCCGGACCGGCGCGCGCTGCCGGGTTCGACCGTCCACGCGTCGAAGGCGCCCCGCCGGGCCCGGAACGTGTAGACCGCGCCGGGCAGCTCCAGCCGGTAGGCGTCCCCGTCGGCGACCGGCTCCAGCATGTGCTCGTAGGACAGTTCGCCGAGCATCTTGTGCGTGATCAGGGCGCCGGCCGCGCGCCAGGCGGCCGCCTCGTCGGTGCTCACTTGTCCTCCAGGCCGAACGTGGTGAAGGCGGTGCGGTCGGGCAGCTCGTACACGGTCTTGCCGCACACGGCGTTGAGGATCACGGCCGCGCGCCACGCGCCGAGCCCGAGGTCGGGCGCGCCGGGCCCGTGGGTGTGCCGTTCGGCGTTCTGCACGAACAGCGAGCCGGGCACGTCGAGCGCGACGCGGTAGTCGGCGCCGACGTCGAGGCGGCCCTGCCGGTCGCGGCGGACGGCGTCGCCGAGCCCGGCCAGCAGCGGCCCGGTCGGCGCCTCGGCGTACCCGGTGGCCGCGACGACGGCCTTGGTGCGCACCTTCCCGTTACGGCCTTGCTGAGCGTGCCGCACGACCAGTTCGATCTCGTCGTCCACTCTGGACGATCCGATGACTTCGACGCCGGGCGTGAGCACCGCACCGGGTGGGCCGGTGATGCTGCGGCGGTAGAGCTCGTCGTGGATCGCGCCGATCGTTTCGGTGTCGATGCCCTTGTACAGCTGCCACTGCGTGGGCAGCAGCCGGTCGCGGACGGCTTCGGGCAGGCCGTGGAAGTACGCGGTGTAGTCCGGGGTGAACTGCTCCAGCCCGAGCTTCGAGTACTCCATCGGCGCGAACGCCGGTGTCCGGGCGAGCCAGCGCAGGCCGTCCACAGTGGATCGGCTGCGGAGGAGGTCGAGGACGACTTCGGCGCCCGACTGCCCGGAGCCGACCACGGTGACGCTGTCCGCGGCGAGCAGCGCGTCCCGGTGCGTCAGGTAGTCGGCCGAGTGCAGGGCCAGGACACCGGGGTCGGCGACCGGCTCGCGCAGCGGCTCCGGCACCGACGGCACCGAGCCGACGCCGAGCACGACGTGGTCCGCCAGCACCGGCTCGCGCCCGGCGATGGTGAGCTCGAAGGCGTCACCGGCCCAGCGGATGCCGGTCACTTCGTGCCCGAAGTGGCACGACGGCAGCCGCGCGGCGGCCCAGCGGCCGTAGTCGTCGTACTCTTCGCGCGCCGGGTGGAACCGCTCGGCGAAGTAGAACGGCAGCAGCCGGCCGCGGTCGCGCAGGTAGTTGAGGAAGGAGAACGGGTTCGTCGGGTCGACCAGGGTGACGAGGTCGGCCAGGAACGGCACCTGCAGCGTCGCGCCCTCGACGAGCAGGCCGGGGTGCCAGCGGAACTCCGGGCGCGCGTCGAAGAAGACGGCGTCGAGGCCGTCGACGCCGGTGGCGAGGGCGGCGAGCGAGAGGTTGAACGGCCCGATCCCGACCCCGGCGAGGTGGTGGCGCCTCACGAAGCGACCGGGCTTTCCCGGACGGCGACGAGCTCGGCACCGGCCGTGGCGACGATCCGGTCGAGCAGCGGCAGGTAGTCGGCGGCGGTGGTGTGCGGGTGCAGCAGCGTCAGCTTGAGCCACAGCTGGTTCGCGCCGCCGGGCCCGGTCGGCAGCGCGGCCCGGCCGATCACGGCGGTGCCCGCCTCGAGCAGGGCCCGGCGGACGCGCGCGACGAGCTCGTCACCGCCCGTCTCGTCGGCGGCGACCGGCCGCAGGACCACTGTGGACAGTTCGGGCGGACCCCAGAGCCGCAGGCCGGGGTGGGCGTCGACGTGCCGGGCGAGCTCGGTCGCGGTGGCGCAGCAGCGTTCGACGAGCGCGCCGAGGCCGTCGGTGCCGAGCGCGTGCACGGTGACGGCCATCCGGAAGGCGTCCGGCCGCCGGGACGTCCGGATGGAGCGGCCGAGCAGGTCGGGCAGGCCGGCCTCGGTGTCGTCGTCGGCGTTGAGGTACTCGGCCCGGACGGTGAGCGCGGCCAAGTCGGCGGCCTCGCGGGCGGCGAAGAGCCCGGCGGCGACCGGCTGCCAGCCGAACTTGTGCAGGTCGAGCGCGACGGAGTCGGCCAGGTCGAGCCCGGCGAGCTTGGGTTTGAGCGTGTCGCTGCAGAGCGCCGGCCCGCCGTAGGCCGCGTCGACGTGCAGCCTTGCGCCGTGTCGACGGCAGATCTCGGCGATTGCGGGCAGCGGGTCGAGGGTGCCGGTGTTGGTGGTCCCGGCGGTCGCGACGACGACGCAGCCGGGGGTGAGGATCCGGTCGAGCGCCTCGGGGAGCAGGCGGTCACCCTCGCAGGGGACGACGATCGGGGCGGGCAGGCCGAGCAGCCAGGCGGCCCTGGCGACGCTGTGGTGGGCGTTGGCCCCGCAGACGGGCTGGACGACGCCGTTTTCGCGGGCGAGGAGCAGGCCGAGGAGGTTGGATTCGGTGCCCCCGGTGGTGACGACGGCGTCGGGGTGCGCGGCCTCGGGGTAGCAGAGCCGGGCGATCCCGGTGGTGAATTCGCGTTCGAGTTCGCCGGCGACGGGGGCCTGGTCCCAGGAGTCCATGGAGGGGTTGAGGGCCCCGGCGACGACATCGGCGGCCACGGAGACGGCGAGAGGGGGGCAGTGGAGGTGGGCGGCGCAGGCGGGATCGGCGGGATCCGCGGACCCGGCGGCGAGCAGCCGGCTGAGCTGTTCGAGCGCGGCTTCGGCCCCGACACCGCGGCGGGGCAGGGCACCGGTTCGAGAGGGTCCGGCGCCCGGCCCGGCTGCGGCGGGCTCCCGGCTGCCGGTCTGCGCGGGTTCGGGGTGGTCCGGCCCAGCGTGCGCCGCGGTCGGCTCGGGCGGGACCGTGTCCGGCTCGATGTCCTGCGCGGGCTCGCCACGCTCCGCCACCAGGGCCGCCGCCACGGCCGCCGGGCCGCCTGCCGGGATCGGGCCGCCGCGTTCTGCCACGCCGGCCGCCATTCCGCGCAGGGCCACCGGGATCAGCTCGCCGAGCCGGTCCGCGCCGCCGTCGCCTCCGGCCAGCCCGTCTGCCCGCATGTGCCCGCCTTTCTTAGGGTTGCCTTGCCTACACTGAGCAACACTACGGCGACCGACGGCTGCCTGTCATCCGGTCCCGTCCAGCATGCTCGACCGGGTGGCGGCGACGCGTCGGCCATCGGGAGTAGGTTCACCGCGAGGAGGTGATCAGCGTGCCCCGGTGGGACGTCCTGGCGGCCATCGGCACCGGCGGCGCGCTCGGCAGCCTCGCCCGCTACGGCCTGTCCGTCGCGATCCCGCACGCGCGCGGCGAGTTCGCCGTCGCCACCCTGCTCACCAACGTGCTCGGCTGCCTGCTCATCGGCGTCCTGATGGCGGTGCTGACCACCACCGCGCGCCCGCACCACCTCCTCCGCCCGTTCCTCGGCGTCGGCATCCTCGGCGGCTTCACGACCTTCTCCACGTTCGTCACCGACACGCTCGAGGCCGCGACGACCGGGCGTCTCATGGGATCCTTGGCGTACGTGGCCGCCTCGGTGGTGCTGTGCCTGACGGCCGTCGCGGCCGGCCTGGCAGCGACGCGCGCGGTGCGAAAGGGACGCTGATGGAAGGACCTGCCACCCGCCTCACGATCTACCTCGGCGAAGACGACCACTGGCACCACAAGCCGCTCTACCACGAGATCGTCCGCCGGGCCCGCGATGCCGGCCTCGCCGGCGCTTCGGTGCTTCGCGGCGTCGAGGGCTACGGCGCTTCGTCGCTGATCCACACGACGCAGATCCTGTCGCTCTCGGAGGACCTGCCCGTGGTGATCGTGATCATCGACGAGGAGCCGAAGCTGCGCGCGTTCCTGCCCCAGCTGGACGAGCTGGTCGGCGAAGGGCTGGTGACACTCGACCAGGTCGAGGTGGTCCGCCACAGGGAGCGGACGGAGTGACCCTCGTTTTGGTGGCCCTGGGCGGCGCGGCGGGCTCGATCCTGCGCTACCTGACCGACCGGAAGGTCCAGCAGTGGCGCGACTCGCCGTTCCCGTTCGGGACGCTGACGGTGAACATCGCGGGCTCGTTCATCCTGGGCTTCCTCAGCGGCTGGCTCCTGCACGGCGCAGAGCCGTCATCGGTGCGAGCGCTGGTGGCGGTGGGCTTCTGCGGCGGCCTGACGACGTTCTCGACGTTCGGCTACGAGACGGTCCGCCTGTTCCTGGAGAAGACGCGGCTGTACGCGGCGCTCAACGTGCTGGTGACGGTGTTCGCGGGCCTGGCCTCGGGGGCGCTCGGACTGCTCCTCGCGACCGCGGTCTTCGCCTAGCGGTCCGGACGCCCCAGCCGCTCCCGCACCCGGCCGAGTGCCTCCTCGAGCCGCCGGGCCTCGCCGTTTTCCCGGCCCGCGCGGCGCTCGAGCTTCCACTCGACGTACTCGCCCAGCTTGGCGCCGGCCCACTTGCGCTTCCCCCGGCGGCGGCGCCCCAGCAACCGCAGCTCGGCCGCCTCCGCGCGGGCTTCGTCGGGCACGCCGGTCGCCGCGCGCAGGGCGAGGCTCTCCCGCGCGCGGTTCGCGCGGCGCGCGAACGCCTTGCTGCGCGGCAGGTTCTTGCGGCTCGACTTGGCGTTTTCGCCGTAGTCGTCCCGCCGGTCCTTCAGGTAGCTCAGCCGCTTCTTCTCCGGCGGCGTCTTCCGTCGCATCCGTCCCTCCTCCGGAGCCAGGAAACACCCGGCCCCGGAGGAGGGCAACGCAATATCAGCGCGGCGCCAGGCCGCGCACCTGCTCGAACGGGTCGTCCCCGGTCGGCAGCAGGGCGATGATCGGCGTGGTCAGCCCGTTGTCCACATAGGCCTGGACCTGCTCGCGGCACGACTCGACACTGCCGTGGATCACCAGCTCGTCGACCACCGCGTCCGGGATCACCTGGTTCGCCTTCTGCCGGTCCCCCGCCGCCCAGGCCTCGTGCATCGGCGCGAGCGCCTCGCCGCGGCCCAGCCACTCGTGGAACGCCGCGTACACCGGGACCGTCAGGTAGCTCGAAATCAACATCCGGCCCAGGCCGCGGGCCGCTTCGGCGTCCTCCGTCGGGCAGACGAAGATGCGGGCCGCCAGCTCCACGTCCGGGCCCACCACCGAACGCACCTTCGGGACGTCGGAAGCGGCGAGCCAGTTCGTGATCGCGCCGTCCGCCTCGCGCGCCGCCAGGCGGAGCATGCCCGGGCGGAGCGCCGCCAGCATGATCGACGGCGGCGGGTCCGCCGGCCGCTCCAAGCGGAACTTCGACACCGCGAACGTCTCGTACTTCTCGCTGACCTTTTCCCCGGTCAGCGCCGAACGCAGGAAGCGCAGCGTGTCGCGGGAGCGGGCGAACGGCTCTTCGAAGGCGGCCGCGTTCCAGCTCGACACGATCACCGGGGACGACGCGCCGATGCCGAGGACGAACCGGCCGGGTGCCAGCTCCGCCACCGTCGCCGCCTGCATCGCCAGCAGGCCGGGGCCGCGCGTGTACACCGGGACGATCGCCGTGCCCAGCCGCAGCTGGGGCGCCCACTGCGAGGCCAGCACCAGCGGCGTGAACGCGTCCGTGCCCGCCGTCTCCGCCGTCCACGCGTCCGTGTAGCCCAGGTCCGGCAGCTGTTCCACCAGCTCGCGGTGCGCGGTCAGCGGCACCCCGGTCAGCGGGATCGTGAGTCCCCAGCGGCTCATGCGTTCTCCTTGTCCACGGCCGACAGTTCGCGCAGCAGCCAGTCCACCTGCGTGCGCATCAGGTTCTCCGCGACCTCTTCGGCCTGCGGTGTCATGTGGGTCGCGCCCGCCAGCGGCAGGAACACGTGCGGGCGGCCCTTGGCCAGCAACGCCGACGACAGCCGCAGCGCGTGCGCGACGAACACGTTGTCGTCGGCCAGCCCGTGCACGATCAGCAGCGCCCGGCTCAGCTCGGCCGCGCTCTCGATCAGCGAGTTGTGCGCGTAGCTCTCGGGTTCGTCCTGCGGCTTCCCGAGGTAGCGCTCGGTGTAGTGCGTGTCGTAGAGCGACCAGTCGGTGACCGGCGCGCCCGCGACCGCCGCGTGGAAGACGTCCGGGCGCCGCAGCACGGCCAGCGCCGACAGGTACCCGCCGTAGGACCAGCCGCGGATCGCGACGCGCTCGGTGTCCAGCTCGGGGAACCGGGCGGCCGCCGCCTGCAGGGCGTCGACCTGGTCCTGCAGGGTGACGTCGGCGAGGCGCCCGTGGATCTCGCGCTCCCACACCGCCCCGCGGCCCGGCGTGCCGCGGCCGTCCGCGACCAGCACCGCGAAGCCCTGGTCGGCCAGCCACTGCGACGTCAGGAACGCGTTGCGGCTCTGCAGGACGCGCTGCGCGTGCGGCCCGCCGTACGGGTCGAGCAGCACCGGCAGCTTGCCCTCGCTCGGCTCGTACCCGCGCGGCAGCAGCAGCGCCGCGCGCAGGCCGCGCTCCCCCAGCGTCAGCCAGGTCAGGTTCGGCACGATGTCCGGGTCCACAGTGGACGACTCGATCGTGGCGACCGGCTCGGCGTCGCGCAGCACCGAGACGCGCGGCCCGCTGTGTTCCAGGCTCCACGACGACAGCACGGTGACCGCGGCGGACCCGGCGCCGACGTGCACGCCGTCCACAGTGGACAGGCGGCGCACCGACGCGCCTTCGGTGCGGAAGACGTGGATCTGCGTCGGGTCGTCCTCCGAGGCGCTGAACAGGATCTCGGCGCCGACGTCGAGCACGGCCCGCAGCTGCAGCCCGGCCGGCGTGACGGCCTCGCCGCCGACGAAGAGCCGGTGGTCGCCGTCGACCATGCCCTCGACGACCAGACGGCCGTCGGGCGTCCACGCCGGCACGCCGCCGACGATGTCGATCCAGTGCTGGTCGCTCGCGGTGTGCACGACCGACGTCGAGCCGTCGGTGACGTCGAGGGCGAGGACGTCCATCCGCTTCTGGTCGCGCGGCTGCACGGCGAGCAGCGGCGCGCCGCCTGCCGACCAGTGCACCGAGGCCAGGTACTCCCAGTCGCCCGGCGCCACGTCGACGCGCGAGCCGTCCAGGCCGAGCACGGCCAGCGACACCAGGGCGTTCGTGGTGCCCGCGGCCGGGTAGGCGACGACGTTCGCCGGGTGCTGCGGGTTGGCGGGGTCGGCGATGGTCCAGCGCGGGACCGGGCCGCGGTCGGAGCGCTCGGCCAGGACGCTGCGGCCGTCGGGGGCCCACCAGTAGCCGCGGGTGCGGTCCATCTCCTCGGCGGCGATGAACTCGGCGAGGCCCCAGGCGATGTCCTCGCCCTCCTCCTCGACCAGCACGCGGTCGTCGCCGGTGGCCAGCTCCAGCACGTGCAGCCGCCGGTTCTGCACGTAGGCGACGTGCGTTCCGGTGGGGTTGGGCCGCGGGTCGATGACCGAGCCGTCGACGCGCAGCGTCACCTCGCCCGAGGCGAGGTCCAGGGTGTAGAGCTTGCCCGAGAGCGAGAACACCGCGACCGTGAAGGCCGCGTCGACGCCGTAGTGCACGACGCCGCCGCCGGTCTCGCGGGCCCGTTCGCGCCGCGCGCGCTCTTCGGCCGGCAGCTCCTCTTCGCCGGGCAGCAGCTCGGCGGCGTCGACGAGCTTGGTCTCGGCGCCGGTCGCCAGGTCGGCCGACCAGAGGCTGTGCCGGGGGTCGGTACCCGACTCCGCGCGCAGGAACAGCACGCGCGAGGCGTCCGGGGCGACCCGGAACTCCTTCGGCGCGCCGAGGGTGAAGCGCTGGGTCCGGGCCTGCTTGCGGAGGAACGGGAGGTCGTCGACATCGGTCACGCCCGCACTCTTTCAGACGGTCACGCGGATACGCCAACGCCCTTCAGCTTCGCCAGCTCCGCGTCGACGTCGTAGTCCGGTTCCGGGAACCGCGGCTCCAGGTCCGCGAGGGTCTCGATCAGCAGCTCGGCGACGGCCCAGTTGCGGTACCACTTGTGGTCGGCGGGCACCGCGTACCAGGGCGCGTGCGCGGTCGAGGTCTTCTTGAAGATGTCGGCGTAGGCCTCCTGGTAGGCGGCCCAGTGCGCGCGGGCGTCGAGGTCGGCCGGGTTGAACTTCCAGCGCTTCTCGGGGGTGACGAGCCGGGCCTTGAGCCGCTTGAGCTGCTCCTCCGGCGAGATGTGCAGGAACACCTTGACGACGGTGGTGCCCGCCTCGGCCAGCTCCTCCTCGAAGGCGTTGATCTCGCTGTAGCGGCGGCGCCGCTCGGCCGGGGTCAGCAGCTTGCTCACGCGCGGGACCAGGATGTCCTCGTAGTGCGACCGGTCGAAGACGCCGATCTGCCCGGGCGCGGGCAGCTGCTTGCGGATCCGCCACAGGTAGTGGTGGCGCCGTTCGGCCGCGGTCGGCTTCTTGAACGCCGCGTACCGCACGCCCATCGGGTTGACCAGGCCGAGCACGTGCGAGACCGTGCCGCCCTTGCCGGAGGTGTCCATGCCCTGCAGCACGAGCAGGACGCTGCGGCCACCGCCGCCGACCCCCTCGGCGTAGAGCGACTCCTGCAGCGCCGACAGCCGCTCGCCGGCGCCCTCGAGCTTGGCCAGCGCCTTGGGCTTCTTGCCGGGGCCGACCGGGGCCGAACCCGGGTCCGGCAGCTGCGCGCCGGCGCGCAGCGCGTCCCGGACCCGGCTTCCTGCGTCCTTCTTCGCCATCCCGCGAAGCTACCCGCTCAGGCGGCGGCTTTCTCGGCGAACAACTTCAGCAGCGCGCCGTGGCCGCCCTCACCGGAGACGCCTTCGCGGACCTTCGGGCCCGTCTCGCCGTGCCGTTCGAAGCCCCGGTGCTCCAGCTCGACGCGGGTCGAACGCGGTCCTTCCTCGACGAATCCGACCTCGATCTCGCTGGCGTACGCCGGGTCGGCGTTGATCTTCCAGTCGCCGTCGATCCGCCACGACAGGACCACCCGGGCGGGCGGTTCCCAGACGAGCACCTCGCCCCACTGGCACTCGGCGCCGTCCACGGTCTTCTCGTACCAGCGGCCGCCCGGCTTCGGCTCCAGGACGGCTTCGGCGAGCTCGGCCGCCCCGATGTGGTGCTGCCGCGGCCACCAGCTGTCGAAGGCCTCGGTGTAGGTCTTGAACGCGTGCTCACGCGAGCACGCGACGGTGATGGTCTTGCGGATCGGTTCCAGGCTCATGGCTGCTCCTCTTCGGTTCGTTCCGCCAGTTCGGCGAAGGACTTCAGCGCGTCCGACCACATCCCGTCGAGGTAGGCGCGCAGGGCGGCGATCCCGGCCGGTTCCAGCCGGTAGAGCCGCTTGGTGCCGACGGCCCGGTCGCTGACCAGGCCGGCCGCCTTGAGCACCTTGAGGTGCTGGGAGACGGCCGGGCGGCTGATCGGGAGGTCCGCGGCCAGCTCGCCGACCGCGCGCGGCCCGTCGCGCAGCGCCTCGAAGATCGCGCGGCGCGACGGGTCGGCGAGGGCGGCCAGCTGGTCGCTTCCGTAAGTCGCCACGAACGGTAAGTTACGGCTTACCGATGTCGCCGTCAACCGTCACGCAATGTTTCGCTGGCGTGAACGGGATATTGCGCAACGAACAACGGGTGAAAGCAATGAATCCCGGCTGAAGTCTGCGTGTTCTGCCTCTAACCTGAACGCATGACGACGTTCGCCGGCCGGGAGACCGCCGCCCCCACCGCCGCGAGCTTCATCGAGCTCGACGAGCGGTGGAGCACGCACAACTACCACCCGCTGCCCGTCGTGATCGCCGAAGCCTCGGGTGCCTCGGTGACCGACGTCGAAGGCCGGTCCTACCTCGACTTCCTCTCCGGCTACTCGGCGCTGAACTTCGGCCACCGCCACCCGGACCTGGTCGCCGCCGCCGTCGAACAGCTCGGGCGCGTCACGCTGACGTCGCGGGCGTTCCACCACGACCAGCTGGGGCTGTTCTGCCGCGAGCTGGCCGAGCTGACCGGCACCGACCTGGTGCTGCCGATGAACTCCGGCGCCGAGGCCGTCGAGTCCGCGGTGAAGATCGCCCGCAAGTGGGCGCACCGGGTCAAGGGCGTGCCGGACGGCACCGCCGAGATCATCGTCGCCGGCTCGAACTTCCACGGCCGGACCACGACGATCGTGTCGTTCTCGACCGACGAGACCGCCCGCGCCGACTTCGGCCCGTTCACGCCGGGCTTCGTCACGGTGAAGTACGGCGACGCGGCCGCGCTGCGTGACGCGATCACCCCGCGCACGGCCGCGGTGCTGCTGGAGCCGGTGCAGGGCGAGGCCGGCGTGATCGTGCCGCCGGAGGGCTATTTCGCCGATGTCCGGCAGGCGTGCGACGAGCACGGCGTGCTGCTGATCGCCGACGAGATCCAGTCCGGGCTGGCCCGCACCGGCACGGTGCTGGCGCTGGACCACGAAGGGGTCCGCGCGGACGTCTACACCCTCGGCAAGGCCCTCGGCGGCGGCATCCTGCCGGTGTCCGCGGTGGCCGGCCGCCGTGACGTGCTGGGCGTGCTGAAGCCGGGCGAGCACGGCTCGACCTTCGGCGGCAACCCGCTGGCCTGCGCGGTCGGCCGGGCGGTCGTCCGGCTGCTGTCGACCGGCGAGTTCCAGCAGCGGGCCACCGAACTGGGCGCGCACCTGCACACGCGGCTGGCCGAGCTGGTCGGCCATGGCCTGTCCGAGGTCCGCGGCCGCGGCCTGTGGGCGGGCATCGACATCGCCCCGGGCGGCCCGTCGGGCCGGGCGGCGTCGCAGGCCCTGATGGCGCGGGGCGTGCTGTGCAAGGAGACGCACGAGCGCACCCTGCGGGTCGCGCCGCCGCTGGTGATCACCCGCGAGGAGCTGGACCGCGGCATCGACGCGATCGCCGAGGTGATCCGCCCCTGAACCCCCCGGACGCCGCCGGGTGAGCCTCCCGCCCCGGCGGCGTCCGGGCACAACGTCCGGCACCCGCTCCGGCTTTGCCGGGCTGACCGCCGCCGGCCCGGGGGTGCCGCTTGAGACCCCCCGACCGGCGAGCGGCCCGGCTTCCGGGAGCACAACGTCCGCTTCGGACGTTGTGCCCGGTATGGGATCAGGGGAGTGGGCAGAACGGCCGCTGGCCGGCACCGACAGCGTCACGCCGGCCGAGCTGTACGAACAGGGGAAGCGGCTCCGGGAGAAAACCCCGGCCGCCGTGCACGATCACGAAGCCGCGGCGGATGACCGGCCGTCGCCGCGCGCGTACTTCGACGCCACCAACGCCGGCCGGCTGCCGGAGCTGGTCGAACTCCGGCGGGAGCGGATGCTCGCCTCGCCGTTCACCTTCTTCCGCGGCGCGGCCGGGCTGATGGGCGCCGACCTCGCCGGCACGCCGTCGTCCGGGCTCACCGCGCAGCTCTGCGGTGACGCGCACGCGGCGAACTTCGGGCTCTACGGCACCCCCGAAGGCAAGATCGTGATGGACATCAACGACTTCGACGAGACCGTGCCGGGCCCGTGGGAGTGGGACCTCAAGCGGCTCGCGGCCAGCCTCGTGCTCGCCGGCCGCGAGGGCGGCATCCGCGAGTCCGGCTGCCGGGAAGCCGCCGAAGACGCCGTGAAGTCCTACCGCCGGACCGTCCGCGCGCTGGCCGAGCTGCCGTTCCTGCGCAGCTGGAACGCGCTGCCGGACTCGTCGGTGCTGTCGAAGGCGCGCGCCGACGAGCTGATCGACGACTTCGCCGACGCGGCCGAGAAAGCCCGCAAGAACGACAGCGCGAAGGTGTCGGCGAAGTGGACCGAACGCGTCGACGACCACGAGACCGGCCTGTCCCGCCACCGGTTCGTCGCGGACCCGCCGGTGCTGACGCCCGTCGGCACCGCGACCGCCGAAGCCGTCGCCGCCGGTCTGGCGTCCTATGTGGACACCCTGCGCGAGTCGCGGCGCACGCTGATCGCGCGGTACCGGCTCGCCGACGTCGCCTTCCGGGTGGTCGGCACGGGCAGCGTCGGCTTGCGCAGCTACGTCGCCCTGCTGCACGGCAACGACGACGAAGACCTGGTGCTGCAGGTGAAACAGGCCCAGCGGCCCGCACTGGCGCCGTACCTCGACCTGCCGCAGGCGGCACACGAAGGCCGGCGAATCGTCGACGGCGCCCGCCTGGTCCAGGCCGAGACGGACATCCTCCTCGGCTGGACGACCATCGACGGCGTCCCGTTCATCGTCCGCCAGTTCCGCAACCTCAAGGGCGACATCGACCCGGCGCAGCTGGAGCGGGACCACCTCGACGACTACGGCAGGCTGGCCGGCGCACTGCTCGCCCGCGCCCACACGAGGTCACTGCACCCGAAGCTGCTGGCGGGCTACTTCGCGGACGACTCGGAGCTGGACGAAGCGATGGGCGCGTACGCCGTGCGGTACGCCGACCGGACGGAGGCCGACCACGCCGCCTTCGCGCGCAGCTGACGGACAGATCAGCCGGCGACCAGCGAGGCGACGTCCGCCGCGCAGCCCCAGGACAGCGTGATCCCCGCTCCCCCGTGCCCGTAGCAGTGCACGACGTCGCCCACCCGCTCCAGCCGCACCTCCCGCCGGAACGGGCGCAGCCCCACCAGTGACCGCAGCACCTCCGCCCCCGCCAGCCGGGGTTCCAGTTCGCGGCAGCGGCGCAGGATGTCCGCCGTCACGCCCGGGTTCGGGTCGGTGTCGTCGCGGCCCGGCTCCTCCGTTCCGCCGCACACCACGTGGTCTCCGTGCGGGATCACGTACGTCACGCCCGGGCCCGTCTCGTCGACCACGAACCCCGGCACGCCCGGGTCGGTCACGTGCACGACCTGGCCGCCCACCGGGACCATCGAGGCGTCGTCCGCCAGCGGGCCCGCGCCGAGGCCCGCCGCGTTGACCACGACGTCCGCGGGCAGGCCGGACAGCGTTGTCAGGGTCCGGTGCTCGACCCGCACGCCCAGCGCGCGCACCCCGGCGAGCAGCCACGCCAGGTACACCGGCGTGTCGATCACCGCCGTGGTGAGCTCGACGCGGTCGCCGTCGCGGACGGGGTCGCCGACCGCGGCGAGCCACCGCGGGTCCGGTGCGCCCGGGGGCAGCAGGATCCGGCCGCGGCGGAAGCGCACGCCCGGCGCGCCGTGCCCGTGGAACACCTCGAGGCTCGCCGCGGTCCAGCGCACGAGCCGCTCGTCCGGGCTCCGGCCCGGCGGGTACACCACTCCGCCCGCCACCGCCGACGTCGTCTCCGCGGGTGGGGCCGCAGCCACCACCGTCACCTCGTGTCCCGCTTCCGCCAGCCGGTACGCGCTGGTCAGCCCGACCATCCCGGCTCCGGCGACTGTGACCCGCATCCGCTCCTCCCAGGTCGCTCCCCCGCATCGTGACGCACCCGCGGTGCCCGGCGCCTCCCGGGGCCCCGGCTACCCTCGGCCGGGTGAGGACGACCGCCGCCGTCTGTGGCCTGCTCGCGCTGCTGCTGGGCCTGCCGTTCGCCGGCGGGACCACGCCCGGCGCGGTCGACCGCGCCGCCGACGCGGCCGTCGCGCCCCTGGGCCCCGGCGTGCTGCGGGCGCTCGTCTTCCCGACCGAGCCGTACGTCGTGCTCGCGCTGGGCCTGCTCGCGGTCGTCCTCTGCCTGCGTGCCGGACGGCGGCTGGAGGCCGCGCTCGCCCTCGCCGTGCCCGTGCTGGCGATCCTGCTGACGAGCTGGGTGCTCAAACCGCTCTACGACCGGTGGAAGAACGACACCCTGGTCTACCCGAGCGGCCACACGGTGAGCCTGGTGGCGGTGCTGACCGTGCTCGTCCTCGTCACGCGCCGGGTCTTCGTCGGCGTGCTGGCCGCGGTGACGGTGCTCGCCGCGGCCGCCGGGCTGGTCGGCATGGGCTACCACTACCTGACCGACGTCGTCGGCGGGACGCTGTTCGCCGTCGCGGTCGTGCTGGTCAGCTGGCCGGCACCGCATCGCGAGCCAGCGCCGTCAACCGGCTGACCGCGCGCAGGTACTTCTTGCGGTAGCCGCCGTTCACCATCTCCTCGGTGAACAGCGACGGCAGCGGCTCGCCCGAGACCACCAGCGGGATGGCCCGGTCGTAGAGCCGGTCGGCGAAGGCGACCAGCCGCAGCGCCACGTTCTGGTCCGGCGCCGGGTGGATGCCGCGCAGGTGCACACGGGTGACGCCGTCCAGCAGCCGCCCGTAGCGGGACGGGTGCAGCTCCGCCAGGTGCGCGCACAGCGCGTCGAAGTCGTCCACAGTGGACCCCTCGTGGGCCGCGGCCGAGGACTCCAGCTCCTCCGGCGAAACCGGCGGCGGCGCGTCCGGCAGGCCGCGGTGGCGGTAGTCCGGGCCGTCGACGCGGACCACGCCGAAGCGGGCCGACAGCGTCTGGATCTCGCGCAGGAAGTCCTCGGCGGCGAACCGGCCCTCGCCGAGCTTCTCCGGCAGCGTGTTCGACGTCGCCGCGACGAACACCCCGGCGTCCATCAGCTCCTGCAGCAGCCGGGTGACCAGCGTGGTGTCGCCCGGGTCGTCCAGCTCGAACTCGTCGATGGCCAGGATCCGGTGTTCCGAGAGCCGCCGGACGGCCTCGGCGAAGCCCAGCGCGCCGACCAGGTGGGTCAGCTCGACGAAGGTGCCGTACGCCTTGGGCGACGGCGCCGCGTGCCACGTCGAAGCGAGCAGGTGGGTCTTGCCGACGCCGAAGCCGCCGTCGAGGTAGAGCCCCATCGGCCCGGCCGGCTCGGAAGACCCGCCGAAGAGCTTGAACCGCTTCTTCTCCCGGCGCGCGCCGACCTTGCCCGCGAACGCCGAGCACGCCTCGACCGCGGCGGCCTGGCTCGGCTCGTCCGGGTTCGGGAGGTAGGTGTCGAACCGGACGGCGTCGAAGCGCGGCGGCGGCACCAGCGCGCCGATCAGCTCGTCGGCGGACAGCTCGGGACGGCGGCCGGTCAGGTGCGCGGGCATGGTCGCAGAGCCTAGCCACGCCCCGGGTACCGACGAGCGGGCATATCCCCCGGTAGAGACGCGATTCACGTCCGTGCTGGGATGATCGGGTGCAGCGTGCGTGGCCCGAACGGACGGGCGAACTGAGCAGTTCGGACCTCGAGGAGATCTACGCCTACCCCGATGGCCTGGACCGGCCCTGGGTGCAGGTGAACTTCGTCGCGTCCGCCGACGGCGCCGTGGAGATCGACACGACGTCCGCCGGGCTCTCGCACGCCGCCGACCGGCGGGTCTTCCTGCTCGGCCGCGACCTCGCCGACGTCGTCCTGGTCGGCGCCGGGACCGCCCGCGCCGAGAACTACCGCGGCGTCGTCGCGGGCCCGAAGCGCCTGGAGCGCCGGCGGCGGCTCGGCTTCACGACCGTCCCGCCGATCGCCGTGGTGACCCGCACCGCCGAGCTCGACCCCGCTTCCCGGCTGTTCACCGAAACCGTCGTTCCCCCGATCGTGGTCACCACGGACACCGCCGACACGCGCGCGCTCGAAGCCGCCGGCGCCGAAGTCCTGCGCGCGGGTACCGACGACGTCGACCTCGCCCGGGCCCTCGACCTGCTCGCCGCGCGCGGCCTGCGCCGCGTCACCTGCGAAGGCGGCCCCGGCCTGTTCGCCCGGCTCGTCGCCGAAGACCTCGTCGACCAGCTGTGCCTGACCGTCGCGCCGCTGCTGGTGGCCGGGACCGCGGGCCGGATCGCCGCGGGCGCCGCGCCCGCCGCGCCGCGCCGGCTGGCCCTGGCCTCGATCCTGGTCGAGGACGGCTTCACGTTCCTGCGCTACCGCCGGGACGCCGGGTGAGCGACGACACCGAACTGCTCGCCAGGGCCGCGGGCGGCGACGACACCGCGTTCGGCACGCTGGTGCGCGAGCACACACCCCGGATGTACCGGGTCGCGCTGCGGATCACCGGCAGCGCGGCCGAAGCCGAGGACGTCGTCCAGGAGGCGTGGCTGGCCGCCTGGCGGTCCCTCGCCGGGTTCCGGCAGGAGTCGGCGGTGTCGACGTGGCTCTACCGCGTCGTCACCAACAGCGCGCTCGCCGTGCTGCGCCGCCGCCGTCCGACGGTCTCGCTCGACGACCCGGACCCGAAGTCCACTGTGGACAACGCGCTGCTCGCCGCGGCGGTGCCGGGCCCCGAAGGCCGGGTCGTGCGGGCCGAGGAGGTCGACGCCGTGCTGCGGGCGGTCGGCAGGCTGGAGGTGTCCCAGCGGGTGCCGCTGGTGCTGCGCGAGCTGGAAGGGCTGAGCTACGAAGAGGTCGCCGAAGTGCTCGACGTGAACGTCGGCGCCTTGCGCTCCCGGCTGCACCGGGCCAGGGTGGCCCTGCTCGCCGAGTTGAGGGAGCGGTGATGACCGAGGATCCCGAGTCCGACCCCCGCTGGGACGCCGTGCGCGCGGCGGCCCGGCGCCGGGTGCCGACCCCGCCCGGCCTGGTCGAGCGGGTGCTGCGGACGGTCGCGCGCAGCCGCCGGACGGCGGTGGAGGTGCCCGGCGCGGAGGGCAGGCTCAGCGTCACCGAAGGCGTCGTCGACCGGCTGGCCCGCACGATCGCCGTCGACCGGGCCCCGGCCGGCGTGCGGATCTCGGCGGTCGCGGTCGACGACGACGCCGTGCAGGTGCTGGTGTCGGTCCGGTTCGGCGTGGTGGCCGACGCGGCCGCCGAGGCGCTCCGGCAGGGGATCACCGCGGAGCTGTCGCGGCAACTGGGGGTCGCGGCGGTGGTGAACGTGCACGTCGTGGACGTCCACCCGGGCCGGGATTAACCCGTTCGGGGGACCTTGCGTGAGGGTTCCGCGGCTCCGGGCATCGTAAGGGCGAGAACCCGCCGAGAGGAGCCTGCGCGCATGCACCCGGAACGGACCGAAAGCCCCGGTACGGTCACCCCGCTCAACGAAGAAGGCGCCGCCGGCCGCACCACGATCTCGTCACTGGTCGTGCAGAAGGTGGCCGGCCTGGCCGCCCGCGAAGTCGCCGGCGTGCACACGCTGGGCGGCGGCGGGGTGTCCCGCGCGATCGGCGCGCTGCGCGAGCGCATCCCCGGCTCCGGCACGGTCACCACGACCGGGGTGTCGGTGGAGGTCGGCGAGAAGCAGACGGCGATCGACCTCGACCTCGTCGTCGAGTACGGCGCCCGCATCACCGACGTCGCCCGCACGGTGCGGCGCAACGTGATCACCGCCGTCGAGCAGATCACCGGCCTCGAGGTGATCGAGGTGAACATCTCGGTCAACGACATCTTCCTGCCGGGCGAGGAAGAGCCCGAATCGACGCGGGTGGAGTGACCGCCCGCGAACCACGGGACCCGGAGGGCCGCGCGGCCTTCCGGGCGTTCGTGCGCGCGCACCACCCGGACGTCGGCGGCGACCCGGCCGAGTTCGCGGCCGGGCTCGCGCGCTTCCGCGAGCCCGCGCCGGACGCCCGCTTCGACGCCCCGGTGACCTTCGTGCGCCGCCGCCGCGGCCTCGCCGCGGTGCTCGCCCGCTTCCGCCGCCGCCCGCCCCGGGTGCGCTGAGCTTTTCCGTCCCAGTCCAAGGAGGACATGTGAACGCAACGCAGACCGGGCTACTGGCCGGGCTGATCCTCGGCCTCGCCGCCACCCAGGGGTTCACCGCGTTCCTGGTGACACTGGCCGTCGGCATCATCGGCCTCGTCGCCGGCCGGGTCCTCGACGGCGAACTCGACCTCGGCGAGCTGTTCGGCAAGGGCCGCGACAAGTGAGCCCCGCCCTCGACGTGCCGCGGGAACTGGCCGAACCGGCCGAGCGCGGCACCCTCACCATCGGGCACGCGGTGGTCCGCAAGGTCGCCCAGCACGCGGCCGGCCAGGTGCCCGGTACCGCGCGGGACGGCAAGAAGGGCCCGAAGGCCAAGGTCGGCGGCCACGACAACGACGTCGACCTCGCGCTCGACCTGGCCCTGCGCTACCCGGCGGCGGTCCGCGCGGTCGTCGGCGACGTGCGCGCGAAGGTGACCGAAGAGGTCGAACTGCTCACCGGCTACCGCGTGCGGACCCTGGCCGTGACGGTGTCGGCGCTGCTGCCGGACGCCGCGCCGAGGGTGCGGTAGCCGTGCGCCCGTTCGTCCGCATCCTCGCCACCCTGCTGGGCCTGGCCTTCGCCGCGGCCGGCGCGCTGCTGGCCCTGGAGGTCGGCTGGCACTGGTGGCGTCCTTCGGCGGCGCCGCTGGTGGTGCCGTGGCCGCGGTGGCAGGCCGAGCTGGCGGCGCTGGGCTGGGACGCCTACGCGGTGCGCGTCGGGGCCGGTGTCGTGGCCGCCGTGGGCCTGGTCCTGGTGGTGTGCGCGCTCGCCGCCGGCAGCCGCGCGGTGCGGCTGACCGACCCGGCCGACGACGTGAGCGTTTCGACGTCACCCCGGTCGCTGGCCCGGCTGGTCGGGCTGACGGTGCGCGCGCAAGACAACGTCGCGGGCGCGTCGGTCACCGCGAGCGCCCGCCGCGTCCGCGTCCGCGCGAAGAGCAGCCTCGAGACCGAAGGCGAGCTGCGGCCGCGCCTGCTCGCCGCGGTGTCGGCGCTGCTGGACGAGCTTCCGCTGGTACGGCGGCCGAAGGTGACGGTCGTCGTCGATTCGCCGAAGGACCGCCGATGAGCAAGTCGATCGCCGCGAAGGCACTGTCCCGGTCGTACACCGGCGAACGCGCGCTGACCTTCCTGGTCGGGCTGCTGGCGCTGACCGGAGGAGCGCTGGCCCTGGTGGTCGGCTTCGGCGGGCTCGGCGAGTTCCGCGGCCGCCGCCCGCTGCTGGACCCGATCGCGGTCGGCTGGCTCGGCAGCCACGCCACACCCGCCCGCATCGCCGCGATCGTGCTCGGCGTGCTGCTGTTCGTCCTCGGGCTGCGGTGGGCCGTGCGGTCGCTGCGCCCGGAACAGCGCCCTGACCTGGACCTCGACCGCACGGAGGGCGCGGAACTGGTGGTCACCGCGACCGCGATCGCCGACGCGGTCCGGGCGGACGCGGAGCGGCTCGACGGGGTGAGCCGCGCCAGGGTCCGCGCGGTGGGCTCGCGGACTTCTCCGGCGTTGCGCATCACGTTGTGGCTGCGGGAGGGCACGGACCTCAAGGCGGTCTGGTCGGATCTGGACGCCCGGGTGCTCGAGCAGGCCCGTGCCTCGCTCGGCCTGGATTCGCTGCCCACCGCGGTCCGCGTGGAACTCGACACGAGCCCGGCCGAACGCGTGCGCTGAGCCGCGGTTTTCCGCAGAATGCGGGCATGCCCCTACCGCTGCAGCCGCCGCTGAAGCCGATGCTCGCCAAGCCCGCGAAGGCCATCCCGGACGCCGGGAACCTGCTGTTCGAACCGAAGTGGGACGGCTTCCGCTGCATCGTCTTCCGCGACGGCGACGAGCTCTACCTGCAGTCGCGCGCCGAGAAGCCGCTCAACCGGTACTTCCCGGAGGCGGTCGCGCGGTTGCTGGACATCCTGCCGCCGCGGGTCGTGCTCGACGGCGAGCTCGTCGTCGCGCGGGGCGGGCGGCTCGACTTCGACGCCCTCACCGAACGGATCCACCCCGCGGAGAGCCGGATCACGCTGCTGGCCGGCGAGCAGCCCGCGGAGTTCGTCGCCTTCGACGTGCTCGCCCTCGACGACGACGTCCTGATGGACGAGCCCACTTCCGTGCGCCGCGAACGGCTCGTCGAGCTGGCAGGCGACCGGTTCCCGCTCACCCCGGCCACCACCGACCCGGAGACCGCGCGGCACTGGTTCGAGCTGTTCGAAGGCGCGGGCCTCGACGGCGTCATCGGCAAGCCGCTCGACGAGCCGTACACGCCCGGCAAGCGCGCCATGCTCAAGTACAAGCACGTGCGCACCGCGGACTGCGTGCTCGCCGGGCTGCGCTGGCACGTCGACGGCGGACCCGGCGACCTGGTCGGCTCCTTCCTGCTCGGCCTGCACGACGAAAAGGGCGTGCTGCACCACGTCGGCACCGTCGGGTCGTTCCCCAAAGAACGCCGCCGCGAGCTGGCCGAAGAGCTCGCTCCGCTGATCACCGACGGCGAGGACCACCCGTGGGGCGGCCGGGCCACCGGCGAGGCCCAGCGCATCCCCGGCGGCATCACCCGCTGGCGCGCCACCGAACACGAGTGGGTGCCGCTGCGGCCCGAGCGGGTCGTCGAGGTGGCCTACGAGAACACCGAAGGCGGCATGCCGTCGCGGTTCCGGCACAACGCGCGGTTCGTGCGGTGGCGGCCCGACCGCGAACCCGCGTCGTGCGACTACGGCCAGCTCGACGAACCCGCCCGCTACGACCTCGACGCCGTCTTCCGCGGCCAGGTGGTGCGGACCCGCTAACCCGCGTCCCACACCGGCCGTGCGAAGCTCGGCCTGCCCCCTTGATCGACGTCCGACGTGAGGATCCCGCCCGTGCGCCGCCGCCGTACCCGTCTCCTGGCCGCGCTGCTCGTCCTGACCGCGGCCGCGGGCTGCGCCGCCGGGCCGTCGGTGCGCCCGGCGCTGGTCGAGAACGACGGGAAGACGACCGGCGGCACGCCCGCCCGCACGCCCGGCGTCCCGCTGCCGCCGCTGGGCGAACCGCAGTCGCCGACGCTGAAGTGGGCCGACTGCGACGACGACACCCGCCAGCGCATCGGCACCCCCGGCGTCCCGGACACCCTGCACTTCACCTGCGCCCGCGTCACCGCGCCGCTCGACTCGCCCGGCGAGCCGCGGCGGTCGGTGGTGCGGCTGCTGGCGCTGAAGGCAGGCAGCGGGCCGGTGCCGCTGGTCGTGGTCAACGACGTCGACGGCGACCCGGGCACCGTGTACGCCGCGCGGCTGGCCGCCACGCTGCCGCCGGCGTTCCTGGAGAAGTTCTCGCTGATCGGCCTGGACCGCCGCGGCACCGGGCTCTCCGGCGCCGCCCAGTGCATCCCGGCCGACATCCGGCCCGACCTCATCGCCGCCGACCCCGCGCAGGGCGGCCTCGGCGACGTGCTGGACGCCGCGCGCAAGGCCGGCCAGCAGTGCGCGATCGAGCTGGACGACTCGCAGACGGCACTGGACAGCTGGCGCGCCGCGGGCGACCTCGACGAGCTGCGCAAGCAGCTGGGCATGGAACGGCTGAGCGCGCTCGGCCACGGCGACGGCTCGAAGGTGCTGGCCGAGTACGCGGTGCGGTTCCCCGGCCAGGTGGGGCGCGTGGTCCTCGACGGCGTGCCCGACCCGGGTGCCGACACGGCCGCCGTCCTCGACGCGGTCGCCGCCGGCGCCCAGTCCACCTGGGAGGCGTTCACGGCGGACTGCGCGTCGCGGCACTGCGCCCTCGGCGACCCCACGGCGGCGCTGACGGCGCTGGCCGACCAGCTGCGGCGCAGCCCGGCGACGATCGGCGACAACGTCAGTCTCGGCCCCGGCATCGCGATGTTCGCCGTCTACGCGGGCCTCTCGCAGCGGGCGCGGTGGCCGGAGCTGGCGGACGCGATCGCCGCGGCGGGCTCGGGGAACACCGGCCCGCTGGCCGCGTTCGCGGCGCCGGTGCTGCACGACTCGCGGGCCCAGCCGTCGCGCATCGACGCGACGATCGCGACCCGTTGCAACGACAGCCAGACCCGGCTCTCGGCCGACCAGCTCGACCAGGTGGTGGCCGGGATGCGCGGCAAGTACCCGCAGTTCGGCGCGGTCGTCGCCCAGCAGCTGGCCTGGTGCGGCCCGTGGCCGGTGCGCACCGAGCCGCTGCCGGCCCCCGGCACGCAGGGCGTCCCGCCGATCCTGGTCGCGGCCACCGCGACCGACCCGGTCACGCCCCAGGTGGGCAGCACCCGCGCGGCCGACCAGATGCCCTCCGCGGTGACGATCACCTGGCAGGGAGCAGGCCACGGCGCCCTCGGCGTCTCCCCCTGCGTCACGGACGCGGCCCGCGCCTTCCTCGTCGACGGCAAGATCCCCGCCGACGGCACCCTCTGCCCCGCGTGATCGAAAGGTCAGCACGCGTGATTGAAGGGTCATCTCACGTGATTGGAGGGTCGACACGGCGCCGACGCTGTGTCGACCCTCCAATCACGCGTGTCGACTCCGGAATCACGCGTGTCGACCCTTCGCTCACCTGCGGGTGTTGAGGCGGGCGGCCTGGCGGGTGAGGTGGTCGGCTTCGGCGAGGCTGGACGCCTTGGCCGCGGCGTCGGCGTACAGCTTCGCCGCCGTCTCCAGGTCGCCGTCGCGCTCGTGGAGGTAGGCCGACACCGCGGTGTGACGCGGGACCGCGGAGTCCACCTCGGCCAGTGCGGCCAGCCCGGCGCGCGGGCCGTCCGCTTCGCCGACGGCGACCGCGCGGTTGAGCCGCACGACCGGGCTGCCGGTCAGGCGGACGAGCTCGTCGTACCACTCGACGATCTGCACCCAGTCGGTCTCCGCGGCGTCCGGCGCGTCGGCGTGTAGGGCCGCGATGGCCGCCTGGGCCTGGAACTCGCCCAGCCGGTCACGGGACAACGCCCGCTGCAGGACGGCGACCCCTTCGGTGATCAGCGCGGTGTCCCACCGGGACCGGTCCTGCTCGGCCAGCGGGACCAGGCGGCCGCCGTCCGTCGTGCGGGAAGGCCGCCGGGCGTGGTGCAGCAGCATCAGGGCGAGCAGCCCGGCCACCTCCGGGTGGTCGATCGACGCCGCGAGCTGCCGGGTCAGCCGGATCGCCTCGGCAGCGAGGTCGACGTCCCCGGAATAGCCCTCGTTGAAGACCAGGTAGAGGACGCGCAGCACGGTCGCGACGTCGCCGGGCCGGTCGAACCGCACGCCGGACACGGTCCGCTTGGCCCGGCTGATGCGCTGCGCCATGGTCGCTTCGGGCACCAGGTACGCCTGCGCGATCTGCCGGGTGGTCAGCCCGCCGACGGCCCGCAACGTGAGCGCGACCGCCGACGACGGCGTCAGCGACGGGTGCGCGCACAGGAAGTACAGCTGCAGCGTGTCGTCCACGGCCGTCGCCTGCCCGGGCGGCACCTCGGCGTCCACGACGTCCTCGCGCCTCCGCCGGGCGGCATCCGCCCGGGTCGCGTCGAGGAACTTCCGCCACGCCACGGTGACGAGCCAGCCCTTCGGGTCCCGCGGCGCGTCGGACGGCCAGACGCGCAGTGCTTCGACGAGCGCCTCCTGGACGGCGTCCTCGGCCGCCGCGAACTCGGCGCCGCGGCGGACGAGGACGGCCAGGACGCCCGGCGTGAGGCTGCGGAGCAGGGATTCGTCCACGAGCTCAGCCGATCCGCTCGGCCGGCGCGACGACGATCCCGCGGACGAAGAGCCGTGGCGGAACCATGGTGCCCACCGTCATTCCGTGATGGTGGGCGGCGCGGCCAGGAACGGGCGCAGCTCGAGCCACTCGTGGATCGGCTCCCCGTTCGGGCCGGGCGCCGCCGACAGCTCGGCGGCCAGCTCGAGGGCCCGCTCGTAGCTGTCGACGTCGATCACCGTCCAGCCGGCGATGAGGTCCTTGGTCTCGGGGAACGGGCCGTCGGTCACCGGCGGCCGTCCCTCGCCGTCGTAGCGCACGAAGGTGCCCTCCGGGGCGAGTGCCTGGTGCTCGACGAACTCGCCGGTGGCCACGAGCTTGTCCCCGAAGTCCCGCATGTACTCGACGTGCGCGGCGATCTCCTCCGGCGTCCACTGGTCGATCGTCGTGTCGCAGTTGGCCGGGGCCGGCGCGCCGCGGTAGTGCTTCAGCAGCAGGTACTTGGCCATCGTGGTGCTCCCTCGGGGTCGGACGGCCCATTCTGGCCGCTCTCACCCCGGGGACGGAGCCGGTTCCGGCGTTTCGACATCACCGGAAGAGGTTTTTCGCGGCCGCCCTGATCGGCGGGACGGCCGCGAAAGCCCGGTTACTGGCGGTAGGACTCCACCTCGGACACCGGACGGGCCTCGGCTTCGTCCGGGTTCTCGTGGAACTCCGCCTTCGCGCGCCGCTGGCGCAGCAGGTCCCAGCACTGGTCGAGCTGCTGCTCGACCGCGGTGAGCCGGGTGCGGTCGTCACCGTCGAGGCCCACGCCGACCGACCGCGAGCGGAGCTCGTGCTCCTCCGCGATCAGCTCGTCGATCCGGCCCAGGATCTCACCGTCGGCCATCTGTTCCTCCTCTTCGCGGGTGCGCTCGTCCAGACGCTACCCCGGACCCGGGAATTCCCGCCGGGCGCGGATCGTTGACCAGGGCATGAGCACCGTTGAGCTGACCGCCGAGAACTTCGACCAGACGGTAACCGACAACGAGTTCGTCCTGATCGACTTCTGGGCGAGCTGGTGCGGGCCGTGCCGCCAGTTCGCGCCGGTCTACGAAAAGGCCTCCGAGAAGCACGAGGACATCGTCTTCGCGAGCGTCGACACGGAAGCGCAGCAGCAGCTCGCCGCGGCTTTCGACGTCCGTTCGATCCCGACGCTGGCCATCATCCGGGACAAGACGCTGATCTACGCCCAGCCCGGCGCGCTGCCCGAAGCCGCCCTCGAGGACCTGATCAAGCAGGCCCGCGAGGTCGACATGGACGAGGTCAAGCGCAAGGCCGCCGAAGCCGAGGCCGAACAGGCCTGACCACCACCACACGGCGAAGGCCGCCCCCGGGAAACCACAGGGGCGGCCTTCGCCGTGTTCGAGACAGCCGTGTTCAGGACCGGGTGGCGAGCCCGCGCAGGAAGAACGCCAGGTTGGCAGGCCGCTCGGCCAGCCGCCGCATGAAGTAGCCGTACCACTCGTCGCCGTAGGGCACGTAGACGCGCATCCGCGCCCCCGAGGCGGCGATCCGCGCCTGCTCCTCCGGCCGGATGCCATAGAGCATCTGGAACTCGTGGTCGTCGTCGGTCCGGCCGTTCTGCTCGGCCAGCGCGGCGGCGATCTCGATCATCCGCGGGTCGTGCGAGGCCACCATCGGGTAGCCCCGGCCCGCCATCAGGACGCGCAGGCAGCGGACGTAGGACTTGTCCACTTCGGACTTCTCCGGGAACGCCACCGATTCCGGCTCGGCGTAGGCACCTTTGCACAGCCGCACCCGCGAGCCGGGCCCGGACAGCTCCCGGCAGTCCTGCTCGGTGCGCCGCAGGTAGGCCTGCAGCACCGCGCCCACCCACGGGTACTCGCCGCGCAGCTCGCGCAGGATGCCGAGCGTCGAGTCCGTGGTGGTGTGGTCCTCCATGTCGAGCGTGACCGTCGCGCCGACCGCCTCGGCCGCCGCGCAGATCTTGCGCGCGTTCTCCAGGGCGACGTCCTCGCCGTTCGACGGCAGGAACTGCCCCACCGCCGACAGCTTCACCGAGACGTCGGCCCCTTCGGCCAGCCCCTCGGCCGCCAGCGCCGACAGCACGGCTTCGTAGGCCGCCACGGTCGCGGCCGCCTGCGCGGCGTCGGTGGTGTCCTCGCCGAGGTGGTCGAGGGTGATCCGGCGCCCGTCGGCGGCCAGTTCCCTGGCCACGCGGACGGCGTCGGCGGTCTCGGACCCGGCGACGAACCGGCGCACCACGGATCGCGTGGCGGGCACGGCCTCGACGAGCCGCCGGATGCCCTGCGAACGGGCGGCGGCGAGCAGCGGGGCACGCAGCATGACGGTCTCCCTCTCAGCCCTGGTGCGGGTAACGCACGCTGGTCGGCGGCACGAACGTCTCCTTGACCGAGCGCGGGCTCGTCCAGCGGAGCAGGTTGAACACCGAGCCGGCCTTGTCGTTGGTGCCCGAGGCCCGCGCCCCGCCGAACGGCTGCTGGCCGACGACCGCGCCGGTCGGCTTGTCGTTGACGTAGAAGTTGCCCGCGGCGAACTTCAGCGCCTCGGACGCCTTCGCCACGGCCGTGCGGTCGTTGGCGATGACCGCGCCGGTCAGCGCGTACGCGGCGGAGGTGTCGATCAGCTTCAGGACGTCGTCGAAGCCACCGTCCTCGTAGACGAACACCGACAGGATCGGGCCGAAGTACTCGGTCGAGAAGATCTCGTGCTTCGGGTCGTCCGAGACGAGGATCGTCGGCTTCACGAAGTAACCGACGCTGTCGTCGGCGGTGCCGCCGGTGAGGACCTCGACGGACGCGTCGTTCTTCACGCGGTCGAACAGGTCGGCGTGCTTGGTGAACGCCCGCCGGTCGATGACCGCGCCGCCGAAGTGCGAGAGGTCCGTGACGTCGCCGTAGGACAGCGCCTCGGTCTCGGCCACCAGGCCGTCCTTGAGCTCGTTCCAGACGCTGCGCGGGATGTACGCGCGCGAAGCGGCGGAGCACTTCTGGCCCTGGTACTCGAAGGCGCCGCGGACCAGCGCGGTGCGCAGCACGTCGACGTCGGCGGAGGGGTGCGCGAGCACGAAGTCCTTGCCGCCGGTCTCGCCGACCAGCCGCGGGTAGCCGCGGTAGCCGGCGATGTTCGCGCCGACCGTGCCCCACAGGTGCTGGAAGGTCGCGGTCGAGCCGGTGAAGTGGATGCCGGCCAGGTCGCGGTGGGTCAGCGCGACCTCGGAGACGGCCTTGCCGTCGCCCGGCAGCAGGTTGATCACGCCCGGCGGCATCCCGGCCTCTTCGAGCAGCCGCATGGTCAGGTGCGCGGCGAACGACTGCGTCGGCGACGGCTTCCACAGCACGGTGTTGCCCATCAGCGCGGGCGCGGTGGGCAGGTTGCCGGCGATCGCGGTGAAGTTGAACGGCGTGATCGCGTAGACGAAGCCTTCGAGCGGCCGGTGCTCCATCCGGTTCCACACGCCCGGCGAGCTGATCGGCTGCTCGGCGAGGATGCGGCGGCCGAACTCGACGTTGAAGCGCCAGAAGTCGGCCAGCTCGCAGGCGGAGTCGATCTCGGCCTGCGTCGCGGTCTTGGACTGGCCGAGCATGGTGGCCGCGTTCAGCGTGGCGCGCCACTTGCCGGTGAGCAGGTCGGCGGCGCGCAGCAGGATCGCGGCGCGGTCGTCGTAGGACAGCGCACGCCACTCCGGCGCGGCCTTCGCGGCGGCCGCGATGGCGTCGGTCGCGTCCTGCTGCGTCGCGCTGTGGATGGTGCCCAGCACGTGCGCGTGGTTGTGCGGCTGGACGACGTCGATCTTCTCGCCGCCACCGGGACGCTGCTCGCCGCCGATGGTGACGGTCAGGTCGACCGGTTCCGCCTGGCCCAGCCGCTTGAGCGCACCCTCGAGTTCCGCGCGCTCAGCGCTGCCCGGCGCGTAGGTCAGCACCGGCTCGTTCTTCGGGGCGGGGGTCTGGGTCACGGCGTCCACGGCGGCTCCTCTGCTTCGTCGTTCAGATGCCCCGAACGGTAACTCCGGACACGCTCCGGCGGCTTGTCCGATCGGCTAAAATCGCCCGGGTGAGCTTGGCTGATCGGATAACCCTGCCGTGACGTCGCTGCGCCACGTCCTGGCGACGCTGGGCGAGCCGCTCGTCGAGGTCGTCGTGGCCCCGCACGGCCTGGGCGTTCCGGTCTCCGACGTCGTGATCCTCGACCCCGAGGACCCGCTGGAAGCCTCGGCAGGCGACCTGGTGCTGGTGATCGGCGCCCGCGGCCGGGCGGCCGCCCCGGCCATCCGCGCGGCCGGGCGCGGCGGCGCGGCCGCGGTGGCGGTCAAGGGCGCCACGGGTGCCGACGTCGCCGCCGACGCGGGCGTCGCACTGCTCACGGTCGGCGCGGAGGCGCGCTGGGAGCAGGTGGAGTCGCTGGCGCGCGGGGTCGTCGAAGCCGCCCGCGCGGGCGGCGAGGCGGCCAGCGGCGAGGTGCTCGGCGACCTGTTCGCGCTGGCCCAGACGATCGCGACGCTCACCGGTGGCCTGGTCAGCATCGAGGACACGGCGAACCGCGTGCTCGCGTACTCCCGGGCGGGCGACGAGGTCGACGAGCTGCGGCGGCTGTCCATCCTCGGCCGCGAGGGCCCGGAGCGTTACCTCGCGATGCTCCGCGAATGGGGCGTCTACCAGCGGCTTCGCGCCGGGGAAGGGATCGTCCGGATCGACGAGCGCCCCGAGCTCGGCATCCGGCGGCGGATCGCGGCGGGCATCCACGCGGGCAAGCAGCCGCTCGGCACCATCTGGGTCCAGGAAGGCGCGCAGCCGCTCACCGAACGAGCCGAGACGGCGCTGCTCGGGGCGAGCCGCACGCTGGCCCCGCAGCTGATCCGGGCCCGCACGCTGCCCAGCCCGGAGCTGCGGCTGCGCGAAGACCTCCTGGCCAGTCTGCTGGAAGGCCGGCTGGACGCGGAGTCCGTCGCCGACGACATCGGGGCGGACCCGGCGCGGCCCGCCCAGGTGCTGGCGTTTTCGCTGGAACGGTCCGACAACCGGCAGCTGCGGCGGGCCGAGCTGGTCCACCTGATCGCCGTGCACACGGCGGCCTACCGGCGCAGCGCGCTGGTGAGCGTGATCGGCGGCCGCGTCTACGCGCTGCTGCCGGACCTGCCCGAGCACTCGGACGCGGCGGTGCTGGCGCTGGCCCGCGAGATCACCGCGACGGCCCGCCGTCACCTGGACGTCCCGGTCCGCGCGGCGCTCGGTGGCGTCGTCCCCCGGTTGTCGGAGGCGGCGGCGTCCCGCGGCGACGCCGACCGCGTCCTGGCCGCGATGACCCGCGGGAACTGGGCCGCGGACGTCGCTTCGCTGGCCGACGTCCGCGCCGAGGTGCTGCTGTCGGAGGTGCTGGCCTACCTGGGCGCGCAGCCGCGCATCCGCGACCCGCGGCTGACGGCACTGGTGGAGCACGACGCGGAGCACGGCGGGATCCTGGTGCCGGCCGTGCTGGCCTGGCTGAACGCGTTCGGCGACGTCCGCGCGGCGGCCCGGGTGCTCAACATCCACCCGAACACCGTCCGGTACCGCGTCCGGCGCGCGGCCGAAGTGTCCGGAGTGGACTTCGACGACCCGGCCCAACGGCTCTTGACCGAGCTGCAGTTGCGGCTGTGACCCTGCTAGCTTCGCGCACGTGGATCTCTTCTCGCGCACGTGGGCGGCGTTGCGCGCCGCGGTCGCGGCCCTTCCCGGCTCCGAATTCGCGAAGCCGTCCGGCTGCCGCGGGTGGCTGGTCCGGGACCTGGTCTGCCACCTGGTGATCGACGCGCAGGACGTGCTGATCACCCTAGCCACCCCGGCGTCCTCGGCGGTGACGCACGACGCGATCACGTACTGGGCGGTGTCTTCCTCGCTCCCTTCGGGCGAAGACCCGCTGTCGGCGCTGATCGTCCGGCTGGCGGCGGCGTACGAGGACCCGGCGCTGCTGAAGTTCCACCTGGACGACGTGGGCTCGGCGGCCGGCCGGGCGGCGGACCTGGCGGACCCGGGCATGCGGGTGTCGACGCAGGAGATGGTCCTGACCGCGGGCGACTACCTGGCGGCGTACGTGCTGGAGTGGACGCTGCACCACCTGGACCTGGTGGCGCACGTGCCGTCGGTGGCGGGGCCGCCGTCCGAGGGGCTGGCGCGGACGCGGGCGATGGTGGAGGAGATCGCGGGGGCGCAGTTCCCGGCGTCGATGCCGGACGAGGACGTGCTGCTGGTGGCCACCGGGCGCCGCAACGCCACGGACGCCGAGCGCGCCGCACTGGGCGGCCTGGCCGCGCGGCTGCCACTGGTGCTCGGGTGAGGCAGGGCGCCCTGCCTCACCCGGCTCACCTCACGCCTTCACCAAGCTGAACCGGCGCCGCTCCACGTCGACGGCTTCGATGCGGACCGGCAGCCGCGTTCCGGCTTCCGGTGCCGCGTCGGTCACCAGCAGGCCGTGGATGCCGTCCGCGACCTCGACGAACGCACCGAACGGCACCACCCGGACCACGACGCCGTCGAGGACGCCGCCCTCGGCGTGGGCCGCGAGGAACTCCTGCCACGGGGTCATGCAGTTTCACCTCCCTTCCGCGCACGTCCCGATCAGGGTGTGGGCGAGGAGGCGGCGGCCCGCGGGGCCGCCCGGAGGTCACGGCACAGCCGGGTACCCCGTCTGCTCACGGCTCGAGGCCGACCCGGCAGTCACGCGGAAAATCGTACCACCGGAATGCGCGCCGAAATTCTTTGACGCGATATCGGCGGATCAGGAAATGGGCTGACGCAGCCCCGCCAGTTCGGCCAGCGCGGCGAAGGAATCGAACCGCGCGGATTGGTCGTGGGCGGCGGTCGTGGCCAGGATTTCGTCCGCGCCGGTGAGCGCGACGAGCCGGCCCAGCCGGTCGGCCACTTCGGCGGTCGTGCCCGAAATCTGGCTGTCCAGCGTCTCTTCGAGCCGCCGTCGTTCGCGGTCGGTCATCGGTGCCGCGAGGACGTCGCCGGGCGGGTCCAGGGGCGGGAAGACGCCGTGGGAGCGCGAATAGACCGTCGCCCAGGCCTCCGAGACGAGCAGGCGGCGGGCGGCCGCCGCGGAGTCCGCCACCGCGATCGCCGAGGAGACGACGACGTACGGTTCGCGCGCCCACTCGGACGGGCGAAACCCGTCCCGGTACCGCGTCACAGCCTCGGCCAGTGCCGCTTCACCGCGCACCGGCGCGATCACCAGCGGCAGCCCGAGCTCCGCGGCGAGGTCCGCACCGGACCCGGTGGCCAGCAGGAACGGCGGCACGCGCAGGCCTTCGGCGGGGTAGGCGTGCACGCCGGGGTAAGCGTGTTCCCCGGTGAAGAACCCGAGCAGCTCGCGGACCTGCGCGCCGAAGTCGTCGGCGGCTTCTTTGCCGTGCCCCAGCGCCGATCGGACGCCGCCGGTGAAGCCGACGGACCGGCCGAGCCCCATGTCGATCCGGCCGGGGTGAAGCGCTTCCAGTACGCCGAACTGCTCCGCGACGACCAGGGGCCGGTGGTTGGGCAGCATGACGCCCCCGGTCCCGACCCGGATCCGGCTGGTCGCCCCCGCGACGGCGGCGGCGAGCACGGTCGGCGCGGAGCCGGCAACGCCGGGCACGCCGTGGTGCTCGGACACCCAGAACCGGTGGTAGCCCAGCCGTTCGATGCCCGCGGCGAAGGCGACGGTGTCCCGCAGCGCCTGCGCGGGCCCGCGATCCCGCCGCACGGGCGAGCGGTCGAGCACGGAGAACCTCACGCCGGGTGCAACGCCCGGCGCGCGGCGGGATTCCCGTCAGGGCCGCCAGCGCTCGCTGTACTCCGGGTGGTCGGCGTAGGGCAGGGCCAGCAGGCGCAGGGTGAGGCACCAGTTGGAGCCGGCCTCGTCGGCGGGCACGTGGCAGGTTTCACACCAGTATTCGCTGCCGTAGAGCGGAAAACCGGGCACCTTCTCCGACACCGTGGTGCGGTGGGCGAGCAGGATCCGCCGGGTCGCCTCGATCTCGTTGATCATCTGGTTGACCACGTCGAGCTCGAGATCGGTGAGCCCCCGGATCTTCTGCTCCACGGCGACCTTCGTCTCGCCGCGGTTCATCGCCTCGCCGGCCTTCGCCTTGTTGACGGCCTGCATGATCAACGCCTGCCGCGCGCCCACGCGCGCCGCGAGGAAAGCGATCAGGTCGTCCACGAACGGCCTCCTTCCTCGAACCCGCTGCCCGATGGTCGCCAGTCAGGGACCGCACGTTACGCCGTCGGAGACCAAGATCGTGACATCGAGTTCGGCCGTGCAACATTTGTAACCGGAAAGGCGACAGCGGGCGCTTGAGTGATCACTCGCTGTTCGGATTGGTTCTTTCGGCGGAGCGGAATTGCGCGGTGGGGCGGGGGTTTTGGTGAGGACCGCCACGGCTGTGGTCGTGGTTACAAGGGGTGGCGGATTCGCAGTGGTTCACACCACTGCGTAACACCGGGCACCGGAGCGGCCACCGGCGGCGCGATCCGGTCCGGCCGCGAGCCGTGACCCCTACTCCGGCCGGGCCTTGCTCGGCTGGACCCGCTTCGGCTCCCCCGGCATCTTCGGGTAGTCCGGCGGATACGGCAGCTCCCCCAGCCCGTGGTCCCGCAGGTCCCGCTCGTACCACTCCAGCGCCGTCTCGAGGCCGAACGGCGACGCGTCCATCCCCGCGTGCAGGTCTCCGTGCTCCTTCAAGAACGCCGGGATCGTCAGCACGTCGAAGTCGTCCGCGTCCACCTCGTCCAGCAACTCCCACGTCAGCGGGGTCGACACCGTCGCCCGGGGTGTCCCCCGGACCGACCACGCCGAGGCCACCGTGCGGTCCCGCGCCGCCTGGTTGTAGTCCAGGAACACCCTCCCGCCGCGCTCCTCCTTCCACCACGCGACCGTCGCCTTGTCGGGGATCCGGCGGGAAACCTCGCGGCCCAGTGCGATCACCGCGTGGCGGACCGCGATGAAGTCCCACTCCGGGCGGATCCTGACCAGCACGTGCACCCCGCGGCCGCCGGAGGTCTTCGGCCAGCCCGTCAGGCCCGCGTCCGCCAGCACCTCGCGGACCACCCTGGCCACCTCGACCGCGTCCGCGAAGCCCGCCCGGTCCGGCGGGTCCACGTCGATGCGGAGCTCGTCCGGGTGGTCGACGTCGGGACGGCGGACCGGCCACGGGTGGAAGTCGAACGTGCCCAGGTTGGCCGCCCACGCGAACACCGCGGGCTCGGTCGGGCACACCTCGGCCGCCTTGCGGCCCGACGGGAACGTGATCTCGGCCGTCTCGATCCACGGAGGTGCGCCCTTGGGCACGCGCTTGGCGTAGAACCACTCGCCCTCGACGCCGTCGACGTAGCGCTTCAACGTCGTCGGGCGCTCGCCGATCGCGCGCAGCAGCGGCTCGGCGACCGTGATGTAGTGCTCCACGACCTGCCGCTTCGTGATGCCGCGCTGGGGGAAGTACACCTTGTCGGGGCTCGAGACGCGGACCGTGCGCCCGCCCACCTCGTACTCGACCGGATCACCGTTCTTGGGCATGCGGCCACGCTAGCCGCCCGGAGGCCCCCCGGTAGGCTCGAACGGGTGTCCGGCCGCACCAAAACGATCGTCGCGCTCGCCGTGCTCGCCGTCTTCGCGGCGGCCGCGGTGCTGCTGCCGATCCCCGGGCCTGCCGAACTGCGGGCCTGGGCCGCCGCCACCGGCCCCGCCACGCCGCTCGTGCTGCTCGTGGCGTACTCGCTGCTCACCGTGGCGCCCATCCCGCGGACCGTGTTCAACCTGGCCGCCGGCTTGCTCGTCGGCACCGCGGCCGGGATCGCCATCGGCCTGGTCGCCACCACCATCGCGGCCGCCCTCTCCTTCGGGCTGGCCCGGCTGCTCGGCCGTGACCTGGTCACCCGGCACCTGCACCGCTCGGCGGTGAAAACGGTCAACGACCGCCTTTCCGGCGGCGGCGTCCTCGCCATCACGTCGCTGCGGCTGATCCCGGTGGTGCCGTTCGCCCCCTTCAGCTACCTCTGCGGGGTGTCCTCGGTGCGGCTCGCCCCCTACCTGGCCGGTACGCTGCTCGGGAGCGTGCCCGGCACGGTCGCCGTGGTCGTCCTCGGCGACGTCCTGACCGGCGACACGCCGCCCGCGCTGCTCGCCTGTTACGGCGTGTTCGCGCTGGCCGGAGCGATCGGCCTGGTCAAGGTGTTCAAGAAGCGGGCACCGGCCGAACCGCAGCCCGCCGGACCGGCTGGCTGACGGGAAGAGCACGCGGCCGACCGCTACACTCGATCGGGTGCGCGAAGCGGTACCGCGCTGAGCAGGGCCACCACCACCGGGAATTTCGTCAGGAGCAGTCGCCATCGACACCGGTCAGCTGATCGCGGGGCACTACCGCCTCGTCGAGCACATTGGTAGCGGTGCCATGGGTGTCGTGTGGCGCGCGACCGACGTGCGCCTCGAACGCACCGTCGCGATCAAGCAGATCCTCCCGCAGCCGGGCGTCTCCGAGACCGAGCGCGACAACATGCGCCAGCGCGCCATGCGCGAGGCGAAGAACGCCGCCCGGTTCCAGCACCCGAACGCCATCGTGGTCTTCGACATCGCCGAGCACAACGGCGACCCGTGCCTGGTGATGGAGTACCTGAACGGGCCCAGCCTCTCCACGATCCTGGCCGAGGAAGGCACGCTGCCGCTCGGCCGGGTCGCCCGGATCGGCGAGCAGGTCGCGTCCGCGCTGGTCGCCGCGCACCGCGCCGGGATCGTGCACCGCGACGTCAAGCCGGGCAACATCCTCATCGACGAGACCGGCACCGCGAAGATCACCGACTTCGGCATCTCCCGCGCGGCCGGCGACATGACGCTGACGGCGACCGGCCTGATCGGCGGCACCCCCGCGTACCTGGCGCCCGAGCTGGCCCGCGGCGCCGACCCGGTGCCCAGCTCCGACGTCTTCGCCCTCGGCGCGACCCTCTACCAGGCGATCGAGGGCACCACGCCGTACGGCAACACGACCAACCAGCTCGCGCTGCTCTACGCGGCGGCGAACGGCCAGATCAACCCGCCGGTGCAGGCGGGCGCGGCCACCGCGCTGCTGATGAGCCTGCTGCGCAGCGAGCCGGGCGAGCGGCCGAGCATGGCCGAGGCCCGCGAGCGGCTGGCCGCGCTGGCCCGCACCGAGCCGGGCGGCATGACGGCGTCCCCGCCGCTGCTGTCGGGTGGCGGGGGCCGCAAGCCCGCGGCGCCGGCGTCTTCGGACGACGGCGAGCGGCCGCCGTGGCAGCGCACGGCGGGCGCGGCACCGTCGTCCCCGCCGGTCGGCACGCCCGTACCGGCGAACAAGCCCGCGGCCAAGGCGGCGTCGAACCCGCCGCGCCCGACCGCGGCGTTCATGCCGATGCGGTCCCCGGCCGCGCCGCCGAACACCCCGCCGAGACCGATGCCCGCGGCCGCGCCGTCGGCCAGGGCGCCCCAGTACTCGTCGAACGCGCCGAAGCCGGACAACAAGCGCAAGTACGCGGTGTTCGCCGGGGCCGGCGCGGCGGTCGTCGTGGTCGCGGTGATCGTGTTCCTGGTCCTGAACTCCGGCAACGGCGGTTCGGGCGGCACCACGACCGCCCAGTCGCCGGGCAACCAGCCGACCACGGGCCACAGCTCCTCCAAGACGAACAGCCCGAGCGACGACGCACCGGCTTCCGCCAAGCTCGGCCAGACGCCGTCCGAAGGCAAGATCAGCGACTACGGTTCCGCCGGGCGGCTTCTCGCCGACCGGTTCTACGCAAACCCCGCCGGGAACTGGAGCCTGCTGACCCCGGCGGCCCAGCAGGTCTACGGCAGCGAGCAGCAGTTCCAGGATTACTGGTCCGGCCAGACGGTGCCCACCTACGGCAAGGCGCGAGCCGACTCCGGCGGCGCCAACGCCGACGGGTCGATCACCATCAACATGGACCTCGGCAGCCAGTCGCGCCGCCCCTTCCGGATCGTTATGGTCGGCGGCCAGATGCTGATCGACAGCAACACCAAGCTCGACGCGTCCGCCACCGGGCAGTGAGACTTAACGCGCGTCCGGTGGGCTGAGGGGCCCGGATGGCCTACCGTGGTGGCATGGCCGACGACGGAGCTTCGCTGCCGGGCCAGAATCCTCGCTTCCACGAGGACCTGGTCGGCCTGGACCCGTACGACCCGGAGGCGCGCGCGTTCGCCGAGCACCTCGACCGCATCGAACGGTGCGGCCCGAACTTCACCATCGAAGCCGCCCTCGACGGCGTGGCCGACTTCGCCGACTCCAGCAACCGGCTCGGCGGGCTGCGCTACTGGGTGTCCGCCCTGATCGTCGTGCTCATCGTGCTCGGCGTGATCGTGGCCGCATGGGACATCGTGGTGCACGCCCTCGCCTGGCTCGCGGCGTAACGTGGGGCGGGTGAAAGGTATGAAACCCGTTGTCGGCGCGACCCCGCGCGTCGTGAAGTCCGAGCAGGAGTGGCGGGCGCAGCTCAGCCCCGACGAGTACGCCGTGCTCCGCCAGGCGGGGACCGAACGGCCCTTCACCGGCGAGTACACCGACACCAAGACCACCGGCGTCTACGAGTGCCGCGCCTGCGGTGCCGAGCTGTTCCGCAGCGACACGAAGTTCGAGAGCCACTGCGGCTGGCCGTCGTTCTACGACCCGGCCGACTCCGACGCCGTGCTGCTGCGCGAAGACCGCACCATGGGCATGAAGCGCATCGAGGTGCTCTGCGGCTCCTGCCACAGCCACCTCGGGCACGTCTTCGAAGGCGAGGGGTACCCGACCCCGACCGACCAGCGCTACTGCATCAACTCGATCTCGCTGAAGCTGGTCCCCCAGGCGTGAGAACGCCCAGCCTAAATCTCCCTTAAGCGAGCAACCCGCCGCCCTTCCTCGAACGTAGTCTCCGCACACGGACGAGGGAGGGCGGACTCATGACCGACACCTGGGGCATTCCCGGACCGGTGTTCGCGGGGCTCTACGGCGGCCTGCTGCTCCTGACGGCGCTGGCCGCCGCGGTGCGGGGTGCGCTGGTGCTGCGCGGCCGCGCGGGCGACGGCCCGAACCGGCCCGAAGAGCTGGCCGTGCTGACCGGCGGCCGCCGCCGCTTCGGCGAGTACGTCGTCGCCGGCCTGCTGGAGCAGCAGGTGATCCGCCTGGCGGGCAACGGCAGGCTCAGCCGCGTCAAGGGCACGGCCGCCGACCCCGTCGGCCGCGAGGCGCTGAGCCGGATCGGCAAGAACGGCTCCTCGATCGAGCGGGTGTGCGACGCCGCCGCGGACCACAAAGCCGCCCGTGAACTCGAAGCTGCGCTCATCGGCCGCGGCCTCCTCGCCGATCCGCGGAAGCTGCGCTCGACCTGGATCGCCACCGCGGTGGCCTACTGGGCGGTGGTCGCCCTCGGCCTGGTCCGGCTGATCGCCGGGGCGAGCACCGGGCACCCGGTGGGGATCCTGCTGGGCCTGCTCGCCGTGGGCACCGTCATCGCGATCGCCACCACGGTCAAGGCGCGGAACCGGCCGGCGGTCAAGGCCACCTTCGCGGGCCGGGCGGCGGCCCGCCGGGCCGGCACGCTGTCGACCGGCGCGACCGCGGCCGTCGCCGCGGACGGGCTGGCCGGGCACCCCGACCAGGACGTCCGCGCCGCCGTCACCCGGGCCGCGCAGCACGCCACCACCCGCCTCCACAACCGCCGCACCCGCCTGGCCGGGGCCGGCGGCGGCACCGCCGTCGGCTTCTACGGCGGCAGCTCGTGCGGCGGGGGCAGCAGCTCCTGCGGGGGTGGGGGCGGCTGCGGCGGAGGCGGGGGCGGCGGGGGCTGCGGCGGTTGAAACGCCGACGCGAGCACGTGCGTCTCACAGCTACGGTAACCGCGACACACTGAGGGGAGACGGGCGATGGACGACCCGTGGGGCATTTCCGGACCGGATTTCGTGGTCCTCTACATCGCGTTGCTCGGCGCGGTCCTGCTGATCAGGGTCGTCGCGTCCGGGGTGGTGAACAGCCGGGCGAGGCGGGCGGACGACGTGCCGCCCGGTCCGCCGCCGACCGTCTACCAGCTCGCCTTCCTCGCCGGCGGCCCCGACCGGGCCACCGACGCGGCGATCGCGGCGCTGGTCGAGCGCGGGCAGCTGCGCGTCAACAGCTACAAGCAGGTCAGCCAGGCCGGGACGCGGCCGTACGAGCCGCTGGAGCAGGCGGTCTTCGACGCGGCACAGCTGAAGACGACGGCGACGCTGCGGGCGTACGGCCGCCAGTCGGCGGCGATGCGGGCCCTCGAAGAGGGGCTGGACCAGCGCGGCCTGCTGGCCTCGGCGGCCGCCAAGCGGCAGGTGCGGACGTTCGTGCTCCTCCTGCAGCTGGCCGTGCTGGCGCTCGGCGTGGCCCGGCTGGTCAACGGCATCTCGCTCGGCCGCCCGGTCGGGATCCTGGTGTTCCTGGTGCTCGTGGCGGCGGTCCTGACGGTCGCGTCGGCGGTCCGCCGGTCGAAGACCGGGCCCCGGCAGCCGTCGGCCGCCGGGCACCGCCTGCTCGGCCAGGCCCGGGCGGCGGCGAGCGGACCGGTCCCGGCGGGCATGCTGGCCGGCGGCGTCCTGCTCGGCGGGGCGGCGGCCGCGGTCGCGCTGGGCGGCTGGGCGATGTACCCGGACGAGGAGCTCAGCGCGGCGTTGGCCCCGCCGGTCACCTACGGCGGCGGTGGCTCGTCGGGGTCGTCCGGGTCGTCGTGCAGCAGCGGGTCGTCGTGCTCGAGTTCGTCGTGCAGCAGCGGCTCGTCGTGCGGAGGCGGCGGCTGCGGCGGAGGGGGTTGCGGTGGGTGAGCTGGGCATCGGCATCGGCTGGCGGCACGAGCTGGACCTGTCCATCGCGCGGCTGCCGGGCGTGGACTGGGTCGAGGTCGTCGCCGAGAACCTGCACGCCGACCACCTGCCGGAGACGCTGGTGGCGCTGCGCGAGCGGGGCCTGCCGGTGCTGCCGCACGCGGTCTCGCTGTCCCTCGGCGGGGCCGAGCCCCTGGACACCGGCCGCGTCCAGCACCTGGCGGAGATCGCCAGGGCCCTGGACGCGCCGCTGGTCAGCGACCACGTCTGCTTCGTGCGCGCGGGCGGCCTCGATTCGGGGCACCTGATGCCGCTGCCCCGCACGCGCGAGGCGCTGGACGTGCTGGTGGCGAACGTCCGGCTGGCCCAGTCCATCGTGGACGTGCCGCTGGCGCTGGAGAACATCGCCGCGGTGCTCGACTGGCCGGACGCCGAGCTGACCGAGGAGCAGTTCCTCACCGAGCTGACCGACCGGACCGGCTGCCTGCTGATCATCGACGTGGCGAACCTGTACGCCAACGCCCGCAACATCGGCACGGACCCGGAGGCGTTCCTGGACGGCATCCCGTGGGAGAGGCTGGCGTACGTGCACATGGCGGGCGGCATCGAGCGCGACGGCGTCTACCACGACACGCACGCGCACCCGGTGCTGCCGGAGGTGCTGGCGTTGCTGACGGAGCTCCGCCGCCGCACGGACCCGCCGGGCGTGCTGCTGGAACGCGACGACGACTACCCGACCGACGCCGAGCTGGCGGCGGAACTGGCAGCGCTGCGGGCGGCGGTGACGGCGTGAGCCGCGAGGAGCTGGCTCGCCGCCAGGCGGAGCTGCTGCACGCGCTGCTGGCCGGCGGGCCGCCACCGGAGGGCTTCGACGCCGGACGGCTGCGGGTGGAGGCGACGGTGCTGCGGCGCAAGCACGGGCGGGTGCTGGCCTACCAGCGGCCCGAACTGGCGGAGGCGCTGGGCGAGCGGTTCGGGCCGCTGTTCGCGCAGTTCAACCGGGGCCGCCCGAAGAAGGCGGCGGAGAGATCGGGAGCGTACGCGGACGAGTTCATGAGGTGGCTGATCGAGGGCGGCCACCTGCCAAAGCCGAAGCGGCGGCTGGTGGACCGGCTTCGGCGCCGCTAGGGCGGCCTCGGGTCACCGCCGCGGCAGGCTTCGGTGCTGTCATCGGTGATGACGCCCGCCTGAAGGAAATCATGCGCAAGTTCAGACGTGGCTTCTGGAATCAAAGGATGCAGAAAGTGTTGATCCCGCTGTGCGCGATACAGCTGGCCGGATTCGTCGTCGATGTCACTGTATTTCATCAGCAGCTGGTATAGGTCGCCTCATGGCCTCCAGCGGTGTAGACGGCACCATGTCGGCCCCGACCTGGACCGCGCCCAAGATCAGCGATCTTGAGCCAAAGTCAGGTAAGGTGACGGAATGGTCATGCGGGTGGCGATTCCCGTGCTGCCGTGCCGAGATGTGCAGGCAGCGCGGTCGTACTTCACGGACACGCTCGGATTCGACACCATATTCACCTGGGAAACCCCACCGAGCTACGCGGCCGTGATCCGCGACACCGCCGAGTTCCACCTGTACGCCGAAAGCAGCGTCGGCCCGGCCAGGGTGACGGTTATCGTCGACGACGTCGATTCCTGCCACGACGAGCTGCGCGCCCGCGGCGCCGACATCGTCGAGCCACCGGCTGACCGGCCCTACGGGATGCGCGACTTCAACGTACGGACACCCGATGGGCACTTGTTGATCTTCAGCCAGCCGCTCACCGAAAACGGGTGACCATCAGCGGACCAGCCGGAAGAATGACCGGACCTCTTCGACGAACAACGCCGGCTGCTCGAACGCCCTGAAGTGGCCGGGCTCGTTCCAGCACCGGATGTTCGGGAACCGGCGCTCCGCCAATCGCCGAGACGGGCACTGCAGCTCCTCGGGGAAGACCGAACAGCCGGTGGGTACGGTCACCGGCGCGCCGGCCGAGCCGGAGATCCATTCGTTGACCTGCCGGAGGCTTTCCCGGTACAGCCGGGCGGATGAGGCACCGGTGCCGGGCAGCCAGTAGAGCATCACTCCAGCGGTTTCGGATCGGACCGCGGCCGGGCCGCCTTCCTGCCCGTCCACAATTCCGCCGGGGTGTGGACAACCACGCTGTGACCAGGCCTTTTGTCGGCCACCGCCGATAGACTGGAACTGGGACCGGCCCCCTGGGGTGGGTGGGCTCTGTTCTGGGGCGGGGCTGCTCCGGGGCGGGACCGGCTGCGGCGCCGCTAGGGTGTCCAGGTCGGTTTGTCGACTCCCGGCTCCCGCGTCCCGAACTCCCAGTAAGGCTGCGCCCCCGGCAACCCACCCGCCATCTTCACCCGCGTCAGCCGCCCGTACCCGCTGTCCGCCTCCTCCAGCAGGTCGCCGAAGTCGACGCCGGCCGAAGCCAAAGCCGAATCTCTGCGCCCCAAAGAATCCAGCCACCGGCCCGTCCCGGCCAGGGACAGCCGGGCCCGCCACGTGCCTCCGTCGGTCACCTGGCGGTGCAGCGCCGTCATCACCGCCGCCGCCGTGAGCCAGCCCGTGGCGTGGTCCAAAGCCTGGACCGGGAGCGGCGACGGCGGGTCGCCGAACGCCAGGCCGCTCGACATCTGGACCAGGCTGTCGAACCCGCGCCGGCGGGCCCACGGGCCCTCCCAGCCGTATGCGCTCAGGTCCGCGACCACCAGGCCCGGCCGCAGCTCGGCCAGCTCCTCCGTGCCGAAGCCGATCTTCGCCAGCGCGCCCGGCCGGAACGACTGCACCAGCACGTCCGCCCGGCTGATCAGCTTCTTCAGCCGCGCGCGGCCGCCCTCGGTGTCCAGGGCGACGAACGTCGAGCGCTTGCCCTGGTTCGTGTCGCGCACCAGCGCCTCGACCCGCGGCAGGTGCGCGGCCCCGACGTGCAGGACGTCCGCGCCGTGCGCTGCCAGTACGCGGCCGGCCACCGGGCCCGCCAGCACGTGCGTCAGCTCCAGCACCCGGATGCCGCCCAGCGGCCGGTCCGAGTAGAACAACGTCCTCTTCGGCGCGTCGGCGACCGGGGAAAGCGAAACCAGCGGCAGTGAAGCCACCGCCTGCCCCTGCGGGTGCGCCGCCCACTCCGCCGGGGACCGCAGCTCGGCGGCCGCTCCCCCGGCGGCGACGACCGCGTGCTCGACCTCCCGCGCGCTCCGCCCGGCGACCGCCTTCTCGACCGCGCCGCGCGTCCCGGGCACGCCGAGGCCCCAGCACACCGCCGCTTCGTGCCGTGGGTAGTTGCAGTGCAGGCGCACCCAGCCGTCCGCCGTGCGGTAGTCGCCCGACAGCGGTGCCCAGACGGACTCCGCGCCGGCACCGTCCACCTTCAGCAGCTGCTCGCTGCGGAACGCCGCCGCCGCGTGCCGGGTGTCCGCGGTGACCACGCCCGGCTCGATGTCGCGCAGGCGGAGCATCTCCGCGGCCGCCAGGGTGGCCGCCGCGATCGACGCGGTGGCGGCCGCCGCCACCCGGTACGGGCCGGGCAGCACGTCCTCGGTGCCGGTCAGTTCGAAGGGCCCCGGCGCGGACCCGGTGAGGGCGTCCCAGACCCCCGAGACGATGTCGCGCACTACGGGAGCGCCGCGACGAGCTCGGCCGGCGGCACGCGGGTGCCGGTGTAGAACGGGATTTCCTCGCGCACGTGCAGCCGCGCCTCGGTGCCGCGCAGGTGGCGCATGAGGTCGACGATCCGGTGCAGCTCGTCGGCCTCGAAGGCGAGGATCCACTCGTAGTCGCCCAGCGCGAACGACGCGACGGTGTTCGCGCGCACGTCCGGGTAGTCGCGGGCTTCCTTGCCGTGGTCGGCGAGCATCTTGCGGCGCTCGGCGTCCGGCAGCAGGTACCACTCGTAGGACCGCACGAACGGGTAGACGCAGACGTACTTGCGCGCCTCTTCCCCGGCCAGGAAGGCCGGGATGTGGCTCTTGTTGAACTCGGCGGGCCGGTGCAGCGCGGTCTGGCTCCAGACCGGCGTCGACGCGCGGCCCAGCGGCGTCCGGCGGAACCCGGCGTAGGCGGCCTGGACCTGCTCGATCTCCTCGGCGTGCCACCAGATCATGTAGTCGGCGTCGGCGCGCAGCGCGGACAGGTCGTAGACGCCGCGCACGGCGACGCCCTTGGCTTCGAGACCGTCCAGGTACTCCGTGGTCTCACGGCCGGCGGTTCCCCGGTCCTCACCCAGCCTGCCCGGTTCGATCCGGAAGACCGACCAGGTCGTGTAGCGGATGGTGTCGTTGAGCTCGTTGTAGTTGACCCGCGCCATGAGTCCATCCTGTCACCGCGGGCGCCGGGCCGCCCTCACGGGTCAGGTGAGGCGCACTCACGAAGAGAGGTGGGCCGCGATCCGCTGCGCCGCCGCCTCCGCGGTGGCCACGCAGGCAGGCAACCCGACGCCGTGCAGGGTCGCCCCGGCGACCGCCAGTCCCGGCACGGCCGCCACGGCCTTCTCGATCCGCTCGACCCGCTCCAGGTGCCCGGTGCCGTACTGCGGCAGGCCGCCGCCCCACCGGGTCACCAGCGTCTCGATCGGGGCCGCCGTCACGCCGGTCAGCCGGGCGAGGTCGTCGCGGACCACGCGGACCAGCTCGACGTCGTCGAACTGCAGCGCGCCCGGCTCGCCGAACCGGCCGACCGAGCCGCGGACCAGGACCGGGCCGCGGCCGAAGTGGCCCCACTTCCGGGAAGAGAAGGTGAACGCCTTCGACGCGTACGGCACGCCGGAAGCGTCCCGCTCGCCCTGGCCGATCAGGATCCCCGACGCCTCGGGCAGCGCGGTGCCGGGCGGCAGCGCCAGCGCGACCACGGCCATCGACGCCAGCTCGACCTCGCCGAAGGCGGCCGAGGCGGCCGGGACGACGTCGGCGAGCAGCCGACGGGCCGACGGCGCGGGCACCGCGAGCAGCACGGCGTCCACCTCGGCGAGGTTGTCCGCGGGGGCGTGCGCGGTCGGCGCCGCGCCGATGCGCAGCCGCCAGGCGGTGCCGTGCCGCGCGATCTCGCAGACCGGCAGGCCGGTCCGCAGCTCGGCGCCGGACGCCGCGGTGAGCCGGTCGATCACCGCGCCGAGGCCGCCGGGGACGGTGCCGAACACCGGCGCCGTCGACGGGTTCGACGGCAGCTGGGCGGCGGCCGCCGCGGTCAGCGAGCCCGCGCCCGCCGCCAGCGCGGCGGCCAGGCCGGGCATGGTCGCGCGCAGGCCGAGGCCGTCGGCGCCGCCCGCGTAGACGCCGCCGAGCAGCGGGTCGACCAGCCGGTCCACCAGTTCGTCGCCGAAGCGCTCGCGCAGCAGCGGCCCCAGCGGCAGGTCACCGCCCGGCAGCCGCAGCTCGGGCAGCGACGGCTCGGCCTCGACCGCCTTGCGGCCGGCTTCCGACAGCACCCCGGCCACCGACTCCGCGGACGCCGGCACCCCCATCACCGTGCCCGGCGGCAGCCCGGTGACGGCGCCGCCGGCGTGGATCTTCGCGCGGGCCTTCGTCGGGTGGACGACGTCGAGCCCCAGCTCGCGGACCAGGCCCAGCATCTCGGGACGGCGGACGAGGAACGCCTCGGCACCGACGTCGTAAGGCACCCCGGCGAGCTCGGCGGTGCGCAGCTTGCCGCCCGGCGCGGTCGTCTTCTCGAAGACGGTGATCTCGGCCTCGGGGCCGAGCAGCTGCCGCAGCCGGTACGCGGCGGTCAGCCCGGAGACGCCGCCGCCGACGACCGCGACGCGCTTCACAGCTCGTGCACCAGCCCGACCACGCGGGTCAGCACGTCGGGGTCGACGCCCGGGAGCACGCCGTGGCCCAGGTTGAAGATGTGGCCGTCGGCCGCCTTGCCCTCTTCGACGATCCGGCGGACCTCGGCTTCGAGGACCGGCCAGGACGCGTGCAGCAGCGCCGGGTCGAGGTTGCCCTGCACGACCGCGCGGCCACCGAGGCGCCGCACCGCTTCGTCCAGCGGGATCCGCCAGTCGACGCCGACGACGTCCGCGCCCGCGTCGCGCATCGCGGCGAGCAGCTCGCCGGTGCCGACGCCGAAGTGGATCCGCGGCACGCCGTACTCCGCGACACCGGCGAGGACCTTCGCCGAGTGGGGCAGGACGAACTCGCGGTAGTCCCGCTCCGACAGCGCGCCCGCCCAGGAGTCGAACAGCTGGACCGCGTCGACGCCGGCGTCGAGCTGGGCGCGCAGGAACGTCAGCGCGACGTCGGCCAGACGGCCGGCCAGCTCGTGCCAGAGCGCGGGCTCCGAGTGCATCAGCGCCTTGGTGTGCTCGTGGTTGCGGCTGGGGCCGCCCTCGATGAGGTAGCTGGCCAGCGTGAACGGGGCGCCCGCGAAGCCGATCAGCGGGGTCTCGCCGAGCCGCTCGACCAGCAGCCGGACGCCGTCGGCGACCTTCGCGACCTGCTCGGGCGCCAGCTCCGGCAGCGCCTTCACGGCGGCGAGGTCGCGCACCGGCGCGGCGGCCACCGGGCCGGTGCCGGGCACGATGTCGATGTCGACCCCGGCCGCCTTGAGCGGCACCACGATGTCGCTGAACAGGATCGCCGCGTCGACGCCGTGGCGGCGGACCGGCTGCAGCGTGATCTCGGCGAGCATCTCCGGGTCGAAACAGGCGTCGAGCATCGGCACGCCCTCGCGCAGCGCGCGGTACTCGGGCAGCGAGCGGCCGGCCTGGCGCATGAACCAGACGGGCGTGCGGGCCGGGCGTTCGCCGCGCGCGGCGGCCAGGAACGGGGCTTCGGGCAGCTCGCGGCGGCCGGACGGGGCGGCCTGGCGCGGCAGGGGCGTGGTCTGAGACATCGCCGTCAATCGTGCCACGAGCCCGGTCGGGCCGTTCTCTCGGCGCGCCTGCGCCCGCAACAGGGCGTGCCCGCCCTAAAGTCGGTGCGTGACCGCGATGACGCCAGTGCCCGAACTCTTCCGCGAAGCAGTCGCGGCGCTGCAGTCCGTCCGGCCCCGCCGGGAGGTGCTGCTGGAGCCGATGCGCGCTCCGCAGCGGCTCGCGCCGTGGTCGTACGCGGTCAGCTGCGAAGTGGCCGGGCCGGCCGACGTGCTGGCCTCGGGCCGGCTGGTCCTGCTGCACGACCCGGAGGGCCAGGACGGCTGGGACGGCGTGCTGCGGCTCGTCATGTACGTGCGCGCGGAGCTGGACCGGGAGCTGGCGACCGACCCGTTCCTGCCGGCGGTCGGCTGGTCGTGGCTCACCGACGCGCTGGAAGTGTCCGGCGCGAGCTGGAAGGCCCTCGGCGGCACGGTGACCGAGACCTCGTCGGCCCGCTTCGGCGACATCTCCGGCCCCGCCAGGACCGACGACCTCGAGTTGCGGGCGTCGTGGACGCCGACGGACTCCGGGCTGCTGCCCCACGGGCAGGCCTTCTGCCAGGTGATGGCGAGCGTCGTGGGGCTGCCCCCGGTCGGGGTGACCCTCTTCGGGCAGCGCCAGGGCTCCTGAACCCCGGCCGACCGGGCGATCTTCGGCAACGAATCGGCAACGGCGGGCCGTGACCGGCCGTCCCGGGAAGCCGTCTTGTACGGATGTGAGCAAAATTCACGTCCGCTGAACGCCGTTCACTCGCGGTGCCGAGCCCTGAGACGCCCCCAGACGCGCCGAACAGCGGGGATGGTGTCCCGGGACGCCCGGGTGTCCGTCACGGACTACGAGGGCGTTTCACGTCTCCTCGTTCGTGACTCCACGCGGTCACGCACCGCAACAAGATCAAATCACGCTCCGGGCCGCCACCGGCACCCCGAAACGGACACGGACCGTGACGACGACCGGCCTCGGCAAGCGCTCGCGCGGCCGGTCGGCAGAGTTGATCATGCCCCGGCCGGAGCCACATTCCGAGGGTTGGGGGAGCCCATCCGGCCCCTGGTCACTAGGCGCACCGGAAGCTGCACGCTTCATCTGCACGGCCATTTGGACGCCGGTAACTCCTTAGCATCGTGTTCGCTCGGCTATCCGTTAGCAACCGGCCGTGTACTAGCCCGATCGTGTTACGACGAACCCACTGAGTGACTGTTCGTTTGAGATAGATACCCATTCGATCCCCCCGCAACGGCCTCAGGACGGCTACAGTGCCTTCGACGACACCACTTTCGGTCTAAAGCTGGCGCGGCTGAACGGCCGAAGGTCCCGGTGCCGGTCGGGGGGCACGACCGACTCCAGGGAGGTAGTGACGTGGCTACCGTCGGCATTTCTCAGGCCGTCCGATCCACGCCAGCCGGCGCGTTGCCGGCGAGCATGGTTCCGCACCCGCGGGAAGAGCTCTTTTCGGTACTGGTGGTCGATGACCACCCGCTGTTGAGGGAGGCAATCGCAGCAAGACTCGCACAGATGGGTGCGGGCACCGTCCACGAAGCCGCCACGGTGGCCGAGGCGAGGGCGCGAGCACAGGCCACCGGGCCTTGTGACCTGGCGATCCTCGATCTCGGACTGCCGGACGGCAGCGGCATCGAGCTGGTCACGGAACTCCGTAGCCACGGCTGGCCGCGCGTGGTGGTCCTCGCATCCTCGGACGACCCGTACGCGGTCCGCTCGGCCTTCCAGGCCGGGGCCCAGGCGTACCTGCTGAAGTCCGCGTCGCCGGTCGTGGTGACCGACGGCGTGCGGCGCGTGCTCGAGGGCGGCGTCTACGCCGACCCGAGCGTGGCTCCGGTGCTGGCCACCGGGACCCGCGTCGCGGGCACCGACAACACCCCGCGCGAGCTGTCCGCTCGCGAGGTGGAGGTGCTCCAGCTGGTCGCCGACGGGCAGTCCAACAAGGAGATCGGCGAAGAGCTCTCGCTCTCCGCCCTCACCGTCAAGTCCCACCTGTCCCGGATCGGGCGCAAGCTCGGCACGGGCGACCGGGCCCAGATGGTGGCGCTGGCCATGCGAGCCGGCGTGATCCGCTGACGCAAGCGAACAGCCCTGCGGGGCGGGCAGACCAGGCGCGGTATGCCCGTCCCGTAGGGTCGTCAACCATGGGAAGTGCAGAGGCCGAGGACACCGGGATGGAGATCGAGTCCACGGGCGGCCCTGTGCTGCTACGCGAACCCGCCGAGGGCACGCCCCCGGTGATCACCGACGCTGCCGCGCTGGCCGAGACCTGCGCGAAGCTCGCCGCGGGCTCCGGAGCGGTCGCCGTCGACACCGAACGCGCGTCCGGCTACCGGTACTGGCCCAAGGCCTACCTCGTGCAGCTGCGCCGCGAGGGTTCCGGCACGGTGCTGATCGACCCGATCGCACTGGCCGACGACCTCCAGCCGCTGCGCGACGTCCTCAACGACCTGGAGTGGGTGCTGCACGCGGCCTCCCAGGACCTTCCCTGTCTCGCCGAGCTGGGCCTGCGCCCGGCGGCGCTGTTCGACACCGAGCTGGCCGGCCGGCTGGCGGGCTACGAACGCGTCGCGCTGGGGACGCTGGTCGAGCTGCTGCTGGGATACACCCTCGAGAAGGGCCACAGCGCGGCCGACTGGTCGAAGCGGCCGCTGCCGGTCGACTGGCTGAACTACGCCGCCCTCGACGTCGAGCTGCTCGTCCAGCTGCGGGAGAAGCTGGAAGCGGAGCTGGGCGCCCAGGGCAAGCTGGAGTGGGCGCGGCAGGAGTTCGAGTTCGTGCGGACGGCCCCGCCGCCGCCCCCGCGGGCCGAGCCGTGGCGCCGGACGTCCGGCGTCCACAAGATCCGCAGCCCGCGCGGCCTCGCGGCGGTCCGCGAGCTGTGGCAGGCCCGCGACGAGCTGGCCCGCAAGCGCGACCGCGCGCCCAGCCGCATCCTGCCGGACAGCGCGATCGTCAACGCGGTCACGGCCGACCCCAAGACGGTGGAGGAGCTCCAGGCGCTGCCGGTGTTCAGCGGCCGCGTCCAGCGCAAGTACACGGCGAGCTGGCTCCGCCACCTGCAGGCGGCTCGCGCGTTGCCCGCTTCGGAGCTCCCGTCGCCTTCGCAGCCGACGGACGGCCCGCCCCCGGTGAACCGCTGGGCGGACAAGGACCCGGACGCGGCGGCCCGCCTCTCGGCGGCCCGCGCGGCGCTGACGGCGATCGCGGAGGACCGCCGGCTGCCGGTGGAGAACCTGCTGCTGCCGGACCTGGTACGCCGAACGTGCTGGCGGCCACCGGCGGAGACGGACGAGGATTCGGTGGCGGAGGTGCTCCGCGCGGGTGGGGCCCGGCCGTGGCAGGTGGAACTGACAGCGGCGGCACTGAGCAAGGCCCTGCAGGCCACGGCTTCCTGACAGATCCACGACAGTCCCCGGCCAGTGTCGCGCGGGGACCGGGGTTCGCGCGCTCGTTGATCTACTCTCGCCGAAATCCAGATCTTCGGCGAAAGTGCGCTCGATGACCGACTTCATGTCCGACCAGCCCGCGGTCCAGTGTTTTCTCAGTTTCACCCACGAAGACGACAGTTTCCTGAACTTCGTCACCCCGCTGAAGGCTTCCCTCGAACAGTTCTGCGCCTCCGCGCACGGACGCAAGATCGAAGTCTTCGTCGACCGCGAGAGCATCGGGTGGGGCGAAGACTGGCGTACCCGGATCCAGGACGGGATCAATGCCGCAATGGTCTTCATCCCAGTCATCTCCATGAACTACTTCTACGAAAGCAGTGCCTGCCGGGAAGAGCTCACCGCGTTTTACGCCAAGGCCAACGAACTGGGTCTCACCCAGCTCATCCTTCCCCTGATCGTGCTGGGGAAGAACCTCATCACCGAGAACAGCGACGACGCGAACATCCGCATCATCGAGAAGCTGCAGTACATCGACATCGAGGAGGCGGTGCTCGCCGGCGCCGGGACCGCGGAGTGGCGCCGGATGATGGCCGTCGTGGCCGGGAAGCTGATCAAGGCGATCCAGTCGGCCGAGAGCCGGTTGGCGGAAATGCAGAAGACCGAGTCACCGATCCCGGCCGCCGACGCGCCGGACGAGGACACGCCCGGCCTCCAGGAGTACGTCGAAAGGCTCACCGAGGTCGGCGGGATTCTCGAACAGCAACTCGGCAGCATCACCGTCTCACTGCACGCACTCGCCGCCGAAATGCAGCAGGCGACCGCGGACATGGAGGGCCAAACCCAGGACTTCATCAAGGAACGAGTGGCCCGTACCGCCGAAACCGTCAAGCCGCTGTCGGTGAACATCCAGCAGGTAGGTACGGCGTTCGAAGCCACAATCGCCGAAACCGACAGCATCATGCGCTCGTACATGCAGCTCATGACCTCGCACGGCAGTCCCGAGATGGTGGCCCAGGCCGGTAAGGAATACGCGGAATTCGTCGAAATGCTGGGAGAGCTGGAGGAGGTGGAGACCGCCATCACCACCTTCCTAGACCAAATCCGCCCGGTGGAAGTGATCAACGCCCCGCTGCGGGCCGCGATCAGGCCTCTTCGCGTGGGGGCTCAGTCGATCCAGCTGGGCATCCGGACGCTTCGTGGTCTTCAGGATCTGCAGCCGACGCCGGTTGGCCCGCTTCTGCCGGTTTCCGCCACCCCGAAGCCGTGACCGTCGCCACGGACGGCCTCGCGGGGGCCCTGGGTGCCGTTCGTGGCCGGGCTTGTCAGGAGGCTCGGCTTCGCGCCTCTGCCAGGGCCTCCCCCGTCTTCATGGTCTGCGGGTGCTCCGCCCCCAGCACCGCCGCGAACCCCTCGACCGCGAACTCGTATGTCTCCACCGCCGCCGCCCACTCCCCGCGGCGGGACTGGACGCGGGCCACCGTGGCCAACGCGTGCAGCAAGTCCGGGTGCCCCGGCGGCAACGGTGCCGAGACCAGCGCCGCCTGTGCGTAGTGCTCCGCGTCCGCCAAGCGGTCCGTCTCCGCCAGCGCACGGCCCAGCAGCACCCGCGCTTCCCACGTCAACCGGTCCTCCGGGCCGGGGTGGACCACCCGGGCCGCCACCACCGACGATGCCAGGTCCGCCGCTTCCGCCGGCTCGCCCGCCAGCAGCAACCCGTACGCCAGCCACATCCGGGCCGCCTCCTGATCACCTGTGCCGTCGGCCAGTTCTTCGCGCATCGCCTCGATCAACGGGCCCGGGGCACCCAGTTCGGCCTGGATCGTCGTGCGCAGGAACCGGACCACCGGCGCCCACTCGGGCGGGGCCGCGCGGAGGGACTGCTCGGCGTCGTCGAACCTCGCCAGCTCCACCTGGGCGCGGACGAGCTCGGACGTGAACTCACCCAGCGCCCGGCAGGCGTCGATCGCCGACGCGTACCGGCCCGCGTCGAACAGCGCGGTCACGATCCCGCGGCCGCAGTGCTTGACCGCGTCGTGGTCCGGCCCGCGCACGTACGCATACGCCGAGCGCACCGACGAGAACAGCTCCACCGCCTCGTCCACGCGCCCGGTCTGCGAGCAGCGGACGGCGATGAGGAACCAGGACGCCAGCGTCGCGTGGTGGCGCGCGCCGAACACGCGGGTCTGGTCCGCTACCAGCGCACGCAGCCAAGCCTCCGCCCCCGGGTCGCGCAGCTCGGCCAGCCGGTCCGCGATCTCACCCCGCAGCTCGAGCGCCGTCAGGTCGTCCTGGCGGCGACGCCGCTGCAGCTTCGCGTGCAGCCAGGCGATCTCGCCGCGGAGGCGATCCACGCTCATTCCGCGAGGGCGGCCAGCAGCGCGTGCGCCTCCGCCCGCAGCTCGTCCGTCGGCTCGGGCAGGCCCACCAGCCGGACCACCCCGTCGGCGCCCTCGCGGACGTGGGCCTCGACGTCCAGTGCCGGGTCGTCGCGGCGGATCACCGCGATGCTCTCCACCAGCCCGAAGACCAGGTCCGTCCGGATCGCGACGGCCGCGGGCGCCACCCCGGAAGCCGCCACCAGGCGGCCGTACGCCGCCTTCAGCTCCGCTCGTTCCGTGCGGAAGCGGGCCAGGTTCGGCGAGCCGACCTCCGGCAGCAGGTACAACGCGCCCAGGTTGTGCCGGGCGCCGCCCAGCAAGCCGATGTCCGCGTACGCCAGCGCCCACAACCGGACCGCCGCCGGGGCGCCGCCGGCCACCAGCCGGGCCGCCAGTGCCAGTGACGGGCGGACCGTCTCGGCCAGCAGCGCCGCGAGGATGTCCTCCTTGGCCGGGAAGTGGTAGTACAGCGAGGCTTGGCGCAGGCCCGCGCGTTCGGCGATCGCCCGCGTCGTCGTGGCCGCGTACCCCGCTCCGGTGAACAACTCCCCCGCCGCGTCGAGCACGGCCTGGCGCGCGTCCGGACGGCTCGCCGCCGCCCCGCTCGCCCTCGGCCTGCCGACTCCCGACCCTTTGACCACCCCGTGATCTTGCCAGGTCTGCGGGCGCGACACGCGCACGGCAGGTGCGGTTACGCCCGGATGTCGCCATTGACGCCGGGTCGCTCCGGCCGTTAACGCACCCCTAACACGACGGAGACCGCCGCGTCGTGACGGCGACCTAATTTCTGTCAAGCGATCGAAACAAGGAGACCGCATGACACCGCCCGACGAACTCACCGCCTTCGGTTACCGCCAGGAACTCCGCCGGTCGCTGGGCGGGTTCTCCGCCTTCGCCGCCGGCTTTTCCTTCGTCTCCATCCTCACCACCGTCTTCCAGCTCTTCGGCTTCGGCTACACCTTCGGCGGCCCGCTGTTCTTCTGGACGTGGCCGGTCGTGCTGGCCGGCCAGCTGCTCGTCGCCCTCAACTTCGCCGAACTCGCCGCCCGCTACCCGCTCGCCGGATCCGTGTACCAGTGGGCGAAACAGCTGACCAAGGGCTTCCTCGGCTGGCTCGCCGGCTGGATGATGCTGCTCGGCTGCATCGTCGCCCTCGCCGCCGCGGCGATCGCGCTGCAGGTCGTGCTGCCGTCGGTGTGGGACGGCTTCCAGTTCGTCGGCGGCGACCCGTCGGTGACGTCGCCGACCGGCGCGGCCAACGCCGTGCTGCTCGGCACCGTGCTGCTCGTCTTCACCACCGCCGTCAACGCCGGCGGCGTCCGGCTGATGGCGCGGATCAACGACGTCGGCGTCGCCGCCGAACTGCTCGGGGTCGTCGTCCTCGTCACCGGGCTGCTCCTGTTCGCCGTGCGCGGGCCGCAGGTGGTGCTGCACGACGCACCCGGCACCAGCGCCGGGATCGGCGGCGTGCTCGCTTCGGCGCTCATGGCCGCCTACGTCCTCTACGGCTTCGACACCGCCGCGTCGGTCGCCGAAGAGACGAAGAACGCGCGCCGGACGGCGCCGCGGGCGGTGCTGCGGGCCGTGCTCGTCTCCGGCATCGGCGGCCTCGCCGTGGTCGTCACCGCCCTGATGGCCGCGCCGAGCCTCACCGACGGGCAGCTCGCCGGCAAGGGCCTGCCGTACGTGATCACCGCCGTCTTCGGTGACACCCTCGGCCGGGTCTTCCTCGCCGACGTCGCGATCGCCGTCGTCGTCTGCACCCTCACCATCCAGACCGGCACCGTCCGGCTGATCTACGCGATGGCCCGCGACGGCGCGCTGCCCGCCTCCGCCCGCCTCGCCGGGGTCAGCCCCCGCACCGGCACGCCGGTCGCGCCCGCGCTGCTGTCCGGCGCGCTGGCCATCGGGCTGCTGCTGCTCAACGTCGGCAACCCGACGCTGTTCAGCACGATCACCGGGACGTCGGTGGTGATCGTCTACCTGGCCTACCTGCTGGTGACGGGCCCGCTGCTGGTGCACCGGCTGCGCGGGCGGTTCCCGGCCGAGCCGGGCCGGTTCTCCCTGGGCCGCTGGGGCGTACCGCTGAACGGAGCAGCGGTTCTGTACGGCATCGCCATGATCGTCAACATCGCCTGGCCCCGCGCGGAGATCTACGATCTCGCCGGTTCGGGCTCCCCCTGGATGCTCCTGTTCCCGATAGAGTTCGTCGGCGGCGCACTGGTGATCGGCTGGCTCTGCTGGCTGCGCCTGCGCCCCGCTCCCGCCCTCGAACCCGCGACCTGAGAGAGGACGACCATGAGCACCACCGCGACGACCTACGGAGCGCGCGACCACGCCCGCGCCCAGGCCGGCACCGTGGTCGACACGATGCCGTCGATCCCGGCGAGCACCTGGCCCGCGCCGCCGGCCGAGGTCGCTCCCGAGGCGCTGACCTGGGCCGAAACCGTGGCCGGCGGCGGGTACACGCACAAGGTGCTGGCCCGGGGCACGCGGCTGCGGCTGACCGACGTCGACGGCGACGCCTGCGCGCACCTGCTGCTGTTCAACGCCGAGGCGCCGTGGGAGCGGCTGAACGTCGCGGACACCGTCAAGGTGCAGTGGAACGCCTACCTCGGCGAGTCGGTGGCGCTGCTGTCGGACCAAGCGCGGGTACTGGCCACCATCGTCGCGGACTCGAGCGGGCGCCACGACGCCCTCTGCGGGACGTCCACTGTGGACGGCAACGCCGAGCGCTACGGCGACGGCTCGCCGCAGGGCCCCTCCCCCGCGGGGCTGGGGCTGTTCACCCTGGCCGCGGCGAAGAACGGCCTCGGCCCGCGGGACCTGCCGCCCAGCCTGTCGTTCTTCCAAGGAGTGCGGGTCCAGCCGGAAGGCGGGCTGGAGTTCACCGGCTCCGCGGGTGCAGGCAAGGCCGTGGACCTCCGGATCGAAATCCCCTCGATCGTCCTGATCGCCAACGTCGCCCACCCGGTCGACCCGCGCCCGGACTACACGGTGTCGAAGCTCGAAGTGCTGGCCTGGCGCGACCGGCCGACCACCCCGGACAGTCCGGAGTGGACACACACACCGGAGGCACAGCGCGCGTTCGAGAACACCGCCGACTACCTCACCGCACGGGGGATCGCATGAGCACGGCCTACGAATCCCAGCTGGAAGTCAGCGTCGACGTCCCCGCGCGGGCGCCGTACTCGACGGTGCTGCAGCAGGGCCAGGAGCTGGCGATCATCGACCTCGGCGGCAACCAGGCCGTCGACTTCCTCTGCTACGACGCGAACGACACGTCGAAGCGCTACAGCGCGGCCGCGACGATCGCCGCGCAGCGCAACATCTTCCTCACCACCGGCAGTGTGCTGCGCACGCAGGAGGGCGCGCCGTTGCTGACCGTCGTCGCCGACACCTGCGGGCGCCACGACACCATCGGCGGCGCGTGCAGCAAGGAGTCCAACAGCCTCCGTTACGGCCAGCACACCCGGTACCAGCACGCCTGCGTCGAGAACTTCCTCATCGAGGGCGCCAAGTGGGGCCTGGGCAAGCGCGACCTGGTCAGCAACGTCAACTGGTACATGAACGTGCCGGTCGAGGCGGACGGCACGCTCGGCATCGTCGACGGCATCTCGGCCCCGGGCCTGGAGGTCCGGCTGCGCGCGGAGACCGACGTGCTGGTCCTCGTGTCCAACTGCCCGCAGATCAACAACCCGTGCAACGGCTTCGACCCGACGCCGGTGCGGATGGTCGTCATCTCCCCGGGAGTCGGCGCGTGAGGCTGCTCGTCGCCAACCGCGGCGAGATCGCGGTCCGGATCCTGCGCAGCGCCAGGGAACTCGGTCTCGAAACCGTCGCGGTGTACTCCGACGCCGACCGCCTCGCCCCGCACGTGCGGCTCGCCGACCGGGCCGTCCGGCTCGGCCCGGCGCCCGCCGCGGAGAGCTACCTGCGGGCGGACGCGATCATCCAGGCCGCGCTCGACACCAGCGCCGACGCGATCCACCCCGGCTACGGCTTCCTGTCGGAGGACGCGGCGTTCGCGCGGGCCTGCGAAGAGGCCGGGATCGCCTTCGCCGGGCCGTCGCCGGAGCACCTGGAGGTGTTCGGCAGCAAGCACACCGCCCGCGAGGCGGCGATCGCCGCGGGCGTGCCGCTGCTGGCCGGCACCGGCCTGCTGTCCGATGTGGACGAAGCACTGGCCAGTGCGGAGGACATCGGCTACCCGGTGATGCTCAAGGCGACCGGCGGCGGGGGTGGGATCGGCATGCGCGCCTGCGCGTCGCCGGACGAGCTGCGCGCCGCCTGGGAGACCGTGCGCAGTGTCGCGGCCAAGAGCTTCGCCAGCTCCGGCGTCTTCCTGGAACGCCTGGTGACCCGCGCGCGGCACGTCGAGGTCCAGGTCTTCGGCGACGGCTTCGGCGAGGTCCTCGCCCTCGGCACCCGCGACTGCTCCCTGCAGCGGCGCAACCAGAAGGTCGTCGAGGAGTGCCCGGCGCCCGGCCTGCCCGAGGAGGTCCGCAAGCAGCTGGTCGACTCCGCCGTCGCGCTGTGCTCGTCGGTGCGGTACCGGTCCGCGGGCACGGTCGAGTACGTCTACGACCCCGAACGCGGCGAGGCGGCGTTCCTGGAGGTCAACACGCGGCTGCAGGTCGAGCACCCGGTCACCGAGGCGGTCTACGGCGTCGACCTGGTCGCCTGGATGCTGCGGCTCGCCCAGGGCGACCGCGCGATGTTCCGCGCGGTCCCGGTCCCGCGCGGGCACGCCGTCGAAGCCCGCGTCTACGCCGAGGACCCGGGCGCCGGACACCGGCCGAGCGCGGGCTTGGTCACCCGGGTCACGCTGCCCGCAGGCACCCGCGTGGACACGTGGGTCGAGCCGGGCGCGACCATCACCACGCACTACGACCCGTTGCTGGCCAAGGTGATCTGCACCGGCACCGACCGCGCCGACGCGCTGGCGCACCTCCGGGAAGCGCTCGCCGTCACCCGGTTCGACGGCGTCCAGACCAACCTCGGCCAGCTGCGGGCCGCGGCCGCGGAAGCGGCCTTCGGTGCCGCGGCGCACGACACGGCCACCCTGGACGACGTCGCCGACGCGGAGCCGCGGATCGACGTCCTGCGCGGTGGCACCATGACGACCGTGCAGGACTGGCCGGGCCGCACCGGGTACTGGGCCGTCGGGGTACCGCCGAGCGGCCCGATGGACGACCGTTCGCTGCGGCTGGGCAACCTCGCGCTCGGCAACCCCGAAGGCGCCCCTGGCCTGGAGTGCACTGTGGACGGCGTGGCGCTGCGGTTCTCGCACGCCACCGAGGTGTGCGTCACCGGCGCGCCGACGACCGTGCTCGTCGACGGCGCGCAGGTTCCGTTGTGGACACCCGTCGAGGTCCCGGCGGGTGCGGTGCTCGACGTCCGGGCGTGCACGGCCGGGCTGCGCAGCTACGTCCTGGTACGCGGCGGCATCGACGTGCCGGCGTTCCTCGGCAGCGCGTCGACGTTCACGCTGGGCAAGTTCGGCGGCCACGGCGGCCGCGCGCTGGCCGCCGGGGACGTCCTGCGGCCCGGACCGGCCCCGGCGGACACGGCGCTCGGCCCGGTCGCCGGCGCGGAACGCCCGGTCTTCGCTCCACACTGGACGGTCGGCGCGCTCGAAGGCCCGCACGCGGCCCCGGAGTTCTTCACCCCCGAAGACGTCGACACGTTCTACGCCACGGACTGGCAGGTGCACTTCAACTCGGCCCGCACCGGCGTCCGGCTGGTCGGGCCGCGGCCGCAGTGGGCGCGTCCGGACGGCGGCGAGGCGGGCCTGCACCCGTCGAACATCCACGACACGCCGTACGCGATCGGCGCCGTCGACTACACCGGCGACCTGCCGATCCTGCTCGGCCCGGACGGGCCCAGCCTGGGCGGGTTCGTCTGCCCGGCGACGGTCGCCACCGGGGAGCGGTGGAAGCTCGGGCAGCTGCGGCCGGGCGACACCGTGCGGTTCGTGCCGATCGGCACCGACCACGCGGCGGCGCTGCGGACGCGGCCGGCGTCGGCGGTCGAGCCGAGCCGTCCCGTGCGCGACGACGGCGGTGTCCTCGCGCGACTGTCCTCTTCGGATGCAGAGCCGTCGGTCACCTACCGCCGCAGCGGCGACGACAACCTGCTGGTCGAGTACGGCGAGATGAAGCTCGACCTCGCGCTGCGGATGCGGGTGCACGCGCTGGCCGAGCGGCTGACGGCCGAAGGCGTGCCGGGGATCGTGGACCTGACGCCGGGCATCCGGTCGCTGCAGGTGCACGTCGACCCGGACGCGCTGCCGGTGGGCAAGGCACTGGGGCTGGTGCGCGAGCTGGAGCGGGACCTGCCGCCGACGCACGACCTGGTCGTGCCGAGCCGCAGCGTGCGGCTGCCGCTGTCGTGGGACGACCCGGCCACCCGCGAGGCGATCGAGCGGTACATGACCGGCGTCCGCGACGACGCGCCGTGGTGCCCGTGGAACATCGAGTTCATCCGGCGGGTCAACGGGCTGTCCACTGTGGACGACGTGTACCGGACGGTGTTCGACGCGGAGTACCTGGTGCTCGGCCTCGGCGACGTCTACCTCGGCGCGCCGGTGGCGACGCCGCTGGACCCGCGCCACCGCCTGGTGACGACCAAGTACAACCCGGCCCGGACGTGGACGGCGGAGAACTCCGTCGGCATCGGCGGCGCCTACCTGTGCATCTACGGCATGGAGGGTCCGGGCGGCTACCAGTTCGTCGGCCGCACGGTCCAGGTGTGGAACAGCTGGCGCGGCGGCGAGCAGCCGTGGAACCTGCGGTTCTTCGACCGGATCTCCTGGTACCCGGTGTCCGCCGAGGAGTTGCTGGACCTGCGGGCGCAGAGCGCGTCCGGGACCCTCGAACTCGACACCACCGAGGGCACCTTCGCCCTGGCGGACTACCAGAAGTTCCTCGCGGACAACGCCGAGAGCATCGCCGGGTTCCGGGCGGCGCAGGCGGCGGCGTTCGAGGCGGAACGGCAGGCGTGGGCGGCGGCGGGCGAGTTCGACCCGAAGCCCGAGCCGGTCACCCGGCCCCCGGCGCGGGTCGAGGCACCGCCGGGCGGGCACGTCGTCGAGGCGCCGTTCGCGGCGACGGTGTGGCGGGTCGACGTCACCGCGGGCGAGCGCGTCGAGAACGCGCAGTCCCTGGTGACGCTGGAAGCGATGAAGACCGAGGCGCGGATCCCCGCGCCGGCGGGCGGAGAGGTGGTCGAGGTGCTCGTGTCCCCCGGTGACCAGGTGGCCCCCGGCACCCCGCTGGTGGTGCTGGGATGAGCGCCGCCGAAGAGCGGGTGCGGGCGGCTTACCGCCGGATCGAGCAGGTGGACCGGCCGGAGATCTGGATCGACCTCCGGCCGGAAGCCGACGTCCTGGCCGAGGCCGCCGCGTCGGAGTCACGCGGCCTGCCGCTGTACGGGAAGCTCGTGGCGGTCAAGGGCAACATCGACGTCGCCGGGCTGCCGACGACGGCGGCCTGCCCCGAATACGCCTACAAACCGGAGGCCGACGCGCCGGTCGTGGCGCGGCTGCGGGCGGCGGGCGCCTTGGTGCTCGGCACCACCAACCTGGACCAGTTCGCGACCGGACTGGTCGGGACGCGCAGCCCGTACGGCGCGGTCCGCAACGCCGTCGACCCGGCCTACGTCTCCGGCGGATCGAGCTCGGGGTCCGCGGTGGCGGTCGCCCTCGGCATCGTGGACCTGGCGCTGGGCACGGACACCGCGGGGTCCGGCCGGGTGCCGGCGGCGTTCAACGGGATCGTCGGGCTCAAGCCGACGCCGGGCCTGCTGCCGACAGCCGGTGTGGTGCCCGCGTGCGCCAGCATCGACTGCGTGTCGCTGTTCGCCCGGACGGTCGAGGAGGCGTCGTTCGCGCTGACCTGCCTGGCCGAGCCCGCGCAGGTCCACACGGGACGGTTCCGGCTCGGCGTCCCGGCCCCGGAACAGCTGGGTCCCTTGGCGCCGGGCTGGGCCGAGGCGTTCGATGCGGCCGTCGCGGAGTACGCGGCCGCGGGCGCCGAAGTGACCACTGTGGACATTGCGGCGTTCCTGGAGGCGGCGCAGCTGTTGTACGGCGGCGCGTTCGTCGCCGAGCGGTACACGGCGGTCGGCGAGTTCATCGACGCGCACCCGGACGCGGTCGACCCGGTGGTGCGTTCGATCATCGCCCCGGCCAGGGACATCCCCGCGCACCGGCTGTTCGCCGACCAGGCCACGCTGGCCGGCCTGCGGGCGGAGGCGCTGGTCGCGCTGGCCGGCGTCGACGCGCTCCTGCTCCCGACGACGACCGAGCACCCGACGCTGGCGGAGGTCGCGGCGGACCCGGTGGCGGTCAACGCCCGGCTGGGCCGGTTCACCAACTCGACCAACCTGTTCGGGCTGTCCGCGTTGGCGGTCCCGGCGGGGACGGTGGAAGGCCGCCCGTTCGGCGTGATGCTCCTCGGCGCCCCGCACGACGACCTGAAGCTGGCGGCGCTGGCGGGTTTGCGTTCCGAACGCATCCCGATCGTGGTGGTGGGCGCGCACCTGAGGGGCCAGCCGCTGAACCACGAGCTGACCTCCCGCGGCGGCCGGTTCGTGTCGGCGGTCTCGACGGCGGCGGCGTACCGGTTGTACGCGCTGGACACGGTGCCGCCGAAGCCGGGCTTGGTGCGGGTGGCATCCGGCGGGGTCTCGGTCGCCGCGGAGGTGTGGGACCTGCCGGCGGCGGGGTTCGGTTCGTTCGTGGCCGGAATCCCGGCGCCACTGGCGATCGGCAAGCTCGAACTGGCCGACGGCACCCGGGTGCCGGGCTTCCTCTGCGAGCCGTCGGCCACGGAGGGAGCGGAGGACATTTCGGCGAAGGGCGGGTGGCTGGCGCACCTCGGCGCCGGATAATGGGTTGCGGGGCGGGGTGACACTGAAGTGGTGAAAGCTCTTCCGTGCGGCCATCTCGCACCGGCCGCCGGGGCGCGTGTCTGCGCCCACCTCACCACCGACAACGGCCCGGACTGCTTCCGCGTGCTCACCGGCGTCGCGACCCGGTACGACCTGCTGTGCAAGTCCTGTGCCGACGCGGACGCCCCGGAGCTGCTCGACGCCTGCGCCGGCTGCTTCCAACGCGCTGAAGGCGGCGCCGACCTCGGCTGGCGCGGCAGTCCCGAGATCCTCCGGCGAGACCGGGACCTCGGCGGCGCCTGGACGACCACGGCCTGCCCGGTCACCCCGCTCAACGACCGGTGCCTCGCAGCCTTGCCGGCCGGCTGGCTCGCCTGGACCGCCGACGGCCTCGTCGCGCTCGACCCGGAGCCTCGGCACATCTCGGTCGTGGACCTCCCGCCGGAGTCCCCGCCGACGGGACCGGGGGAGGCACCCGAACCGGCACTGCACACCGCCGCCGACGGCCGGTTCGCCGCAGCGGTCACCGACTACGGCCGCCACGGCGTGGTCGTCGACCTCGCCTCGGGTGCGGCGCCCCTGGCGCTGGACCGGCAGGGCTACCACCCCCAGACAGTCCGCTTCCCGGTCGCGTTCCTCGGCTCCGTGGTCGTCGCCGCCACCGACTGGAACCGGCTGGATGCCTTCGAAGCGGCCACCGGGCGCCTGCTCACCGAACGCGTGACGAGCCGTGAGGAGAACCGGGAGCACTACCTCGACTACTTCTTCGGCGCGCTGCTGCCGAGCCCGTCCGGGCGGTTCCTGCTCGCGGACGGCTGGGTCTGGCAGCCCGAGGGGATTCCGCTGGTGCTCGACTGCGCGACCTGGCTCGCCGGCGATCGGCACGCACCCGAACACGGTCAGGCGCTGGCTTTCCGCGATTCATGGGACGTGCCGATGGCCTGGGTGGACGACGAAACGGTGGCCCTGCAACAAATCGGTGACGACCTGCCGATCGACGGCATCCAGCTGCACGACGCACGGACCGGGCGCCGCACCGGGATGTTCGCCGGGCCTGCCGGACGGATGTGGGGCCACGGCGGCCTGCTCTACGTCGCCGCCGAAACCGGGCTCGAAGTCTGGGACCCCGCCGACGGCGCCCGGGTCGGGCTCCTCGAAGGCTTCACGCCCATCGCCCACCGCGACGGCACCTTCGCCGAACTGCGCGACGATCAGCTCCGGACCTGGACACCAGCAGCGTGACCCCCCTCCCCTGCGGACACCCGGGCCCGATCGGCACCCTGCGCACCTGTTTGCATCTGGCTGTCGAAGAACCTCCCTCGTCCACCCGCCACCTCACCGGCGTGGGCACGCACTACGACCTCGTCTGCGCCGAGTGCACGCCGGCCGCGCTGGTCGAGGTCTGCGAAGCCTGCGCCGATCGGGCCGACCAGAAAAGCTTCCCCTCGGGCTGGCACGGCGAGCCCGAAATCCTGGTGCGGGACCGGAAACTCGGCGGCACCTGGTCCACCCGCCCCTGCCCGGTGCGCCCGCTGAACGACGGCTGCCTGGCACCCGTGCCCGGCCACTGGCTCGCCCTGACCGCAGAGGGCTTGATGCGGATCACCGACGACGACCAATGGCTCGTCGGCCCGGTCGAACTGCCCGAAGAGAATCCCGTGGACATCCGCGACATCCCCGACCGCCCGCGCCGCGGCCTGCACACCTCGCGCGACGGGCGGTTCGCCGCGGTCGTCTCCGACTACGGCCAGTTCGCGACGGTCGTCGACCTCGACGAGTGGGCCACCGTGCTCGACCTCGACCGGGACTGGAACGACAACGAATTCACCCGGTTCCCGCTGGCCTTCCTCGGTGAAGGCGAGACGGCGAAGGTCGTCGCGGGCACGGACTGGAACCGCCTCGACGTGTTCGCGCTGCCCAGCGGAGAGCTGCTGACCGACCGGGAAACCGCGGCACCGCAGAAGGGGGAGCCCGAACCCGAGCACTACCTCGACTACTTCCAGGGCGCGCTGCACCCGAGCCCGACCGAGCGATGGCTGGTCACCGACGGCTGGGTCTGGCACCCCATCGGTGCGCCGGAGGCCGTCGACCTCGTCGCGTGGCTGGGCGGCGACCGGCACGCGGCCGAGCACGGGCGAAGCCTCACGCTCGGCCGAGAGCACGTTTGGGACCAGCCGATCGCCTGGGTGGACGACCACACCGTCGCGATCCAGAAGATGGGCATCGCCGACGACCGGATGCTCGACGGCGTCGAGCTCTACGACGCCGGGACCGGGCGCCGCACCGGGATGTTCGCCGGGCCCGCCGGGCGCATGTGGGGCCACGGCGGCCTCCTGTACGTGGCTGCCGAAGCCGGGCTGGAGGTTTGGGACCCGGCCGAAGGCGCCCGAATCGGGTTCCTCGAAGGCTTCACCCCCACCGCCCACCGCGACGGCACCTTCGCCGAACTCCGTAACGATCAGCTCCGCACCTGGACCGCCGACTCGGGGACACCGGCAGCATGACCACCGAAGACCTCGGCAGCACCTGGTCCTCCCGCGCCTGCCCCGTCCGTCCCCTCAACGACGGCTGCCTGGCTCCCATGCCCGGCCACTGGCTCGCCCTCACCGAGGAAGGCTTCGTCCGCATCACCGACGACGACCAATGGCTCGTCGGCCCGGTCGAGCTGCCCGAAGAAACCTGCGAAGACATCCGCGACATCCCCGACCGCCCGCGCCGCGGCCTGCACACCTCGCGCGACGGGCGATTCGCCGCGGTCGTCTCCGACTACGGCCAGTTCGCCACCGTCGTCGACCTCGACGAGTGGGTCACCGTGCTCGATCTCGACCGGGACTGGAACGACAACGAACTCACCCGGTACCCGCTGGCCTTCGTCGGCGAAGGCGAAACGGCGAAAGTGGTCGCGGCCACCGACTGCGACCGCCTCGATGTGTTCGCCCTGCCCGGCGGAGAGCTGCTGACCGACCGGGAAATCCCGTTCCCGGAGCGCGGGCAGCCGTATCCCGAGCACTACCTCGGCTACTTCCTCGGCGCACTCCACCCGAGCCCGTCCGAGCGCCTGCTCGTCACCGACGGCTGGGTCTGGCACCCCGTCGGCATCCCCCTGGCCATCGACCTCGCCGCCTGGCTGGGCGGCGACCGGTACGCGGCCGAACACCCACGCCACCTCGCCGACCGCGACGACACCTGGGACACCCCGATCGCCTGGGTGGACGAGAACACCGTCGCCCTGCAGGACGCCAACGGCGTCGAGCTCTGGGACGCCGGGACCGGCCGCCGCACCGGGATGTTCGCCGGGCCCACCGGACGCATGTGGGGCCACGGCAGCCTCCTGTACGTGGCTGCCGAAGCCGGGCTGGAGGTCTGGGACCCGGCCGAAGGCGCCCGAATCGGGTTCCTCGAAGGCTTCACCCCCACCGCCCACCGCGACGGCACCTTCGCCGAACTCCGTAACGATCAGCTGAGAACTTGGACAACTGCGCGGTAACAAGCCTCACCCCTGGGCACTTCGCCGCCGATCCACCTGAGTGAACCCTCGGAGGCGGCCATGACCACGGCGACCAGATCCCCGCAGAACACCCTCGTCCACTCGTACCTGTTCCTCCGGCGCGCCATCGGCCTCATCGGCCTCGCGCTGCCGTTCGTGCTCATCCTCGGCAAGCAGCTCGTTCAGGGCGGCGACCTCCTCGGCTCGCTGAGCAGCTACTACTACACCGACCTGCGGGACGTCCTGGTCGGCGCGATGTGCGCGGTCGGCGTGTTCCTCCTCGCCTACTACGGCCACGACTACATCGACAACATCGTCAGCACCGTCGCCGGGCTGGGGGCGATCGGGCTCGCGCTGTTCCCGACCACCCCCGACCGCGACGTCACGGCGTGGGACCGGACGGCCGGCGTCCTGCACCTCGCCTTCGCGGCCGTGTTCTTCCTCTCCCTCGCGTACTTCTGCCTCCGCCTCTTCCCGCACGACGGCGAACAGCCCGAGAAGTTCGGCGCCCTCTACCGGGTCTGCGGCGGCGTGATCCTCGTCTGCCTGGTGCTCATCGCCGGGGCCAAGTACCTCGGGCTCACCCCGGACCTGCACCCGGCGCTGTGGCTGGAGGCCGTCGCCGTGGAGGCGTTCGGCGTCGCCTGGGCCGTCAAAGGCGGGACGCTGAAGCCCAAGAGTGTGCCGTAGCCCACTCGACCGGGCCACACCACTGGTTACCGGTGGGTAACAAGGGCTATCGTGCGGCTAACAACGTCTACTTCATGGAGCATTCGTGGCCGCACCAGCAACGCCGCTCGCGCCGACCGCGCGGGGCGTGCGCACCGTCGCCTTCGTCGAGGGGGTCCGCACCCCCTTCGGCAAGGCCGGCGACAAGGGCATGTACGCCGGGACCCGGGCCGACGACCTGGTCGTCAACGCCATCCGCGAGCTGCTGCGGCGGCACCCCGAGCTGCCGCCCGAGCGCGTCGACGAGGTGGCCATCGCCGCCACCACCCAGATCGGCGACCAGGGCCTGACCATCGGCCGGACCGCCGCGCTGCTGGCCGGGCTGCCGAAGTCGGTGCCCGGCTTCGCCATCGACCGCATGTGCGCCGGCGCCATGACGGCCGTCACCACCGCCGCGTCCGGCATCGGCTTCGGCGCCTACGACATCGCCATCGCCGGCGGTGTCGAGCACATGGGCCGCCACCCGATGGGCGAGGGCGTCGACCCGAACCCGCGGATCATCGCCGACAAGCTCGTCGACCCGACGGCGCTCGTCATGGGCCAGACCGCCGAGAACCTGCACGACCGCTTCCCGGCGATCACCAAGCAGCGCACCGACGCCTACGCGGCGCGCAGCCAGGAGCGCTACGCCGAAGCCGTCAAGACCGGCAAGATCGGCCCGGAGCTCGTGCCCGTCGCCACCCGGTCGGCCGAACTCGGCTGGGGCCTGGCCACCGAGGACGAGCCGCCGCGGCCGGGCACCACCGTCGAGCAGCTGGCGAACCTCAAGACGCCGTTCCGCCCGCACGGCCGGATCACCGCGGGCAACGCGGCCGGCCTGAACGACGGCGCCACCGCGTCGATCCTCGCCGACGAGGAAACCGCCCGCGAGCTGGGCCTGCCGGTCGCGATGCGGCTGGTCGGCTACTCCTTCGCCGGCGTCGAGCCGGAGGTCATGGGCATCGGCCCGGTGCCGGCCACCGAGAAGCTGTTCAAGCGCACCGGCCTGACCATCGACGACATCGGCCTGTTCGAGATCAACGAAGCCTTCGCCGTGCAGGTGCTGGCCTTCCTCGACCACTTCGGCATCGACGACGAGGACCCGCGCGTCAACCAGTGGGGCGGCGCCATCGCGTGCGGTCACCCGCTGGCTTCGTCCGGCGTCCGGCTCATGACGCAGCTGGCCCGCCAGTTCGCCGAGCGGCCCGACGTGCGCTACGGCATGACCACGATGTGCATCGGCATCGGCATGGGCGGCACCGTGATCTGGGAGAACCCGGCGTTCGAGGGGGCGAAGTAATGACTTTCACCGCTGAAGAGGCGAAGGCCGCGTTCCCGGACGAGGTCGTCACCCACGCGAAGACCCGCCTGATCAAGGTGCCCGGCCTGACCAAGCAGGTCGCGCTGATCACCCTCGACAACGGCCACGACCACACCCGGCCGAACACCTTCGGCCCGCAGGGCCTGGTGTCGCTGAACTCCGCGCTGGACGAGGCCTTCGCCGCCGAGCCGGCCGCGATCGCCGTCATCGGCAAGCCGTTCATCTTCGCCGTCGGCGCCGACCTCTCCGGCGTCGAGCAGGTCAGCGACCCGAAGCTGGCGCGCGAGATCGCCCAGACCGGGCACGACGTGTTCCGCCGCCTCACCGAGTCGAAGATCCCGACGTTCGGCTTCGTCAACGGCGCGGTCATGGGCGGCGGCCTGGAGCTGGCGCTGTCCTGCCACTACCGGACGCTGTCGGAGAACACCGCCGCCATCGCCTTCCCCGAGGTCTTCCTCGGCCTGTTCCCGGGCTGGGGCGGCACGCAGCTGCTGCCGAACCTGATCGGCGCGGACGCGGCCGTGACGGTGATCATCGAAAACGCCTTGGCGCAGAACAAGATGCTCAACGTCAAGCAGGCGGCCGAGCTCGGCATCGTCGACGCGGTCTTCGGCTCGGCCGACTACCTCGAGCAGTCGCTGCTCTGGCTGGCCAAGGTGGTCAACGGCGAGATCACCCCGGCCCGCCGCGAGATCGACCGCGGTTCGGCGTGGGACGCGGCGATCGCCCGCGCGAAGTCCATTGTGGACGGCCGCACGCACGGCGCCTCGCCGGGCGCCACCAAGGCCGTCGAGCTCCTCGAGCTCGCGAAGGAAAACGATCTCGACCGCGGCTACGCGGCCGAGACCGACGGCCTCGCCGAGCTGCTCATGTCCGACGTCCTGCGCGCCGGGCTGTACTCGTTCAACCTGGTCAACAAGCGCGCCAAGCGCCCGGCGGGCGCGCCGGACAAGTCGCTGGCCCGCAAGGTGAACAAGGTCGGCATCGTCGGCGCCGGCCTGATGGCCAGCCAGCTCGCGCTGCTGTTCGTCCGCCGCCTCAAGGTGCCGGTCGTGCTGACCGACGTCGACCAGGAGCGCGTCGACAAGGGCGTCGGGTACGTCCACGCCGAGATCGACAAGCTGCTGGGCAAGAAGCGCGTCTCCCCGGACGGCGCGAACCGGCTCAAGGCGCTGGTCACCGGCTCGCTCGACAAGGCCGCGTTCGCCGACGCCGACTTCGTCATCGAAGCCGTCTTCGAGGAACTGGGCGTCAAGCAGCAGGTGTTCGCCGAGCTGGAGCAGCACGTCAAGCCCGAGGCGATCCTGGCGACGAACACCTCGTCGCTGTCGATCACCGCGATGGCGTCGAATCTGCAGCACCCCGAGCGCGTGGTCGGCTTCCACTTCTTCAACCCGGTCGCTGTGCTGCCGCTGCTGGAGATCGTCCGCGGCGAGAAGACCGACGACGCCGCCCTGGCGACGGCGTTCTCGGTCGGCAAGCAGCTGAAGAAGTCCAGCGTGCTGGTGAAGGACGCGTCGGCGTTCGTCGTCAACCGGCTGCTGCTGCGCTTCCTCGGCGAGGTGCTGGTCACCGTCGACGAGGGCACGCCGTTCGACGTCGCCGACAAGGCCTTGGAGCCGCTCGGCCTGCCGATGACGCCGCTGACGCTGATGCAGCTCGTCGGCCCGGCCATCGCGCTGCACGTCGGCGAGACGCTGCACGAGTCCTTCCCGGACCGGTTCACCGTGTCCGAGAACCTCGCGAAGTTCGTCAAGGCGGGCAAGAAGGGCGTCTGGATCTGGGACGCGCAGGGCAACCAGTCGGCCGACCCCGAGGTCGTCGAGCTCTGGACCCAGGGCGACCGGCCGTCCACTTCGGAGCAGGTGCGCGAGCGCGCGCTGGCCGCAATCGCCGAGGAGATCCGGATCATGCTCGACGAGGGCGTGGTCGCCGAGGCGCAGGACATCGACCTGTGCCTGATCCTGGGCGCGGGCTGGCCGTTCTGGAACGGCGGCATCACGCCGTACCTGGACCGCTCCGGCGTGTCCGAGCGGGTCAACGGCAAGCCGTTCCTCGCCCCGGGCGTGGCCTCGGTCCCGACGCGCTAGTACTCGCCCTCACGAGGGCACTTCGGCGGCGGCGCGGTGAGTTTCAGCTGCGCCGCCGTCGCGTCGGAGTCGATCACCGTCACCCGCTCGGCGGTCCGGTAGCGGGCGTGCAGCTCCTGCGCCCACGCCTTAAGGTCGGTACCCGGGACGGCGAGCAGGGACACCGACGGCGGGTCGACGAACACCCGCCGGGCCTTCGGCTCGGCTCGGATCGCCGTCTCGGCCGACCGCATCCCGGCGTCGGACTCGAAGACCACGACGACCGCCGCGCACAACGTGTGCCCGGCCAGCGGCGCCGGGTTCGTGTCCACCGGCAGGTCCGGTGGCCGGACGAGCGCGGCGATGAAGAACGCGAGCCCGGCGCCCGCGGCCAGTGCCAGCGCGATCACCGGCGGCACCACCCGGGTCAGGCGTTTCTCCTCCACACCGAAGATCACAGCACACGTCGGCCGCCGGACACCGCCCGTTCACTCAGGCGGCTTAGCGTCCCCCGCCGTGACCACCGATCGACGCCGGTTCCTCAAGGGCGCCGGCCTCGCGGCCGCCGCCGCGAGCGTGCCCCTCCCGGCTCCCGCCGACCTCGACCCGGGCCGCGTGTGCGGCCGCTACCAGTGGCTGGTGGGCGACCACCACACGCACAGCCAGTACTCCTATGACGCGATGTACCGGATCGACGACATCGCGCGCGGCGGGCGGGCGCACGGCGCGGACTGGATCGTCTTCACCGACCACGGCCACGCCGAGCACGAGAAGGTGTCGGTCGAGCCGACCGAGGCCGACTTCCTCGCCGCCCGCCGGAAGTACCCCGATCTGCTGCTGTGGCACGGCATGGAGTGGAACGTCCCGGGTGCCGAGCACGCGACCGTGTTCTTCCAGGCCGGTTCGGAGCAGGCGGCGAAGCTGCGCGAGTTCGAGCGGACCTTCGACTGGCGGCTGACGAACTCCGAGGCGTCGAGCCCGGCGAACGAGGCCCTCGCGCTGCGGGCCCTGCGCTGGCTGGCTGCCGAGGAACGGGCGAAGCGCATCCACGCGCCCGTGGTGCTGATCAACCACCCGCTGCGCAACGGCCGCGTCGCCCCGCACGAGCTGCGGGCCTACCGCGACGCCGCGCCGGGCATCGTCATCGGCATGGAGGGCGCGCCCGGCGCCCAGGCCGACGGCTTCCCCCAGCCGCTTGGCAACGGCGGCGCGCGCGGCGGCTACGCCAACAACCCCGGCCCGAACTCGTGGCCGGGCTACCCGGCCGAGGCCTACCGGACGCACGGCGGCTGGGACTGGGCGACGGCGAAGGTCGGCGGGCTGTGGGATTCGCTGCTCGCCGAGGGCAAGCCGTGGTGGATCACCACGAACTCCGACTCGCACTACAACCGGGGCGACACGCTGGTCCGCCCGGACGTGCCGGGCGACTGGTACGACACGCACGGCAGGTTCCCCGACCCGGTCGACTCGGGACGGCCGCAGCTGTCCGCGCCGTACGCCGACTTCTACCCCGGCGAGTTCAGCCGGACGTACGTCGGCGTCACGCGGCGCAGCCTCGAAGGCGTGCTGGAGGGCCTGCGGGCCGGGCGGATCTGGCTGGCGCACGGCGGTCTCGTCCAGGGCCTCGAGGTCGAGGCGCACGGCGGTGGTTCCGCCACGACGCTCGGCGGGCGCCTGCGGGTGCGGCGGGGCTCCGACGTCACGGTCGTCGTGCGCGCGCGGCTGGCGGACCGGCCGAACGGCGGCGGCTCGGTGCCGCGGCTGGCGCGCCTGGACGTCGTTTCGGGCCCGGTGACCGGCCCGGTCGCCGACCGCGACACGATGACCGCGCCGGGTACGCGGGTCGTGGAGTCGTTCGAGCCGCGGTGGGCCCCGGGACGGCAGGTCACCTTCCGGCACACGTTCCGGAACGTGCGTGACCCGTTCTACCTGCGTGTCCGGGGTTCGAACGGCAATGCCGAGCCCACGCCGGACGTCGTCGGGCAGGCGGACCCGTTCGAGGACTTGTGGTTGTACGGGAATCCGATATTTGTGGACCTGTGCTGAATGGACTGTCCCGGCGGCTGCTCGTGCGGTCGATCATGGCCGGACTGCGCTTCCTGCTCCGGCTCCCCGCACCGGTGCTGCGGGTGATCGCCGGGCGCCCGGTCGTCGTCGACGGCCGTCAGCCGGTCCTCACCGCCCAGGTGCTCATGCGGGTGTCGCGGCTCGCGCCGTTCGACGCCCCGCACCGGAACGGCAGCCTGGTGCGGGCGCGGGCCGAGCTGAACCTGGCCGGGGCGCTGGCCGGCGCCGGCGTCTGCCCCGGCGTCCGGACCCGCGACCGGTCGTGGCCCGGGCCGGGCGGACCGCTGCCGCTGCGGCTGTACGAGCCGGCCGGCGTCCCGGCGCCCGCGCCGGCGATCGTGTACTTCCACGGCGGCGGGTTCGTCCTCGGCAGCATCGACACGCACGAAGGCGCGTGCCGGCTGCTGGCCGAGGAGGCCGGGGTGCGGGTGGTGTCGATCGGCTACCGGCTCGCCCCGGAACACCCGTTCCCGGCGGCGGCTTCGGACGCGGTGGCGGCGTTCGCCTTCGTCGTTTCCCACGCGGAGGAGTTCGGCATCGACCCGGCCCGGCTGGCGGTGGGCGGCGACAGCAGCGGCGGCAACCTCGCGGCGGTGGTGGCCCACGCGGCCGCCCGCGGCGAGCTGCCCCGGCCGGCGTTCAGCCTCCTGCTCACCCCGGCGACGGACGCACTCGGCTCGTCACGCTCGCACCGGCAGTTCGGCTCGGGCTTCCGCCTCGACCACGACGAGTGGGCCTGGTACCGCGCGCAGTACCTCCGCGACCCGGAGTCCTATCAGGACCCCCGCGCGTCGGTCCTCTACGACGAAACCCTCGAAGGCTTGCCCCCGACGTACGTGGCCACGTGCGGCTTCGACCTCCTCCGCGACGAAGGCGAGGCCTACGCTCACCGCCTGGCTTCGGCGGGAGTCCCGCTGGTCCACCGACGTCACGACGGCCAGCTCCACGGCTTCGCCAACCGAGTAGGCGTGGACCCGGACGCCCGCGCGGCCCTGCTCCACGCCGCCGGAGTCCTCCGCGCCGCCCTCGCCCTGGGGCATCACGCGTGATTGAGCAGGCATCACGCGTGACTGGCGGGGTCATACCTCTCTGATCACGCGTGATGCCCCTGCAGTCACGCGAGATGCCTCTTGGCGCTCGGTCAGTGGGGCGGGAGGTGGACCGTGACGGCGAGGCCGCCGCCCACGATGGGCTCGGCCGTCACCGTTCCGCCGTGGGCTGACACCGCGGCCCGGACGATCGAGAGGCCCAGGCCCGCGCCGTGGCGGGCGGTGCGGGCCACGCCGGCGCGGCGGAACGGCTCGAACAGCTCCGGCACCGCCGCCGGGTCAAGCAGACCGCCCGACGAGCGGACCCGCAGCATCGACCACCGCGGCCCCGGCTGCGTCACGACCTCCAGCCAGCCGCCCTCGACGTTGTGGCGGACCGCGTTCTCCAGCAGGTTGCCCGCGATCCGCTCCAGCAGCGCCGGGTCCCCGAACGCCGACGCCGGCGGCGTCGTGAACGTCGCCCGGATGCCGCGTTGCGCGGCTTCCCGGTGCACGGCGCGCCACGCCCGGTCGACGACGACCGCGAGATCGACCGGCTCGCGCACGCCGAGCCCGGCGCCGTCGGTGCGGGCCAGCAGCAGCAGGGAATTGACCAGCTGCCCGGCGCGCTCGGTCGCGTCGCGGACCACGCCGGCCATCCGCCGCAGCTCGGCTTCGTCGGCTTCGTCGTCGGCGAGGGTGACGTCGAGTTCCGTGCGGATCACCGACAACGGCGTCCGCAGCTCGTGGCTCGCGTTGGCGACGAAGTGGCGTTGCGCGTCGAAGGCCGCCTGGAGCCGGTCGAGCATGTCGTCGAACGTGCTCGCCAGCTCGGCCAGCTCGTCGCGGGAGCGGAGCTCGCCGATCCGCTCCCCCAGCGACTCGACCGACAGCCGCCGCGCGGTGCCGGTGATCTCGCGCAGCGGCAGCAGCACGCGCGAGGTGAACGTCCAGGCGAGGATGGCCGCGGCCGCGACCACCAGCAGGAACGCGATCGAGCCGAACAGCAGCATCCGGTCGCGGGCGTGCACGCGCAGGTGCTCGGCGAGCGTCGAGGCGTCGACCGTGACGCCGTCGACGACCACCACGCTGCCCGGCGGCATCTGCGGGACGGTGTCGAGCGAGTCCCGCACCAGCGTCCAGGCCAGCCAGAGCAGCAGCAGGCTGACGGCGGCGACCAGCACGGTCGCCAGCAGCGTGATCCGGGCGCGGAGGGTGCGGGTGCCCGGCAGGTTCACGCGCGGGAAGCGCCGGGCTCCGGCACCCGGTACCCGGAACCGACGACGGTCTCGATGATCCCCGGCTCGCCGAGCTTCTTCCGCAGCGTCATCACGGTGACCCGGACGGTCGTGGTGAACGGGTCGGCGTTCTCGTCCCAGACGCGTTCCAGCAGTTCCTCGCTGCTGACCACGGATCCGGCGGCCTGCAGCAGCACCTCGAGGACGCCGAACTCCTTGCGCGTCAGCTCGACCGGCCCGCTCGCGCGGCGGACCGTGCGCTTGGCCGGGTCCAGTTCGACGTCGCCGGCGGTCAGCAGCGGCGGTGCGGCCGGCGTGGCGCGACGGCCCAGCGCCCGCACCCGCGCGACGAGCTCGGGGAAGGCGAACGGCTTGGCGAGGTAGTCGTCGGCACCCAGCGACAGCCCGTCCACGCGGTCGGACACCGAACTGCTCGCGGTGAGCATCAGCACCCGGGTCAGCTCCCCGGACGCGACGATCTCCCGGCACAGCTCGTCACCGGACATCCCGGGGAGGTCCCGGTCCAGCAGCACGACGTCGTACCGGGTGACGGCAGCCTTCTCGTGCCCGTCGTCGCCGGTGAGCGCGACGTCCACGGCCATCCCCTCACGGCGCAGCCCGCGGGCGATCGCGTCGGCCAGGGGTTCTTCGTCCTCGACTACCAAAACTCGCACGAGCCCACAATCCCATATTTTCCTGAGAGTGCCCTTTAAGGATGCAGGGCCACCCACCGGAGGGCGAACCACAGTCGCATCCGGACCTCCGGGTCGCCCAGATCCACCCCCAGTGCCTTCTCCACCTGCGCGATCCGGTGCCGGACGCTGTTGCGGTGCACGCCCAGCTCCGTGGCCGTCGGTTCCCAGCCGCCGTGGTGGGCCAGCCACGTCCGCAGGGTCAGCACGAGCGACCGGTCGCCGGCCTCGTCGAGGGCCACCAGCGGCGCCAGCGCCCTGGCCGCGAACTCCCGGGAGGCGCCCGGGTCCACCCACGCGTCGAGGTCCAGCGGCGAGTCCCCGGCGACCACCGGGCGGCCCAGCGCCCGCGCCCGTGCGAGCAGCAGGTCGACCTCGCCGTCCGACGGCTGCCCGGCCGGGGCCGGCGAGCCCACGGCCGCCAGCCACCCGTGCCCGCGCAGGTCCTCCAGCACCGCGAGCGGCGGCGCGGACCCCGCGATGGCCACGAACCGCCCGGGTGACACCGAAACCAGCGGCGTGTCCAGCCGCGCCCGCAGCCAGTCCGGGCGCTGGGCCACCTCGTCCGGGCCCCGCCGGTACGCCGCCCCGGCGACCAGCCGGACCACCTCCGACCCCAGCAGCGACCGGGCCACTTCCGCCGAAGACGCGCTCCCGAGCAACAGGCCGGTGGTGGCCGCGCCCAGCTCGGCCGCGTCCGAGCCCGCGCGGCCGACCAGGCCGAGCAGGGCCGCGCCGACGGCGAGGATCGCCCGGTCGGCCCCCGCCAGCCGCCGGGACCGGCCGACGACCACCAGGTGCGACGCGGTGGCCTGCGGGTACACCGGCTGGACGACGACGAACCCGCCGCCGGTCTCGGTGGTCGCGCTCCGGATCCCGCTGCCCGCCCGCACGGTCGCCATCAGTTCCCGCACCTCCGGCGGCAGCGGCGCGGGCGCGTCGTGCGCCGCGGCCAGCACGTCCCCGGCGCCGACCAGCGCGACCCAGGACCGCAGCACCGCCGCCAGCGCCGACGTCAGCTCGCCGAGCCCGCCACCCGCCGCCCGCGTCAGCGTCTCGCGGGCCGCGGTGATCCGGCGCTGGTCGCGCTGCCCGGCCTCGGTCAACGCGACCGACACCGCCCGGTTGATGGCCAGGAACGGCGTCCGCGGCGGCACGACCACCAGCGGCAGCCCGCGGCGCGCGCAGGCCCGGCGCAGGGACTCCGGCAGCGTTTCGTGCACGTTCGGGGTGAGCCCGAAGCCCAGCGCCGTCACGCCGGCGTCCCGCAGCCCGCGCACGTACCGGTCGATCCGCTCGGGCAGGTTGACGCCCGCGGTGAGGATCAGCTCGCCGCCGACCAGGTAGGGCGCGGGGTCCTGCAGCTCGCTGACGTGGGCCCAGCGGACCGGCAGGTCCAGTGCGCCCGGCCGCAGTGTCTCGCCGACGACCTCGAGCGCGAGCTCCCGGTTGCCGACCACGTCCCGTAACGGGACATTCACCTCGGCGTGCGCTGCATCCGGGCTACGGGTCATTCCATCCCCCACCATGTCGACAAGGGGATGAATCATCCCATGCCGAGGGGGTGGCGGGCGAACTTACGGTGACCCGAAACCGACGTGAGGAGGACACCGTGACCGGCGACTACGCAGTGATCGCGCTGTACATCGCGGGCATGCTCGGGGTCGGCTGGTACGGCCTCAAGCTCGCCAAGACGAAGTCCGACTACCTGGTCGCCGGGCGGCGGCTGGGCTGGTTCATGTACTCCGGCACGATGTCGGCCGTCGTCCTCGGCGGCGCGTCCACCGTCGGCGGCGTGAAGCTCGGCTACAAGTTCGGCATCTCCGGCATGTGGCTGGTGGTCAGCATCGGCGTCGGCATCCTGGTGCTGCACGCGCTGTTCGCGCGGCGGCTGGTGCGGCTGAAGGTCTACACCGTCGGCGAGATGCTCGACCTGCGCTACGGCGGCCGCACCAGCGCGGTGTCCGGCGTCGTGATGTGGGGCTACACGCTGATGCTCACGGTGACCTCGACGCTGGCCTTCGCGACCATCTTCAAGGTGCTGTTCGACCTGCCGAACTGGGCCGGGATCGCGATCGGCGGCTCGATCGTGGTGCTCTACTCGGTGCTCGGCGGCATGTGGTCGATCACGCTGACCGACATCGCCCAGTTCGTCATCAAGACCATCGGCATCCTGGCCATCCTGCTGCCGGTCGCGATCAGCTCGGCCGGCGGCTTCAGCGGGATGAGCGAAAAGCTGGACGCGAGCTTCTTCAGCTTCACCTCGATCGGCACCGACACGATCGTCACCTACTTCGTCATCTACACCTTCGGCCTGCTCATCGGCCAGGACATCTGGCAGCGCGATGTTCACCGCCCGCACCCCGGCGATCGCGACGTCCGGCGGCATCACCTCCGGCGTCTACTGCCTGGTCTACGGCCTGGCCGGCGCCCTGATCGGCACCGCCGCGCACGCGCTCTACCCGGACATCGCCAGCGCGCAGGACGCGTTCGCGACGATCGTCGAGCGCCTCCTGCCGACCGGTGTCCGCGGCCTGGTCCTGGCCGCCGCGCTCTCGGCGATGATGTCGACGGCCAGCGGCGCGCTGATCGCCTGCTCCACCACCACGACGTCGGACCTGCTCACCAAGCTGGGCCTGAAGAAGGGCGGCGAGGTCAGCAGCAACCGGCTCGCCACGCTGCTGCTCGGCCTGCTGGCCATCGGCATCGCGATGGTGGTCGACGACGTCGTCAACGCGCTCACCATCGCCTACGACATCCTGGTCGGCGGCCTGCTGGTGGCGATCGTCGGCGCGCTGTTCTGGAAGCGCGGCACCCGGCAGGGCGCGTACGCGTCGATGGTGGCCGGCACGCTCTCGGTGATCGCGTTCATGATCATCGACGGCGTGGACGCCAACACCCCGATCTACTGGGGCCTCGGCGCGAGCCTGGTCGTCTACCTCGCCGTCAGCCTGGCCACGCCCCGCACCTCCGAGACCATCCTTTCCGTCTGGACCGACCGCCTGAGCGGCCGGGAAGCACCCATCGAAACCCGGGAACAGGAGCCCACCAGTGCCTAACATCGGACCCCTCGACTCGTCGCGCGTCCCCCGGTTCGCCGGGTTCGCGACCTTCGCGCGGCTGCCGCGGATCGACCAGGTCGAGCGCGCCGACGTCGCCGTCGTCGGGGTGCCCTTCGACTCCGGCGTGTCCTACCGGCCCGGCGCGCGGTTCGGCCCGGCCGCGGTGCGCGAGGCGAGCCGGCTGCTGCGGCCGTACCACCCGGAGCTGGACGTCTCGCCGTTCGAGGAGAAGCAGGTCGTCGACGCCGGGGACATCGCGGTCAACCCGTTCAACATCGGCGAGGCGATCGAGACGCTGCAGCAGGAAGCCGAAGCGCTGCAGGCGGACGGGACGCGGCTGGTCACCGTCGGCGGCGACCACACCATCGCGCTGCCGCTGCTGCGCGCGGCGGCGAAGAAGCACGGACCCGTTGCCCTGCTGCACTTCGACGCGCACCTCGACACCTGGGACACCTACTTCGGCGAGCCGTACACCCACGGCACCCCGTTCCGGCGGGCGTCGGAGGAAGGGATCCTCGACACGAGCGCGCTGTCGCACGTCGGCACGCGCGGGCCGCTGTACGGCAAGCGCGACCTCGAAGAAGACCGGCGGCTCGGGTTCGGCATCGTCACCTCCGGCGACGTCATGCGCCGCGGGGTCGCCGAGACCGTCGACGCACTGCGGCAGCGCATCGGCGATCGCCCGCTGTACGTCTCGGTCGACATCGACGTGCTCGACCCGGCCCACGCGCCCGGCACCGGCACCCCCGAAGCGGGCGGGATGACCAGCCGCGAGCTGCTGGAGATCCTGCGCGGGCTGCGCGACCTCAACCTGGTCGGCGCGGACGTCGTCGAGCTGGCCCCGGCCTACGACCACGCGGAGATCACCGCCATCGCGGCCTCCCACGTCGCCTACGACCTGGTGAGCCTGCTGGCACTGGGGAAGGGCGAATGACCCGCATCGGCGGTGACGTCGTCGTCGAGACCCTGCGGGCACTGGGCGCCGACACGGTGTTCGGGCTGCCGGGCCAGCACGCGCTGGGCCTGTTCGAGGCGCTGCGGCGCGCGGGCGACCTGCGCGTGGTCAGCGGGCGCGTCGAGAACAACCTCGCCTTCGCCGCCGACGGGCACGCCCGCGCCCGGCTCGCGGCGGCCCCGGACGGCCCGGTGCCGGTGACGCCGCTGATCGTCTCGACCGGGCCGGGCGCGTTGCTGACGCTGGCTTCGCTGCAGGAGTCCCGGGCGGCTTCGGTGCCGGTGCTGGGCATCTCCAGCCAGGTCCCGGTCGCCGGCCTCGGCGGCGGGCGGCACGGCTACCTGCACGAGCTGCCCGACCAGCAGGCGAGCTTCCGGGACGTGGTGAAGTCGGTGCACGTGGTGCGGCGGGCGAGCCAGCTCCCGTCGGCGCTGCGCGAGGCGTGGACGTCGGCGGCGACCGCGCCCTACGGCCCGGTGTGGGTCGAGATCCCCCAGGACGTGCTGCTCGGGCCGGCCGGGATCCCGCCGATCACGTCGGTGTCGGCCACTGCTCCGCCGCTGGAACCCCTTCCGGAGCTGGTCACCGAGGCCGCCCGGCTGCTCGAGGCGGCGGCGAACCCGGTGATCCTGGCCGGCGGCGGGGCGCTGCGGTCGGGCGCGCAGGCCGAGCTGCTGGCCTTGGCCGAGGCCCTGCGCGCGCCGGTGATCTCCACCTTCGGCGGCAAGGGCGTGTTCCCCTGGGCGCACGAGCTGTCCGGGCGGTCGTGGCTGGAGGACTGGCACACCACGGAGTTCCTCGCGGCCGCCGACGTGCTGCTGGTGCTCGGCTCCGGTCTCGGCGAGCTGTCCAGCAACTACCGCGAGTTCGCCCCGCGCGGCCGGGTGGTCCAGGTCGAGGCCGACCTCGGGAAGCTGGAGTCGAACTACCCGGGCCTCGGCATCCACGCCGACGTGCGGCTCACCCTGCAGGCGCTGCTGGAGTGGGTGCCGATGCGCGCGTCCGACGGCCGGGCCGAGGCCGCCGTCTCGGAGCTGCTGTCGCGGGTCGAGTCCCGATTGGACGGTCAGGACCTCGCCGTCGAGCGGAAGCTCGTGGACGACATCCGGGCGGCCCTGCCCGAGGGCACGCAGACGTTCTGGGACATGACGATCGCGGCGTACTGGGCCTGGTCGGCGTGGAACCCCGAGGGCGCGCCGATCCACACCGCGCAGGGCGCGGGCGGGCTGGGCTACGGGCTGCCGGCCGCGCTCGGCGGTGCCGCCGCCGGCGGCCCGGCACTGGCGGTGTCCGGCGACGGCGGCGCGATGTACGGCGTCGCCGAGCTGGCGACCGCGGTCCAGCACGGCCTCGACGTCACGTGGCTGATCGTCGACGACGGCGGCTACGGCGTCCTGCGCGAGTACCTGACCGACGCGTTCGGCCGGACGACGGCCACCGAGCTGACCCGGCCGGACTTCGTGGCGCTGGCGTCCTCCTTCGGCGTACCCGCCCGGCTGTCTTCCCTCGACACCGTGGGGGCGGACCTGGCCGCGGCGCTGCGCACGCCCGGGCCGTCGGTCGTCGTCCTGCCCGCCTTGCTCAAGCTGTTCGCGCCGACCCACCTGGAGAAGGCATGACCCGCACGCTCGACCTGACCGACCCGGCCACCGGCGAGGTGTTCGGCACCAGCCCCGTCGCCGGCCGGTCCGAAGTGGACGCGGCGCTGGAAGCGGCCGCGCAAGCGTTTGCGACCTGGCGGCGCAGCACCCCGGCGCAGCGGCAGCTGGCCTTGCTGAAGATCGCCGACGCGCTCGAAGCCCGGGCGGCCGAGTTCGCCGACCTCGAGGTGCGCGAGACGGGCAAGATCCGGTCGGTGGTGCTCGAGGAGGAGATCCCGGAGTGCGTGAGCGCCCTGCGGTTCTTCGCGGGGGCGGCACGGCACCTGGAGGGCACCGCGGCCGGCGAGTACACGCCAGGGCACACGTCGGTGATCCGCCGCGAGCCGGTCGGCGTCTGCGCGCAGATCGCGCCCTGGAACTACCCGCTGATGATGGCGGTCTGGAAGATCGCCCCGGCGCTGGCGGCGGGCAACACGGTGGTGCTGAAGCCGGCCGAGACGACCCCGTCGACGGCGCTGCTGCTGGCCTCGGTGGCCGCGGAGCACCTGCCGCCGGGGGCGTTCACCGTGCTGACCGGCGACCGCGACACCGGCCGGGCCCTGGTCAAGCACCCCATCACGGCCCTGGTCTCGATCACCGGGTCGACGCGCGCGGGCATCGACGTGGCGACGGTGGCGGCCGCCGACCTCAAGCGGACCCACCTGGAACTGGGCGGCAACGCACCCCTGCTGGTCTTCCCGGACGTCGACATCGCGGCGGCGGCGGCGGGCATCGTGGGCGCGGCGTTCTACAACGCCGGCCAGGACTGCACGGCGGGCAGCAGGGTGCTCGTCCACGACTCGATCCACGACGACTTCCTGGCGGAGCTGGCGAAGACGGCCGCGGCGCAGACACCGGGCGTCGACTACGGACCGCTGAACAGCGCGGCCCAGTTCGCCCGCGTCGAAGGCCTCATCGCCGGGCTGCCGTCCCACGCCCGGATCGAAACCGGCGGCACCCGCTTCGGTTCCCGGGGCTTCCACTACGCCCCCACGGTGATCTCGGGCGTGCGCCAGGACGACGAGATCGTCCAGGAGGAGATCTTCGGCCCGGTCATCACCGTGCAGTCCTTTCCGGACGAAGCGGCGGGCGTGGCGCTGGCCAACGGCGTCCCGTACGGACTGGCGTCGTCGGTCTGGACGCGCGACCTGGCCGTGGCCGCCCGCGTGTCGGCGGACCTGGACTTCGGCTGCGTGTGGGTGAACACGCACGGGCCACTGGTGGCGGAGATGCCCCACGGCGGCTTCGGCCACTCCGGCCACGGCAAGGACCTCTCGGCGTACGCGTTCGCCGAGTACACCCGCGTCAAGCACGTGATGACGAGGTTCGCATGAGCGAGAAGATCACCGAGGTCGAGCAGCACGGCATCGCCCCGATCCCGCCGGAGGACCAGACGTCCCGCCCCCGCGACCTGTTCCGCATGGCGTTCGGCGGCGCGAACACGTTCGCGACGATCATCCTGGGCACCCTCCCGATCGCGTACGGCTTGAGCTTCCGCGACGCGGTACTGGCAACGGCCCTCGGAGTGGTGGTGGGCGGCCTGGTCCTGGCCCCGATGGCGTTGTTCGGCCCGAGAACCCGCACGAACAACGCGGTGTCATCGGGTGCGCACTTCGGCGTGGTCGGCAGGTGCGTCGGCTCGTTCCTGTCCCTGCTGACGGCCATAACGTTCTTCGCGATCTCGGTGTGGGTGAGCGGCGACGCGGTGGCGGGGGCGGCCCAGCGCCTGTTCGGTTTCGACGGAGGAGCGCTCCTGCGCGGCATCGCCTACGGCGTGATCGCGATCGCCACGCTGGTGGTGTGCATCTACGGCTACCGGTTCATGCTCCTGGTGAACCGCATCGCGGTGGTCCTGGGCACGGCGATCATGCTCCTGGGCATCGTGGCCTACGGCGGAACGTTCGACGCGGGCTACCCGGGAACGGGAGCGTACGCACTGGGAACGTTCTGGCCGACGTTCACGTTGGCGGCCTTGACGGCCCTGGCGAACCCGATCTCGTTCGGAGCTTTCCTCGGCGACTGGGCCCGCTACATCCCGGCGTCGTTCAGCAAACGCTCGTTGCTGACGGCGCCGTTCCTGGCCCAGGTGGCCACGCTGCTCCCGTTCGGTTTCGGCATCGCCACGGCAACCCTGGTGGCAAACCCGGCCGACTACATCACGGGCCTGACGGCGATTTCCCCGTTGTGGTACGCGATCCCCCTGATCGTGGTGGCCTTGATCGGCGGCCTGTCCACCGGAACGACATCGCTGTACGGAACGGGCTTGGACTTCAGCTCGATCTTCCCGAAGCTCTCCCGCGTCCGGGCAACGCTGCTGATCGGGACGTTGAGCGTGGCCTTCATCTTCGTGGGCAATTTCGTACTGGACATGGTGTCGAGCATCAACGCGTTCGCAACGTTGATCGTCCTGTGCACCAGCCCCTGGATGGTGATCATGATGATCGGCTTCGTGCAGAGAAGAGGCTGGTACGACGTAGCGGACCTGCAGGTGTTCAACGAGGGCCGCAAGGGCGGCCGCTATTGGTTCGCAAAGGGGGTGAACTGGCGAGCAATGGCAGCATGGCTCCCGGCAACAACACTGGGCCTGTTGTGCGCAAACACACCGATGATCACCGGCCCCCTGAAAGACATCGCAGGAGGCGTGGACATCAGCCTCTTGGCAACCTTGCTGACGGCCGCAATCACCTACCCCCTCCTGGTGAAGCTGTTCCCAGAGCCCCCACAGGTATTCCCCCCAACGAGGAACCCACAAACCGAGCTGGTTGGTCATCCCGTCGCCTGAGGCCGCAAAAATCACTTTGAGCCAGGCCCGCAACCCAAAGCACAAGGCGAGAAGACTACGCAACCTTGCGGGCCTGGCTCAAAGTGATAGGCCTCAATCAGGCGACGGGATGACCGACCAGCGGAGGGTCATCCCAGAGCCTGCCCGTCCGGCGAGGACAATCTTTAAAGCCACGGCAGAAACCCGACGCGAGCTGAAACCCCGGCAGAAAACTACCGATCAGCGTTCTTCGCGGCAGGCTCCTCAGCAGTCCCCAATCGCCCAGAGGCCCATTCGGTAACCCGCCGAGCAACATCCTGAGCAGTCAACCCGATCCGCCCCAGAACCTCATCCCGGCTCCCATGATCATGGAAAGCCTGAGGAACAGCCAGATCCCGCAACGGAACATCACACTCGGCATCCCGGAACAGGCCGGCCAAGGCAGACCCGAACCCACCGTGACGACCGCTGTCCTCGACAGTGACCACCAACTTGTGCTGAGAGGCCAGCGCAACAAGCTCAGCAGGGACCGGAAGAACCCACCGCGGATCCACCACGGTAACCCCAATCCCCTGATCGGCAAGCCGATCAGCAGCAGCAAGTCCCAGCGTCGCGAACGCACCGACGGTCACCAGGAGAACGTCCGCTCCCTCAGCCGGCCGCCGCAGCACATCAACGGTCCCGACCCGCTCGACGGCGGCAACATCGGTCCCGACCTTCCCCTTGGAGAACCGCAAAGCAGTAGGCCCATCGGAAACGGCCACAGCCTCACGAAGTTCCTCACGCAGGGTCGCCGGGTCCCGAGGGGCGGCAACCCGCATCCCCGGAACCATCCCGAGCAGGGACAGGTCCCACATACCGTGGTGAGAAGGCCCATCGGGCCCGGTGATCCCGGCCCGGTCGAGCACCAGCGTCACCGGCAGCCGGTGCAGGGCCACATCCATCAGCACCTGGTCGAACGCCCGGTTGAGGAACGTCGAGTAGATCGCCACGACCGGGTGCAACCCGCCCATGGCCAGCCCGGCCGCCGAAGTGACCGCGTGCTGCTCGGCGATCCCGACGTCGTACCACCGGTCCGGGAACGCCTCGGCGAACTTGTCCAGCCCGGTCGACCGCAGCATCGCCGCGGTGATCGCGACGACGTCCTCGCGCTCGGCGCCGATGGCCGCCAGCTCGGAGCCGAACACGCCCGTCCAGCTCGGCCCCTTGACCGGCGGCAGCCCGGTCTCCGGGTCGATCGGATCGGTCTGGTGCATCTGGTCGTGCTGGTTGTTCACCGCGGGCGCGTAGCCGTGCCCCTTCTCGGTGACCACGTGCACGATGACGGCACCGCCGAAGGCCTTCGCGCTGTGCAGCGCCTTCTCCAGGGCCACCTGGTCGTGGCCGTCGACCGGACCGAGGTACTTCAGGCCCAGGTCGGAGAACATCGCCTGCGGGCTGAGCGCGTCCTTCAGCCCGGCCTTCGCCGCGTGCAGGGCGGCGTAGATCGGCTTGCCGACGACCGGGGTGTGCTTGAGGATCTCGCGGCCGCCGTCGAGGAGCCGCTCGTAGCCGGGCTGCAGGCGCAGCGCCGCGAGGTGGTCGGCCAGGCCGCCGATGGTCGGCGAGTACGAGCGGCCGTTGTCGTTGATCACGATGACGACCGGGCGCTCGCGGTGGGCGGCGATGTTGTTGAGCGCCTCCCAGCACATGCCGCCGGTGAGCGCGCCGTCGCCGACGACGGCGATCGCGTGCCGCCCGCCGCCGGCCAGCTCGAACGCCTTCGCCAGGCCGTCCACATAGGACAGACCGGAGGACGCGTGGCTGCTCTCCACCCAGTCGTGCTCACTCTCCGCGCGCGAGGGGTAACCGGTGACCCCGCCGGTCTGGCGGAGCAGGTCGAACCCGGCCGCGCGGCCGGTGACGAGCTTGTGCACGTACGCCTGGTGACCGACGTCCCACACGATCGCGTCGCGCGGCGAGTCGAACACGCGGTGCAGCGCCAGGGTCAGCTCGACGACGCCGAGGTTCGGCCCCAGGTGGCCACCCGCCCGGCGCACCTTGTCGACGAGGAAGTCCCGGATCTCCGCGGCCAGTTCGCCGAGGTCCTCGACACTCATGCGCTTCAGGTCCGCCGGTCCGCCAACGGACTCCAGCATCGTCACTCGTCTCCACCTCACTCGCTCGGTTCCGGCCAGTCTACGGAGACCTGCTAGAGCATCACCGCAGGCCGCGTCCGGCGTCACAACCGGAGCGCGACCGCAGGTCAGCAGCCGGGGTGAACCGGGGCCCGCCGCGGCGCTGTGGCGGTCACGCGGCGTGGCCACGAGAATGGGCCGCATGGCGGACTTCCTCATCGGTGGCGACTGGGTGGACGCGGTGGACGGCGGCCGGCGCGAGATCCGCTGCCCGGCCGACGGCTCCCTGGTCGCGACGGTCGCCGAGGGCACGGCCAAGGACACCGAGGCCGCCATCGCGGCGGCGCGCCGGGCGTTCGACACCGGCCCGTGGCCCGGCACCCCCGCCCACCTGCGCGGTGACCTGCTGCTGCGCACCGCGGACCTGCTGGACCGCGACGCGGAGGCGTTCGCCCGCGCCGAGTCGCTCGACACCGGCAAGCGCCTGGTGGAGAGCCGGTACGACATGGCCGACATCGCGGCCTGCCTGCGCTACTTCGGCAAGCTGGCGGCGCAGGACGCCGGGCGCGTGGTCGACACCGGCAACCCGGACGCGATCAGCCGGATCGTGCACGAGCCGGTCGGCGTCTGCGGGCTGATCACGCCGTGGAACTACCCGCTGCTGCAGACGGTGTGGAAGATCGCGCCGGCGCTGGCCGCGGGCAACACGTTCGTGCTCAAGCCCAGCGAGCTGACCCCGCACACGGCGATCCGGTTCCTGCAGCTGCTCACCGAGGCCGGGCTGCCGCCGGGCGTGGCCAACCTGGTGCTCGGCGTGGGCGCCGAGGTGGGTGCGCCGCTGGCGTCGCACCCGGACGTCGACCTGGTGTCGTTCACCGGCGGCCTGGCGACCGGCAGGGTGATCGCCGCGGCGGCCGCGGGCACGGTCAAGAAGGTGGCACTGGAGCTCGGCGGAAAGAACCCGAACGTGGTATTCGCCGACGCCGACTTCGAGACGGCGGTCGACTACGCGCTGACGGCGGTGTTCCTGCACTCCGGCCAGGTGTGCTCGGCGGGCGCGCGGCTGATCGTGCAGCGGGAGTGGCACGAGGAGTTCGTGGCCGAGCTGGTGCGCCGGGCGGAGCGGATCCGCCTGGGCGGCCCGTTCGACCCGCGGGCGGAGACGGGCCCGCTGATCTCGGAGGCTCACCGGGCGAAGGTGGAGGCGTACGTGGCGGCCGCGCTGGCCGAGGGAGCGGTGCTCCGCACGGGCGGCCGTCGCCCGGACGACCCGGCGCTCGCCGACGGCTTCTACTACCTGCCGACCATCCTCGACCAGGTGCGGCAGGGCTCGTCGGCGGTGCGCGAGGAGTCGTTCGGCCCGGTGCTGACGGTGGAGACGTTCACCGACGAGGACGACGCGGTCCGCATCGCCAACGACACCCACTACGGCCTGGCGGGCGCGGTGTTCACCCAGGACGCGGGGCGGGCGCAGCGCGTGGCGGGCCGGCTGCGCCACGGGACGGTGTGGATCAACGACTACCACCCGTACCTGCCCCAGGCCGAGTGGGGCGGCTACAAGCAGTCGGGGTTCGGCCGCGAGCTGGGCCCGACAGGGCTGGCGGAGTACACCGAGGTCAAGCACATCTACCAGAACCTCCGGCCGGCGCCGCAACGCTGGTTCTCGGGCTGAAAGCCGCCTTATGCTGCGTCCACGGGCGAAGCAGGGGAGGCCGGAGTGGACGAACAGCGACCACGGAAGCGGCTCCGCGGCCCGCGGGCCGTACTGGTGGGGGTGGCGGCCCTGGGTGTCCTGGCCGGCCTGACCCTGCGCACGGCGGAGTACCCGGGGGTGCTCCCGCCGGGGACGCCGGACCCGGAGCTGGACCTGGGCTTGCGCCTGGTGTGCGCGGCGGCGGTGCTGATCGCGGTGACGCTGGCGTACCTGACGTTCGCCCGCCACCAGGACGAGCCCCTGGCCATGGCGAGCTTGCCGGGGCTGGTGGTGACGGGGGTGGTGTTGCGGCACCTGGTGGTGACGTTGCCGGGGGTGACCCGCATCCAGCCGGCGGCCCGGGTGGTCCCGGGTTCCGGGGCCTGGGTGCTGCTGGTGTCGGGGGTCGCGATGACGGCAACCGGCCTCGCGGCGGCGTTCGCGGTACGCCGGGCAGGCTGAGCAACGCGGTATGCCGCCGCGGTGAGCCGCCGCCGCTCCGCGGCGGCCATGCAGCTACGCAGCCGTCAGCCGCGCCCACAGTCACCCAGCGACCGCCGAACGCGCCGACCGCTGCCTCACCCCAGTGGGTCACCCTCCACACGGCCCACTGCTCACCGGCCGCCGCGCAGCACCGTTCGCCGAGCACCCCATGGGCCGCCAACCGCCCAACCGGCCGCCGCCGCTGAGTCACCCGCGCCCGCGAACCGCCCGGCCGCCGTCACACCGCCTATCCCCTCACCGCCTTCCGGCCGAGGAACGCCGCCAGCCGATCAGCCGCCGTTGCCTCCCCTTCCGGCTCCACCTCCGGCCCGAACGGCCCGCCCGCCTGCCTCGGCGCCGTCCCGAACCGGGACCGCCACTGCTCCAGCGCCCGCGCGGCCAGCTCCGGCGCCAGATCCCTCGGCTGCCCGGTCGCGTCCGCGATGTCCCAGCCGTGGGCCAGGTACTCGTTCACCCTCATGTGCACCAAGAACACCCCCGGCACCTCGCCGAGCGGCGTCGTCACCTGCCGCGTGAACAACCCCGGCTCGGCCAGCACCTCCCGGGCCGCCGCCACCGATGCCACGAACGCCTCGGCCGGCGAGTCACCCACGTAGTCACCGTCCGGGGCCGGTGGGCCCGTTCCCGCCCAGAAGGCCACTTTCGCGTTGCCGTGCGCCAAGTGGTTCACCACCGCGCGCACGTCCCACTCCGTGCACGCCGTCGGGAGTGCCCACTGGTCCGCACGGACCGCGGTGACCAGGCCGGTCACCGTCGAAGCTGCGAGGTCGAAGTCGTCGAGAGCAGTCATGGGCACAGTGTGCCGACCACCACCGACAAAAACTCACGACAGCAGCGCCACGCACTCCACGTGGTGGGTCATCGGGAACGCGTCGAACGCCCGCAGGTCCGTCAGCGAGTACCCGTGGGAGGCGAAGGTCGCCAGGTCCCGCGCCAGTGCCGCCGGGTCGCAAGCCACGTACACGATCCGGTCCGGCGCACCCGCCACGATCGACTCCACGACCGCCTTGCCTGCACCCTTGCGGGGCGGATCCAGCACCACCACGTCGACCGGCTTGGCCGCCGACGCCAGCACGTGCTCCACCCTTCCCGCGTGCCACGAGACCTGCGGCAGGTCCGCGAGGTTGCGCTCGCCGTCGGCGACCGCACGGCGGCCGGATTCGACCGCCAGCACGTGCCCCGAAGGACCTACCTGCGCGGCCAGCACCGACGCGAACAGCCCGACCCCCGCGTAGAGGTCCCAGGCCGTGCCACCGGACGGCGCTTCCGCCCACTCCCCCACGACCGCCGCGAACGTCGACGCCGCCGCCGGGTGGACCTGCCAGAACCCGTGCGCGTCGAGGCGCCAGTCGCGGCCCGCCGCGTGCTGGACCGCGACGCCGCCCGTCAGCTGCCGGGCGCGGACCTTGCCGCGCACCGTCGACAGCTCGCGGACGTGCACGTCGCCGTCGCCGTCGGTCGTCACCTCCAGCTCGCTGCCCGGCCGCCAGCGCCGCGCCAGGACGTCGTCGAGCTCGCCGGGCACCGCGATCGGGCAGTCGTCCAGTGCCACCACCCGGTGGCTGTGGTGGGCACGCAGCCCGGCACGCCCGTCGCGCCCGGCGACCAGCCGGACGCGGCTGCGCCAGTCCAGCGGCCCGCCGTCCAGTGCCTCCACGACGACGTCCCGCTCAATGCCGGCCAGCCGCTGCAGCTGCTCCGCCACGACCGACGCCTTCAGCGAACGCTGGTAGTCCGGCGAGGCGTGCTGCCAGTCGCAGCCGCCGCAGCCTCCCGGGACCGCCAGCGGGCACGGCGGCTCCACCCGGTGCGGGGACGGCGACAGCACCTCGACGGCGTCCCCGCGGCAGAACGAACCGCCGTTGTCCTCGGTGACCTCGACCCGGACCTGCTCACCCGGCAGTGCGTGCCGGACGAACACGACCCGGCCCTCCGCGCGGGCGACGCAGTGGCCGCCGTGCGCCACCGCCCCGACCTCGACTTCGAGAACACGGCCCAGCCAGCTGGTCATTCGGCAGGCTCCTTGGGCTTCGGCGCCGCGACCGGCTGCCCGTTGGGCGAGAACCCGCGGCGGACGTCGCCGGCGGCGGGGCGCTCGTTGCGGACCCGCGCGGCCGCCTTGGCCGACGACTGCAGCTGCCACGGCACGCTCGCCACGATCACCCCGGACTGGAACAGCAGCCTGCCCTTGAGCCGCAGCGCGCTCTGGTTGTGCAGCACCTGCTCCCACCAGTGGCCGACCACGTACTCCGGGATGAACACGGTGACCACGTTGCGCGGGTTGTCACCGCGCACGCGCTTCACGTAGTCGAGCACGGGCTTCGTGATTTCGCGGTAGGGGGACTCGACGACCTTGAGCGGCACCTTGAAGTTGTGCGCGTCCCACTCGGCGGTGAGCCTCCGCGTGTCGGCATCGTCCACATTGACCGTCACGGCCTCGAGGACGTCCGGGCGCATCGCCTTGGCGTAGGCCAGCGCGCGCAGCGTCGGACGGTGCAGTTTGGACACGAGCACGATCGCGTGGTTGCGCGACGGCAGCACGGTCGGGGTGTCGCCGAGCTCCTTCAGCTCGTCGGCGACGCGGTCGTAGTGTCGCCGGATCGCCGTCATCAGCGCGAAGATGGCCACCATCGCGGCGATCGCGATCCACGCGCCGAGCAGGAACTTGGTGATGAGCACGATCACCAGGACGGTCGCGGTCATGGTCAGGCCGATGGCGTTGACGGTCTGCGAGCGCCGCATCCGCCGCCGCGCGCCCGGGTCGGTTTCCCTGGCCAGCAACCGGTTCCAGTGCCGGATCATGCCCGCCTGGCTCACCGTGAACGACACGAACACGCCCACGATGTAGAGCTGGATGAGCCGGGTGACCTCGGCGTCGAAGGCGATGATCAGGACCAGCGCGAACGCGGCCAGGAACAGGATGCCGTTGGAGAACGCCAGCCGGTCGCCGCGGGTGTGCAGCTGGCGCGGCAGGTAGCGGTCCTGCGCCAGGATCGAGCCCAGCACCGGGAAGCCGTTGAACGCGGTGTTCGCGGCCAGCAGCAGGATGATGCCGGTGGAGAAGGAGATGTAGTAGAACGCCGGCGGGAAGTCGGCGAACACCGCGTGCGCGATCTGCGCGACGATCGTCTTCTGCTCGTAGCCGGCGGGCGCGCCTTCGAGCTGCCGCGCCGGGTCCTCGGCGAACTTGACGTCGGTGATGGTGGCCAGCGTGATGATGCCGACCAGCATGGTGACCGCGAGCAGGCCCATCATCAGCAGCGTGGTGGCCGCGTTCTTCGACTTCGGCTTCTGGAACGCCGGGACGCCGTTGCTGATCGCCTCGACCCCGGTCAGCGCCGCCGCGCCGGAGGAGAACGCCCGCAGCACCAGGAACGCGTACCCGACACCGGCGAAGGTGCCTTCGGCGGTCAGCGTGAAGCCGGCGCTTTCGGCCTTCATCTCGGTGCCGGTGGCCGCCTGCACCAGGCCCCAGGCGACCATGACCAGAATGCCCAGGATGAACCCGTACGTCGGGATCGCGAAGGCCTTGCCGGACTCGCGGATGCCGCGCAGGTTCAGCGACGTCAGCACGACCACGATGACGATCGACGCGAGCACTTTGTGTTGCGCGACCCACGGGACGGCCGAGCCGATGTTGGCCACACCGGACGAAGTGGACACCGCGACGGTCAGGACGTAGTCGACGAGCAGGGCGCTGGCGACGGTCAGGCCGAACTTGCCGCCGAGGTTCGTGTTGGCGACCTCGTAGTCGCCGCCGCCGCTCGGGTAGGCGTGCACGTTCTGCCGGTAGGACGCGACCACGACCAGCATGACCAGGGCGACCATGACGCCGATCCACGGCGCGAGCGCGTACGCCGAGAGGCCCGCCACGCTCAGTGTCAGGAAGATCTCTTCGGGTGCGTACGCCACGCTCGAGAGCGCGTCGGACGCGAAGATCGGCAGCGCGATGCGCTTGGGCAGGAGCGTGTGAGAGAGCCGGTCACTGCGGAACGGACGTCCGAGGACCAGGCGTTTCAGCACGGTCGGGAACTTCGACACCACGGAAGCGTAACGGTCGGGGCGCACGGTAGGTTCGGCGCTGGTATGTCGGGGGTAAGACGGACGGGTGAACCGCCGAGGAGGAGGCAGGGCGTGCACGTGGTGATCATGGGATGCGGCCGGGTCGGCGCGTCCCTGGCCGCTGCGCTGGAGCGGCTCGGCCACGAGGTGGCCGTCATCGACAAGAACCAGCAGGCGTTCCGCCGGCTCGGCAGCGACTTCCACGGCCAGCAGGTCGTCGGCGTCGGCTTCGACCGCCGGGTGCTGGTCGAGGCCGGCATCGAGCGGGCGGGCGCGTTCGCGGCGGTGTCCAGCGGCGACAACTCGAACATCATCTCGGCCCGGGTCGCGCGCGAGAACTTCGGCGTCGAGCACGTCGTCGCGCGCATTTACGACCACAAGCGCGCGGCGGTGTACGAGCGGCTGGGCATCCCGACGGTGGCGACCGTGCCGTGGACGACCGACCGGTTCCTGCGCACCCTGCTGCCGGACGGCGTGGCGTCGGCGTGGCGGGACCCGTCGGGCAACGTGGCGCTGCTGCAGCTGCCGCTGCACGAGGGCTGGGTCGGGCACTCGGTGAAGTCGCTGCAGGAGGCGACCGGCGCACGGGTGGCGTTCATCATGCGCTTCGGCACCGGCGTGCTGCCCGACACGAAGACGGTGCTGCAGGCCGACGACGTCGTGTGGGTGGCCGCGCGCTCGGGCACCGTCACCGACGTCACCAGTGTGGCCCACCGCGAACCGGAGGACGAGGCATGAGGGTCGCGATTGCGGGCGCCGGGGCGGTCGGCCGCTCCATCGCCGCCGAGCTGATCGACGGCAGGCACCAGGTGATGCTCATCGAGCGCGAGGCCGACCAGTTCGACCCGCACACGGTCGAGCAGGCCGACTGGGTGCTCGGCGACGCCTGCGAGGTGTCGATCCTGGAGGAGTCCGGGATCGAGCAGTGCGACGTCGTCATCGCCGCCACCGGCGACGACAAGGCGAACCTGGTGGTTTCGCTGCTGGCCAAGACGGAGTTCGCGGTCCGGCGCGTGGTGGCCCGGGTGAACAACCCGGCCAACGAGTGGCTGTTCACCGACGCGTGGGGCGTCGACGTGGCGGTCTCGACCCCCCGCATGCTGGCGGCGATGGTCGAGGAAGCGGTGAGCGTCGGCGACCTGGTGCGGCTGATGACGTTCCGGCAGAGCAACGCGAACCTGGTCGAGCTGACGCTGCCGGCGGAGACCCCGCTGGCCGGGAAGCCGGTGAGCGAGCTGACGCTGCCGCGGGATGCGGCGCTGGTGACGATCCTGCGGGGTGACCGGGTGATCGTGCCGCAGCCGGAGGACCCGCTGGAGCCCGGGGACGAGCTGCTGTTCGTGGCTACGGCGGACGTGGAACCGGAGATCCGGACGGCTTTGGGTTACTGAGCCCGGATGGGCCCCTGGCGTGCGCCGGGGGCCTTTTCCGTGGCGAGATTTTGGGACTTTCGCGGGCTCGGATGCCCTTTTCGCGGCTTGCGGTGGCCGAAATTGTCGGTGGTGGCCGGTAGCGTAAAAACCGGGGGGGTCCCCTTCGCGCGCGGGTTGTGTCGCTTCGCAGCCGGCATGCCTGCGCCCGGAATCCCTCTGCGCCCGAAGACGGCATGGATTTCGCGCGCCCCGGGCGGCGACGGCGCTGATCCAGCGCGGGCCCCATGCGCTCAGGGGCGCGGCTCGCGTGATCGAGCACGTACCTCGCGTGATTCAGCCCGGAACTCGCGTGATCAGAACCGGATCTGACGTGACGGGAAAGGCATCTCGCGTGACCGGCGGGGCATCACCCGTGACTGGTGGGGCATCAAGCGTGATCAGCGGGGCATCACGCGTGACTGCGGGGGCATCACAGCGTCCCGAGCGCCGGTGTGGCGAAACTGTCGGTGCCTGCCGGTAGAGTCGAAAACGGGGGGCGCCCCCACGCGCGCGGGTTGTCAGGCTTCCGGGGCCGCGTACTTCTCGCGCAGCCGGGCCTCGACCTCCGCGTCGGTCTCCGGGGCCGGCTCGGCCTCGGCCATCGCCTTCAGGCGCTTGTCCGACCGCCGCACCGCCCACACGACCACCAGCAGGCCCAGCGCGTACAGCGGGTACCCCATCGCGATCTTCGCGAAGGCCAGCCAGCCCGTGTAGTCCTCCTGGTACAGCCAGCGCTGCACCACGAACCGCGCCGCGAAGATCGCCGCCATCGCCAGCGTGGCGATGTCGTAGCCGTAGCGGGAGGGCTTGTCGCGCCGCCACGCCTGGCCGGTGCCGTTGAGCATGTTCCAGACCACGCCCGCGATCGGCCAGCGGACCACCACCGACAGCACGAAGATGCCGCAGTAGATCAGGCTCGCGTAGATCCCGAACAGGAAGAACCCCTTCGCCGACCCCGTGCGGTAGGCGATGAACGCCGCGATCGCGACGCCGAAGAACCCCGAGATCGCCGGCTGCAGGGGCTCCTTGCGGACCAGGCGCAGCACGGTGATGGCCACCGCGCTGCCGATCGAGGTCCAGATGGCCGCGGTCAGGCCGAAGAACGAGTTCGCCAGCACGAACACGATCACCGGGACCGACGAGTAGATCAGGCCGGACACCCCGCCCATCTGCTCGAGCAGGGTCGGCTGCGGCTCTTCGCCGTCGGTCTTCTTCTCGCTCGGGGCGGGTTCAGTCACGATGGGTGATCAACTCACTGGGCTCTGGAGCTCGTAATAGGGGTTGTACAGCACCTTCTGGCCGTCACGCTCGGCCATCCGGCCGCGCACCTTGATCGTCCGGCCAGGCTCGATGCCCGGGATCCGGCGGCGGCCGAGCCAGATTAGCGTCACGCCCTGTGTTCCGTCGAACAGCTCGGCCTCCAGCGTGGCGGCCTCGTTGGTCGGGCAGAGCTCGACGCTGCGGAGCCGCCCCATCACGGTGACCTCTTCGCCGGATCGGCAGTCACAGGCCCGCTGCGCCCCCTCGGCGCCCGACCTCATCGACATCTCGTCGGCGTCGAGGTCCTCGACGTCGCTGGTCAGCTTGCGAACCAACCGGCTGAAGTAGCCGCCGTCTTTGGCGGACATAGGTGCTCCTGTGCTCCGGGGCCCCCGACTGTGCATGCGGCCCGTGCGATTTCCAGCGTAGCTGCGGTCCCCGCCAGGGAAACGCCTTTGCGCAAAGATCGCAACGTGACGTCCGCAATCAGAGTTCCCGCCGCGGTCCTGCTGCCCGGTACCGGCTCGGACGAGGTGTTCGTCCGGTCCGTCTTCGAGGGCCCCCTGCGCGCCATCGGCGTCCCGCTCATCGCGCCACCGCCGCCCCCGGGCGGGGCGCTCGCGGACGGCTACCTGGCGGCCCTGGACACGCTCGCGGACGAGCACGGCACCCTCCTCGTCGGCGGCATCTCCTTCGGCGCCCACCTCGCCGCGGAGTGGGCGGTCCGCCACCCGGCCCGTTGCGGGGGCCTGCTGGCCGCCCTCCCGGCCTGGAACGGCGACCCGGGCCCGGCACCCGCCGCGCTCGCCGCGACGCTGACAGCGGATCTGGTGGCCCGTTCCGGCGTCGACGCCGCGCTGGCGCAGACCGCGGGCAGCCCGGACTGGCTGCGGGCCGAACTGGACCGGGCGTGGCGCCGCCACGGCGGCCGGCTGGCGGACGGCCTGCGCGTCGCGGCGGGGCGGCCGTCACCCACCCTCGCCGAACTCGCGGGACTGGCCGTCCCGGCCGGGGTCGGCACGTGCACCGACGATCCGGTACACCCGACGAAAGTCGCAGCGGAGTGGGCGGGCGCGCTCCCCCGCGCGGCCCTCGGCGAGACGACGCTCGCGGCGCTGGGCACCGACCGCGAATCACTCGGCCGGGCGACCGTCCTCGCCTTCCTCAAGGCCCTCCGGACGCGCTGAAGGCCGCCACCGGGTGCCGGTGGCGGCCTTCGGCGGGCGGGGTCAGCCCTGTTGCTGCTGGGCCGCGATGTGCTCGGCGACCGCCTCGGGCAGCGTGATGGTCAGCGGGGTCCGGACCGGCATCGGCGCGTCGCCGCGGTCGACGATGGTCCGCCGGACGATCTCGCGCAGCACCTCGACCGCCGCCGCGGCCTCCGACTGGGGGCCGGCGATGACGCCGCGCAGCATCCAGCGGGGCCGGTCGACGCCGACGAAGCGCAGGGCGACGTCGCCGATGATCGCCGAGATCTCCAGGCCCCACACACCGCGGCCGATGGTGACCTTGGCGCCGTCGGAGCGCAGCTGGTCGGCCAGCTCGGAGCTGACCTCCCGCCACAGGCCACCCGACCGCGGCGCGGCGTACGCGCTGACCGTGATCTGGCCCTGCTCGGTGACGACGTGCACGGCGCGCACGCCACCGGCCTCCGGGTCCATCTCGACCTGGACCTGGGACCCGTCGGGCACCGGCACCTTCACCGAGCCGAGGTCGATCCGCGGGATGCCGTCGTCTTCGAAGTCCGCGACGTCGAACGGGCCGTCGGAGACGTCCGAAAGCTCCGATTCCTCGTCGTACGCGTCGTCCTCGAAAGTGTCTTCGGCCTCGGGCGCGGCGTGCCGTCCGGCGGACCCGCCCTCGGTCCGCCGCTTGCGTCCGAAAATCCCCACTACTTCTCCGTTCCTTCCCCCGTGGCGGCGCTCGCGGCGAGCGCCGGTGCTCCCAGTGTGGCGTGTCCACCCGTGGAGCCGTAGCCTCCGTCGCCCCGCTCGGTCGCGTCCAGCCGAGCGACCTCGACGAACTCCGCGTGCTCGACCCGCTGGACGACCAGCTGGGCGATGCGGTCGCCGCGCGTCAGCTCCAGCGGGTGCACCGGATCGTGGTTGATCAGGCAGACCTTGATCTCGCCGCGGTAGCCCGAGTCGATCGTGCCCGGGGTGTTCACCACCGAGAGGCCGGCCCGGGCGGCCAGACCCGACCGCGGGTGGACGAACCCCGCGTACCCGGGCGGGAGCGCGATCGCGACGCCGGTGCCGACGACGCCGCGTTCCCCGGGTCCGAGGACGATATCCGAGGTGGTGACGAGATCGGCCCCCGCGTCGCCCGGTCGGGCGTAGGCGGGCAGCGGGACATCCGGATCGAGCCGGGAGAGGAGTACCTGAACGCTGGACACGGGCGGCGAGATTACTCTCTACCCGTGGGTGAATCAGCGAAGACGGCCGCGAACGCCGCGGTCCGGCACTCCGAACGGCTGTACGTCCCGTGGTGGGGCTGGCTGCTGCCGGTGCTGGGAGCGGTCCTGCTGGCGGCCGAGATCGACCTCGGGTACCCGGGGGTCCGGGCGTGGCTGCCGTACGTGATCGCGCTGCCGGTCGTCGCGGCGCTGCTGCTGTCGCTGGGCCGGTCGAAGGTCCGGATCACCGGCGGCGACGAGCCGGAACTGTGGGTCGGCGACGCCCACCTGCCGCTGCGGTTCGCCGGCGAGGTGGAGGTCTTCGACAAGGAGGCCAAGCGCAAGGCGCTGGGCCGCGACGGCGACCCAGCCGCGTACGTGCTGCACCGCGGCTGGGTCGGCCCGGTCGTGAAGGTGCACCTCACGGACGCGAACGACCCGACGCCGTACTGGCTGTTCAGCACCCGGCACCCGGAAAAGGTCGCCGAGCTGCTCAAGGGCGCCTGAACCCCGGACATGTGGAAGGGGGCCGGCCTGCCGGCCGGCCCCCTTGTCCCCAGCGCGCTTCGAGCCTCCCCGTCGTCGCCCTCGAGGCTCTCCGTCGCGTCTGTTCGTCCCCTGTCCGAGAACCCCTCCGCGCTTGTCAGGCGCAGTCGCGGCAGATCAGGCGTCCGCCGTTGTCCTCGGCCAGCCGGCTGCGGTGGTGCACCAGGAAGCACACGGAGCAGGTGAACTCGTCCGCCTGCTTCGGCACCACCTTCACGGTCATGTCCTCACCGGAAAGCCCGGAAAGGTCGGCACCCGGCAGCTCGAAGTTCTCGGCGGTCGCGTCCTCGTCGACGTCGACGACGCCGGACTGGTTCTCGTTCCGCCGGGCCTTGAGCTCCTCCAACGAGTCTTCGGCCAGCTCGTCGGCTTCGCTGCGGCGCGGAGCGTCGTAGTCGGTAGCCATGTTGTCCCTCACCCCTGCGATCAGCTTGTGTAGTCGTTTTCCCGGACTCCCGGATACGCCCGTGAGTCCGCCGTGCCGCTGGTCAACGTTCCAGGGCCCCTGTTTGTGCCCGACGGCCGAAGTGACCGAGGTCTCTTCTTTATGGGCCTCTTCCTGCGGCCGGAGCCCGGGAAGGGTAGCTCACCGCTGTCCGGGTTCTGCAACGAGTCAGACATTGCCGGGGAATCGTCACCCGACAGGGGGAACCCGCAGGTAAGACGCGTTGTCGTCCGTTCGGGTTGCCCGCGGGTGGAGAACCTCACGCGCGACCCGTGTCCGCTTGCCCCGGCCGGCCCCCGCGTGGTGCGATCGCTGCCACGGGGATCGGTCCCGGGCGGGGCCCGCGGACCACTGGTTGAGCACGGGGAACCGGCCGGGTGACCCTGGACGACGCGCGCCGGCTGCAGCGCCTAGGCTGAGCGGCCACGACGGTGCTCGGGTCCGCACCGGCCGGGTTCGGTGTTCGGGAAGGGACGGGCAGGTGGCGTCGGGGAACGGCATCGGGGACCGTGGGGCGCGGCCGTATCGCAAGCACAAACCGCTCCCGGCGCTGATCGTCATCGGGGTGCTCGCCATCGGCGCGATCGTCGTCTGGGTGAACGCCGCCGTCGGCAAGGGCGACATCGACGAGGCGGTCAAGTGCGACCCGCCCGCGAGCCCGCCGCCGGGCGTGACGTTCAGCAGCCTGCCCCACAACGCGCTCGACGACCGCGCGCCGATCCCGCCGGACAAGGTCGCCTACCGGGTCCTCAACGCCTCGGGCAGCCGCGGCCAGGGCGGCATCACCACGACGGCGCTGCGCGAACTCGGCTTCACCAGCGCGGCCGACCCGGCCAACGACCCGGCGTACGAGAACCGCGAAGCCAAGTGCCGCGGCCAGATCCGCTTCGGCGAGAACGGCGTCACCGCGGCCCGGACGCTCAGCCTCGTGGTGCCGTGCGCGGAGCTGGTCCAGGACAACCGCAAGGACGCGAGCGTGGACGTGGTGACGGGCACGCTCTTCGGCGACCTCCGGCCCCGCGCGGAGGCCCGGCAGATCATCACGCAGCTGGCGGACTGGTCGAAGACCCACCAGGGCGGCGGCGGGAACGAGCAGTCGGCGGGCGCGAAGGCACCGGTGGTGGACCAGACACTGCTGGCCTCCGCCCGCGACGTCGCCTGCTGACCCGGCCCGCTGTTTCGCACCCCGGCCGCGGGGGCGCCCCCCGTTTTCCATGCTACCGGAGAGCACCGACAGTTTCGGCCGGCCGGACGCTGCCGCCTCGCCGGCACAGCCGTGATCGGCTCTTCCCGCCGCCCTCCGCGCGTGCTCGCGAAGCGCCACAACCCCCGCGCGTAGGGGACCCCCGGTTCTTACGTTACCGGCAGCCACCGACAGTTTTGGCCGCCCGAGGTAGATCCTCGCCGCCGGGACCGGCGGTCCCGCATGTCGCGGGCCTCGTCCGGAAGGGGCCGTTCACGTACTCGGAGGGTCGGCCCGCGTACTCGAAGGGTCGGTCTGCGTGCCTCCCCGGAGGCGCAGGACCTCGCGTTCGAGAACCGCGGTTTCCTCATCCGCGTCTGCCGGTTCCTCGCCGGCCAGAC